>NZ_JBHVQS010000006.1:244773-271640 GCF_042886435.1 Streptomyces sp. NPDC058000
GCCGCCCCCTGCCGCCGCGGCCCCCGCCCCCCCCCGGGCCCCCGCCCCCCCCCGGCGGCCGGGGGCCCCCCCCGGCGCGCCCCCCCCCCCCCGCGCCCGTTCCCGTACCGACTCGGCGAAACCGCCCACGCATGCCCTCCGCGTTCAGGCCGACCGGCCATCGCGTTGATCCGTTGAACAGGGGAATTCCTCAACTGTAGACGACGGACCCGCCGGGTTGAACGGGCGGGGCGGGACCGATGGGTCCGTTCCCGGTACCGAATCGACGGCCCGGGCCGGGCACTTGCCGCCCTCGAACCCCCGGCGGCGGGTGCTGCCGGCGGGCCGGTTCCGCGGCCGCGGACGGTGCGGGCCCGGCCGGTGGGGAGGAATTCCCGGGCCTCGGCCACCGGCATGGCCGGCACCTCGCGCCCTCGGAATGGGCGCTGAACAGGGCCGGGGTGACGCCGTTGGCCCGGACGAAGGCCGCCCGCACCGGCTCGCCGCCCCGGAAGCACCGCCGGTCCCCGCCCCACTCGGATTCCAGGGCCTTCCCCCACTTGTTATCCTTACGGCATAAAGAGTTCGATCGGAGACGTTGACTTTATGCCCTAAGGAGTAGCGCGTTGGTGGCATTCGCGGGCCAGGGCGACCCCCGCCGTTCGCTGTCCCTGCTGTGGCGCACGGAGGACCCCGGCGCGGGCCGCCGGACCCGCCCGGCCCGGGGCCCCAAACCAGCACTGAGCGTGGACGCCATCGTGGACGCGGGCATCGCGGTGGCCGACGCGGAGGGCATGGCGGCGCTGTCGATGCGCACGGTCGGCGAGCGGCTGGGCCGCACGGCCATGGCGCTGTACACCTACGTCCCCGGCAAGACCGAGCTGGTGGACCTGATGTACGACCGGGCCCTGGCCGAGCTCCCCACCCGCTACGCCCCGGCCCCCGGGTGGCGGTCCGCGGTGACGTCCTGGGCCACCGACACCTGGGAGTTCGCCCTGCGCCACCCCTGGGTGCTCCAGGTCTCCCAGGCGCGCCCGGTGCTGGGCCCCCACGAGTACACCGCCCTGGAGACCCTGCTGCGGGTGCTGTACGCCACGGGGCTGGACTCCGCCTCGCTGCGCCGGATCGTCGGCCTGCTCTGCCACTTCGTCCGGGGGGCCGCCCGGACCGTCGCCGAGTCCCGGGAGGCGTCCGCCGCCACCGGCGTCAGCGACGAGGACCGGTGGCACGCCCGCGCCGGCACGCTGGCCGAGGTGGTCCCGGACTTCGCGGAGCGCTTCCCGCTGTCGGTCCGCCTGGAGACCGAGGGCGCCTCGCCGCCGTCCGAGGAGGGCGCGGCGGGTTCGCCTCCGGAGCGCGCGGCGCGGGCGACCTTCGAGGCCGGGCTCGCCGTCATCCTGGACGGCATCGAGGCCGCCATCGCGCGGCGGGCCGCGGGCCACTAGCCCCTTGGAGTGATGAAGCGGGCGGGACCGCCCCGGGCGGGTGTCGTCGGAGTGCGGGACGGCGTTGAAGCAGCCGTGACCGCCCCCCGCCTCCGTCCGTGGTTCCTGCCGGCCAGCCTCGCCGCCCTGTTGACGGAGGTCCTGCCGAACGGTCCGACTGACACCCCGTCCGATGCCGGGCCCGGCCCGGCGGCCGATCCGGGGGCGGACGCCGGGCACGCCCGACCGCTGCCCGCCGCACCCTGTCCCCCCGGCGCCCCGGCCCCGGAAAGCTGACCCCTGCACGCACTGTGGTCATCGGGCTACCACATGTGGCGGGGTCGGGTGATCGCCCATAGCTTCGCTTCATGGCGCTACGACAGATGCCCCACGGGGCACGGCGGATGACCCACCTGGGGTGCGCGGCGGCGGTCCTGGCCGGCGTACTGGTCACCGCCCCGCCGTCCCAGGCCGCACCGGACCGGGACGGCGGGGTCCTCGTCGTCCGGCCCGGGGAATCCATCCAGCGGGCGGTGGACGCGGCCCGACCGGGCGACACGGTGGTCCTGCTGCCCGGCGTGTACCGCGAGAGCGTGCTGATCAACAAGTCACATCTGATGCTCCGTGGGACCGACGGGGAAGCCGTGCTCGCCCCACCCGCCCCCCGGGCGGAGAACGCCTGCGGGCAGACCGGCGACGGCATCTGCGTCACCGGTGGCCCCGGTGGCCCGCTCACCGACGTCCACCTGCGGTCGCTGACCGTCGAGGGGTTCCGGCGGAACGGCGTCTGGGCCTCCGGCACCGAGGGACTGACGGTGCACCACGTCACCGCGCGGCACAACGGCCAGTGGGGCATCGGGCTGGAGAAGTCGGTGCACAGCCTGCTTCACGACAACATCGCCTCGGAGAACGGCGACGCCGGGATCTTCCTGGCCAACGTGGCCGACGAGGAGGGCGGGGCGCTCGACACCCGGGGCACCCTGATCGTCGAGAACCGGCTCGGCGGCAACCGCATCGGCATCACGGCCCGCCGCGTCCGCAACCTCCTGATCGGCCACAACACCGTGGTCGGGAACTGCGCCGGGGTGTTCGTGGTCGGCGACGAGGGCCACCCCAAGGCCGGCGCGCTCACGGTCCGGGACAACGAGGTCTCGCGGAACAACAAGTTCTGCCCGGCGATCAAGCGCCTGCCGTTCCTCCAGGGATCCGGTGTCGTCCTCACCGGCACCGAGGACTCCCTCGTCCGGCACAACCTGGTCCGGGACAACGTCGGCAACTCGCCGCTCTCGGGCGGTGTGGTGCTCTTCCCCAGCTTCGTCAAAGCCACCAACGACCGCAACATCATCAGCGACAACGTGGTGCTGCGGAACGCCCCGGCGGACCTGATCAACGCGGATCCGGCCGGGCAGCGGAACACCTTCCTCCGTAACACCTGCCGGACCTCCAAGCCGCCCGGCCTGTGCGGATAGCGACGCCGACCGCGGAACAGCAGCGCCAACGCGACATCCACCCGAACGTCAACGGGAGAAGAGGCGGAATGACCACCGTGAGCCCCACCCCCCAGCCCGCCATGCGGCTGCGGGAACTCATCTTCGGCGCCGCGTGTGCGGCAGCCGTCCGGGCGACCGCACGGCTCGGCGTGGCCGACGCACTGGGCGAGCAGCCCACCACCGTGCAGGAGCTGGCCGCCTCGGTGGACACCGAACCACGCCCCCTGCAAAGGATGTTGCGGGCGCTGGCCTGCTACGGGATCTTCCAGGAGACCCCGGACGGGAAGTTCGCCCACACCGAGATGTCGCGGCTGCTACGGGAGGACACCCCGAACAGCCTGCGCTACATCTCGCTGTGGTGCACCGAGCCGTGGACGTGGGAGGCGTGGCCGCGGCTGGACGACGCGGTGCGCTCCGGCCGGAACGTCTTCGACGACCTCTACGGCAAGGGGTTCTTCGACTACCTGCACCAGGACGCCCAGGACTCCGCGCAGGTCTTCAACCGGGCGATGACCACCTCCAGCAAGCAGTCGGCCCGCGATATCGCCGAACTCCTCGACCTGACCGGGGTGTCCTCGGTGGCGGACATCGGCGGCGGGCAGGGGCACGTCCTGGCCGGTCTGCTGGAGAAGTACCCCTCGCTGCACGGCGCCCTGCTCGACCTGCCGTCGGTGGTGGAGAATGCCGACCCCCGCCTGCGGGACGGCGGTCCGCTGGCCGACCGGGCGCGGATCGTGCCCGGCGACTGCCGTGACGACATCCCCGTCGAGGCCGACCTCTACATCATCAAGAACATCCTGGAATGGGACGACGACAGCACCCGCCGGACGCTGCGGAAGGTCGTCGAGGTGGCCCGGCCCGGTGCCCGGGTCGTGGTCATCGAGAACCTCGTCGACGACAGCCCGTCGATGAAGTTCACCACCGCCATGGACCTGCTGCTGCTCCTGAACGTGGGCGGGGCCAAGCACTCCAAGGAGAGCCTGGTCCGCCACATGGCCGAGGCCGGGCTGCTGGTCCACGACATCCTCGTGGTCAACCCGTATCTGCACGCCTTCGAGTGCACCGTCCCCGCCGGCTGAGCCGACATGGTGCACGGGCGGAGCCGGCCGGGTCCGGCCGGCACGGCGGCGGCCTCCCCGCAGGACACGACGGGGAGGCCGGCCACCGTGCGCCGGTCCGGATCAGCCGGCGCCGTCCCGGTCCCAGCGGTAGAACTCCTGGGCCATCGCGTCCTTGGGACTGCGCCAGGTCTCCGGGTCGTACGCACTGACGTACGCGGAGAGTTTCTGGCTGACGGCCTGGAACTCCGGGTGCTGGTGCGCCTTGGCGATCTCCGGGCCGGGCGGGAGGTCGGACTCGATGAGGTGCAGGTACACGTCACCGAACTGGAACAGCTTCCGCCGGTTGACGCCCACCAGGTACGGCAGCTCCGTACGGTCCGAGGCCGCGAAGACCTCGGCGATGTCGGGAGCCGAGCCCGGCTTCATCCGGGCGACGATCAGAGCGTGGTGCATCGGGAGGTTCCCTTCGTTGCCGCCGGGCGGCGGTCCGGGGTCGGGCTGAAAGAGCGTCAGCTAGCCGGGGCGGCCGCGCGGAGCTCGCGGTCACGCTGCTCGATCCGGTCCCGGATGAGCTCCAGCTGGATCCGGGAATTGCGGTTGATGTGCGCGGTCATGCCCTTGTCGTCGACCGGCGCCTCGGGCTTCATGGCGAAGTCCTGGGTCCAGTGCATCGACGTGCCGCCGGGGATCTCCTTGTACTTCCAGAAGATGTCCATGAACTTGAACGGGCCGGTCTCCACGCGGCGGGCACTGACGGTCAGCGCCCCGCGGTCGGGGGTCCGCTCGGAGACCCAGCTCCAGACCTGGCCGTTCTCGTCGGGGTGCATGGTCAGCCGGAAGGTGGTCGTGTCGCCCTCCCGGGAGAGCACCTCGACGGCCGCGTACTCGCTGAAGAGCCGGGGCCAGTTCTCCAGGTCGTTGGTCATGTCCCAGACAAGGCTGAGCGGGGCGGCGATGGTGATCTCGTTCTCGGTGTGGCCGGGCATATCAGGCTCCTGTCGTGGTGACGGTGTCGGTGTTGACGGTGTCGGTGTTGACGAGGTCGAGGAAGTCACGGGGCGTCTTGGCGCGTTCGGCGTCGTCGGGCAGCGGCCGTTCGTAGCGGTTCTCCAGCTCGCCCACGATGCCGAGCAGGCCCAGCGAGTCCAGCCCGTACTCGGCGAAGGTCACCTCGGGCCGGTTCGCCATCTCCTCCGGGTCGACGGTCAGGCCGGCGGCCGACTTCATCAGCGCGGCCAGCTCGTCGAGGGTCAGTTGAGCGGTCATGGCAATCTCCTCTCAGGAGGGGGACTTCTCGCACCGGCGCAGCACCATCGCCGCGTTGGAGCCCATCAGTCCCCGGCTCAGCACCAGCGCCGTCTGCAGCTCGGCGGGCCGGGACTTCCCGGTCACCACATCGAGGTCCACGGTGACGTCGACGACGTTGGGGGTCGGCGGCACGACGGAGCCCTCCATGGAGAGCACCGCGGCCGCGATGTCCAGGACGGGGGCGCCGCAGTACGCCCGGCCGATACCGGTCTTGGGCGCCGTCACCGGGACCTCGACGGCGTGCCGGCCCAGGGCGTCGGACAGCGCCAGTGCCTCGGCACGGTCCGCCGAAGCCACCCCGAGGGCGTCCGCGAACACCACGTCGACCTCCTCGGGGGCACACCCGGCATCGGCCAGCGCGCCCTCGATCGCCCGGGCCAGTCCCTCCCGGGACGCCTCCCAGAGGGCGGCGCCGGTGAAGGTGGCGGCGTGGCCGGCCAGCACGGCCCGGGGCCGGGAGCCGCGCTCCACGGCGGCCGACCGCTCCTCGACGACCAGCATCCCGCCACCCTCGGCGGGCACGAACCCGCACGCCGATCTGGTGAACGGGCGGTAGGCGCGGTCCGGTTCGTCGGACCGGCTGAGGTCCTCGTACCCGAGCTGGCAGACCACCGAGTACGGGGCCAGCGGGGCCTCGGCGGCGCCCACCACCACGGCGTCGGTGCCCCGGCGGATGGTGCGGGTGGCGTGCGCCAGCGCGTCCAGTCCGCCCGCCTCGTCACTGGCCACCACACCGCACGGCCCCCTGAAGCCGCCGCGGATGGAGATCTGGCCGGTGCTGGCCGCGTAGAACCAGGCGATGGACTGGTACGGGCCGACGTGGCGCGAGCCCTGACCCCACAGGTGTTGCAGCTCCCGCTGGCCGAACTCGCCGCCGCCGGAACCGGCCGCGGTCACCACCCCCACCGCGAACGGCGAGCGGTTGTAGTCGGCCCGACCCAGCAGGGCGTCGTCCAACGCGAGGTTGGCCGCGGCCATCGCGAAGTGCGTGAACCGGTCGGTCTGGACGAGGAACCGCTCCTCGATCAGCTCGCCGGGATCGAAGTCGCGGACCTCTCCGGCCACCTTGAGCGGCAGGTTCTCGCACCCTTCGCGGGTGACCGTGTCGAGGACGCTGATGCCCTCCTTGGTGGCCTTCCAGAAGGCTTCGGTGTTGGCCCCGTTGGGGGCGATCACACCGATGCCGGTGACGACGGAACAACGTTCGCGCGGGGAGTTCATCTCGGCCTCCCACCCGGCCTGGTCAGGACCACGGCTGACTGGAACCCGCCGAATCCGCTGCCCACGGACAGCACCGACCGCAGCGGCACTTCCCGTGCGGTCTTCGGCACGTAGTCGAGGTCGCACTCCGGGTCCGGGTTCTCGTAGTTGGCGGTCGGCGGGACCACCTGATGGGTCAGTGCCAGGACGCAGGCGACGATCTCGATCGCCCCGATCGCGCCCAGCGAGTGGCCCACCATCGATTTGATCGAGCTCATCGGCACTTTGTAGGCGTGGTCGCCCAGCGACTTCTTGACCGCGGCGGTCTCGTGACGGTCGTTCTGCTGGGTGCCCGAGCCGTGCGCGTTGACGTAGTCGACCTGGGTGCGGTCGAGCTGCGCGTGGCCCAGCGAGCGGTTGATCGCCTCGGCCATCTCCAGACCTTCCTGGGTCAGGCCGGTCATGTGGTAGGCGTTGCCGAAGGTGGCGTAGCCGCGGATCTCGCAGTGGACGGTGGCACCGCGGGCCCGGGCGTGCTCCAGCTCCTCCAGGACGAGGACGGCGCCGCCCTCGCCCATGACGAACCCGTCGCGCCGGGCGTCGAACGGCCGGGAGGCGTGGGCGGGGTCGTCGTTGTTCGCGGAGGTCGCCTTGATGGCGTCGAAACAGGCCACCGTGATCGGGGAGATCGGCGAGTCCGAGGCACCGGCGACGCAGACGTCGGCCCGGCCCTCCTCGATGGAGTGGAAGGCGTAACCGATCGCGTCGAGGCCGGAGGTGCAGCCCGTCGAGACGGTCTGCACCGGGCCGTGCGCGCCGATCTGCTCCGCCACCGCGGACGCCAGCGAACTGGGCGAGAACGCGCGGTGCAGATGCGGCCCGGCGGGCCGGTGGTCCACGTCCCAGCGGCGGCCGGAGTCGCTGACCGCTACGTAGTCGTGCTCCAGGCGCGTGGTGCCGCCGACCGCGGTGCCCAGGGACACCCCGACCCGCCACGGGTCCTCCCGCTCCATGTCCAGACCGGACTCCCGCAGCGCCTCCGCCGCGGCGACCAGCGCGAACTGGACGTACCGGTCCGACCTCGCCACCTGCTCCTCGTCCAGCCCGTGCGCGGCCGGATCGAAATCGCACTCGGCGGCGATCCGGGACCGGAAGCCGGTCGGGTCGAAGAGGGTGATGCCACGGGTGGCCGTCCGCCCGGTGGAGAGCAGGTCCCAGAAGGCCGGGATGCCCACGCCGCCCGGGGCGACGATGCCGATGCCGGTGACCGCCACGCGGCGGGTCATGACACCGGCTCCGTGCGTTCGGGTGGGGCGGCCGGTGTGCTCTCCTCCGCGCCCTCCGTGTCCACGTGGCCCAGCTCCGGACGCGGGGCCAGCGGGCCCAGGTGGAAGACCATCCGGGCCTCGGTGTTGCCGACGTTGCGGAAGCGGTGCCGCATGTACGGCGGGATCATCAACCCCTGGTCCGGCCGCAGCGCGAGGGTCTCCCCGTCGAGGTCGACCTCCAGGGCGCCCTGGACGACGTAGACGAACTCCTCGGAGTACGGGTGGTAGTGCTCTCCGATGCGCTCGCCGGGCTGGACGAGTGCCATGCCCATGAAGCCGCTCGTGGCGCCCACCACGCCGGGTGTCAGCATCGCGCGCAGATCACCTCCGCGCCGGCGGTTGGGCTGGGTCTCGCTGAGGTCCACGATGCGTGGGCGGTGCGTGGTCATGGCTGTTTCCTCCAGGGGCGTGATGCCGGCGGATGAGGGGACGGTGCGGCTCGTGGGGCCTGGTGCGGCCCGAGGGCCCGTCGGTCGGCGAACGGCGCGGTCAGGCGTCCGATGCCCGGCGGTCGGTGATGAGGTCCATGTCGGCGCGGGCCAGGAAGTGGGCGAGCTCGCGGTCGGTGCTCAGACCGCCGGCCACGTCGCCGTCGAGCAGCCGCCGCAGCACGGCGAGCTTGCGGGGGCCACGGGCGCCGAGGGACACCAGCGGGTCACGGTCGATGGGGGCCCGCAGGTCGATGAGGCGGACGACGATGTCGTCGCGCTGGAAGACCGTGCTGCCGTAGACGGGGGACGCCGGGTCGTCGGCGGCCGTCTCGTCCTGACGGGCCAGCATCTTGGCCAGCGTCATGCCGAAGCCGGGCCTGGCCGGGTAGAACAGCGCGTGCCGCGACACGTTCTCGGGCGCCTGGCCACCGGCCGCCACGTGGTGCACCGCGGGCAGCGCGGCGCGGGTGAAGAACACCCGGGCGGAATTGGGGTCGTTGAGGTCCCGGTCCTGCTCCAGGTAGGGGTTGATGGCCTCCTCGACGGCCCGGACCTCGGGCTGCTGGGAGACGTGGCGCAGCGCGGCGATCAGGTCGCCCTGCACCTCGATGGCCCGCACGACGCGGTTGCCGTACATGAAGAGGGAGGTGCGGCGCAGCCGGGTCTTGTCGTCGACCCGGGCCGCCGGGGAGGTGTAGCCGGAGAGGATGTCGGCCACCGTCGCCTCGCTGCCCGGCTTCACGGTGAAGGTGAGCGCGTGCCGGACCACTCCGTCCCCGAGGCGGGGGGTCGCCTGCAGCCGGCCTTTGACGGGCTCGGGGGCGACGACGGCGTCGTTGGAGGTCTCGCGCAGGACGCTGAAGCGCAGGGAGCGGGTGTCGCGCACGCAGCCGTGCAGCGGCTGCACCATCTTGACGTGCTCCTCGCTGTTGACCCAGGCGAGGAACGGCGGGGCGCTCTCCCATTCGCTGGTGATCAACCACTGGGAGGGGTTCTCGATGGACTGGCACAGCTGGTCGGTGATGTGGCCGGGGACGGAGGCCACCTGGTTCCGCAGCTGCTCGTACGCCTCCAGGAACTGTTGCTGAGCCCCTTCCTGCAGATCCAGCAGGAGGACGACCCGGAGCCTGGAACCGTCGAAGGCGGACTGCGATATTCGTTCCGACAGCGTTGTCATCATCTACGCATCTCCTCCAGGGCACGAGGCCCCTGTGGTGCGTCGTCAGTTCCGGCGCGATCCGGGACTCCGGTGCCTGCCGTTACTCCCGATGCGATCCGGTCGACTGAGCCGGATGGGCGGACCTTCGGCCCCGCGTGTCGCGGGGGACGGTCCGGATTCGATCGTGGCCAAGACCCACGGTCGGCGCGAGATGTGTGAGCCATGCAGGTGAACCGTGATGGAAGGGGCCACAGGCCGGGCATGCGTTGCTCCATCTCCCGTACACGCCGCTGGAGCTGGAGCACGCACATGAATCCCAAGGCCGAAGACCGGGTGCCGGTCCTCATCGCGGGCGGGTCCCTGGTGGGTCTGTCCGCCTCGCTGTTCCTGGGGCGCCTGGGCGTCCCGCACGTCCTGGTCGAGAAGCACGCGGACACCTCACGGCATCCCCGCGGACGGGGGAACAACGTCCGCACGATGGAGCTGTACCGGGTCGCCGGCGCCGAGGCCCGGATCCGGGCGGCGGCCTCGGTCCTCGCCGACAACCACGGGATCCTTCAGACCCGTTCACTGACCGGTGACGAGCAGGAGTGGCTGTTCCGGGAGATCGACCCGGGCGGCGGACTGGCCAAGTTCAGCCCGTCCGGATGGTGCCTGTGCAGCCAGAACGACCTGGAGCCGGTGCTCCTGCGCTGCGCCCGCGAGCTCGGCGGCGACCTGCGGTTCAGCACCGAGCTGATCAGCTGCGACCAGGACGCCGACGGGGTGACCGCGGTCGTCAAGGACCGGGAGACCGGTGAGCACAGCACCCTCCGCGCCGACTACCTGATCGCCGCGGACGGCCCCCGCAGCCCGGTGCGGGAGCGGCTGGGCATCGGCCTGAACGGCCCCGGCGACCTCTTCCACAACGTCAGCATCACCTTCCGGGCCCCCGAGCTGGCGGACGCGGTCGGCGACCGCCGCTTCATCGCCTGCTACCTGACCAATCCGGAAGCCGACGGCGCGCTGCTGCCGGTGGACAACGTCGAGCAGTGGGTCTTCCACGCGCCCTGGCACCCCGACCGGGGCGAGACCCTGGAGGACTTCACCGACGAGCGGTGCATCGAGCACATCCGGCGGGCAACGGGCGTACCCGGCATGGCGGTTGAGATCACCGGCAAGGCGCCCTGGCACGCCGCGGAGCGGGTCGCCGAAAGGTACCGCGCGGGCCGGATCTTCCTCGCCGGCGACTCCGCCCACGAGATGTCCCCCACGGGGGCGTTCGGCTCGAACACCGGCATCCAGGACGCGCACAACCTCGCCTGGAAGCTCGCCGCCGTCCTCGACGGCTCCGCGGCCCCGGCGCTGCTGGACACCTACGAGGACGAGCGCCGGCCGGTGGCCGAGGTGACCAGCGCCCGCGCCTCCGCCCGGTCGGCCGAGCACAGTCACCCCGGCTACGACCCGGCACCCGGTGGTGGCGGCCGGCAGCGCGGCGTGCTGACCGTGGCCCTCGGCTACTGCTATCCGCGGGGCGCGGTCCTCGGCGCCGACCCCGACCTCCCGGTCGTCCCCGAGCGGATGCGGCTGACCGGCGAGCCGGGCACCCGGGCCCCGCACCTGTGGCTGCGCGCGGACGGCGAGCGGCGCTCCACCCTGGACCTCTACGAGCGGTCGTTCGTCCTGCTGACCGGCACCGAGGACGGCAAGATCTGGCGCGCCGCGGCGGAGGCCGCCGCCGCCCACTGGTCGGCCCGGCTGGACCACTACCGGATCGGCACCGGCGCCGACGCCGACCTGGTCCCGGAGGAGGGCGCCGACTGGGCCGAGGTGCACGGGGCGACGCCGGAGGGCGCGGTGCTGGTGCGGCCGGACGGTTTCGTGGCGTGGCGCGCGGAGGGCCGGGTGGCCGACGCGGAGGGGGCGCTGCGGGAGGTCCTGGGCGGTCTGCTCCGCCGGGCCTGATCCGCGGGACCCCACGGGATCCCACCGACGGCACACCAGGGCCGGCAGGGCGGTCAGCCGCCCCGCCGGCCCTGGAACGTATCTTCTGACCTTCACCGGCCCAGGGGCATCTGGTGCGCGCACCGGCCCGGTCCCGTACCCCACGGGGCGAATTGGTGTTGAGTCCGGGCATGGACGCCAAGAAGACCCCGGGACATCACTTTCAGAGCATTTCGCTTCCGCACCAGCCGCCCCGGCTTCCGCCGCCCGCCGCCCGCCGCCGCGTCGAGGAGGACACACCGATCTTCGACCAGCTGCTCAAGGAGTGGCGGGCCGGCGCGCTGCGGCCGATGGTCACCTGGCCGGTCGACGATCCGGGGAAGACCAGGCCGGGCACGGTTGTTGCAGCCGAAGACGGACGTCCCCGTCCACGGAACCGCACTGAGGAGCCCGAGCATGAGCCTGTACGACATCCCGCTGCGCACCCTGACCGGTGAGCCCGCTTCCCTCGCCGACTATCAGGGCAAGGCCGTGCTGGTGGTGAACGTGGCGTCCAAGTGCGGGCTGACCCCGCAGTACACGGGGCTGGAGCAGCTCCAACAGCGGTTCGCCGACCGCGGTTTCAGCGTGCTGGGCTTCCCCAGCAACCAGTTCGCGGGCCAGGAGCCGGGCACGGCCGAGGAGATCGCCACGTTCTGCTCGGCGACGTACGGCGTCAGCTTCCCGCTGTTCGAGAAGACCGACGTCAACGGCGAGCACCAGCACCCGCTGTACGCCGAACTGACCGGCACCCCGGATGCCGAGGGCGCGGCGGGCGAGGTCCAGTGGAACTTCGAGGGCTTCTTCTCCAATGAACGTCACGCCTTGGCGGCGTGAAGGCGCTGTTCAGGAGGCCGCGCCTCTTCCCAGACGGGGACAATCGCTACCGTGACCGGGCCCGGCCGCTTCGGCTGGTGCAGAACGATTCGCCTGATCAGCTTGCGCAGAATCAGGTTCCGCTCGGCCACGGTCAGCGTCTCCCACTCGTCCAGGACACCCACCACGAGAGGCAGATAGTCTTCTGCCTCCGGCATCTCCTCGACCTCGATCAAGGTCGAGATCCGCTCTGAAAGCTGGTCGCGCTCGGCCACCAGCTCATCCCGTGCCGCCTCGAAGACACCCGACGGGTACTTGTCCGGGTTCTTGGCAGCATCGACGGCAAGCCGAGTGAGCGATGCCTCGCCCTTGGCGTGTTCGGCCTGCACCCTTGCCCGCTCGCGTGCAGCCCGCGCCCGATCGTCGTTCGGGCTGTGGCTGTCCAGCGGCGTAGCCGGCGCGTCGTCAATCTCGTGCGCCACGCCGCGAAGCCACTTCAAGACCTCGGCGACCACGTCGGCGCCGCGGGCCCAGACCCCCACACACCCGTGATCTCCATACTCGGCGCGCCGCGCACACCGGAAACCGGGCTTGTTGCGGCTGCGCGCCACGGTTGCGGCGCTGCTGCACTGGCCGCAGCGGGTCAGTCCGGTTACCTCGGTGCTTGGTAGGCGGCTGCGCGGGGGTGTCTCCGCTACCGTTAGACGCCGTGCTTGGTAGTCCTCCCATGTTTCGTCGCTGATGATGGCTTCGTGAGCACCCGGAACGAGCCGGTAGGAGTTGCACTGGCCTTGATGCTTGCCGCGCGGACAGTCCTCGCGGTGAACTCGCAGCAGGCCGGCGGCAAAGCCGCTGTCCATGAAGTACCGGAGACCCTCTTGCCCCCAGAGCCCCCCGCGTGTGGTGGTGCAGCCTAGGCTGTTCAGCCACATGGCCAGCGGCTTGAACCCGGTTCCATTGAGATATCGGGCGTAGAGGTCGACGACGGCATCACGCAGCTTGGGGTCAATCTCGTAGCGCTCTTTCTGGAGTACTCCGGTCTCGGGGTCGTACCTCTTGTGCCAGATGTAGCCGAATCGCGGCTTGCCCATCGCGGGGAGCTGGGCGTTGCGGCGGTAGTCGTGCGCCTCCTTCCACTGTTCGCCGATGCATTCGGCCTCCTCGGGCCGCTGGCCGCACGGATCCAGGACGTGACCGGATCCGTGCGGCCTGTTCGCTTTGTGGCCAGGCTGCTCCAGCACTCGCGAGCGCCCGGGAGCAGTGCCCGAGAACCGCACCGACTGAGGACCTGTTGCCTCAGACGATGCCAACCCCAATTTGGGCGTTGGCCTTCGCGGGCTTGTATTTCTTGCTGCCGTTGTAGATGGCGGTATAGCCGTTGCCGAGCGCCTGCACCCACATCTGAGGATCCCCGGCATATTGGCCGGACTGGATGACCGCTTCACCATTGGCATCGGTTGTGCCGGTGCCAACCTCCCTGCCGTCAACCGAGAACACGATCGTCTCGCCCTCGATTGGCTCACCGTCCTTGTCCAGGAGCCGCGCCAAGCCCTGGCCTCCGGCCAGCGAACCAATTTTGCCCTTCGTTCCCGACGCGGTAAGTCGGACTGCTTGCTTTTCGGCCGGCTGACTCGGCTGACCCGACTGCCCGCCCCCGGACGGACTTGGTTGCTGCTTCTTCGCCTCTTCGAGCTGCTTCTTCAGCTCTTCGATCTGTTTATCCTTGTCGGCATTTTGGTTCCGGAGATCCTTGTTGTTCTCTTGCAGCGCATCGATCAGTTTCTGGTCACCGTCCGACATCGCACTCTCCTTCCTTTGCTGCGCCTGGCGATGACGCACACGTCTCAAGGGTGACCAAGGGTCTATGCGAACCGCATATTCGATTAGCCCATTCGGGTGACGGGAGAGGTCGAGCAAACCATCACGACGTTGATCAACATCCCTGAATCTTCCTAGGAGCGAATGCAGTGCTCCCCAAATCCATACCTGCTGTCACCGTTACCGCCCGCTACCTCTCCCCCGACGGCCGCCCCCTGTCCGGCAGCGTGACGTTCCGCGCGCCGGCGCAGCTCACGTTCCCGGCCGCTGACGTCATCCTCGGCGGGCCCGTCGTCGTCAGCCTCGACGCACAGGGGCAGATCAGCGCCCCCCTGCCCGCCACCGACGCGCCCGGCATGATCCCCGACGGCTGGTCGTACACCGTGACCGAATCCCTGTCGGGCATCCCGGCTGGCCGCTCGTATCAAGTCCTGCTGCCCGCTGAGGCGCCCGAGGTCGACCTCGCCGACATCGCCCCCACTGACCCCACCAAGCCCAACTACGTGGCGGTTCGCGGCTCTTCCGCGTATGAAGTGGCCAAAGCGGAAGGGTTTGAGGGCACCCGGCCTGATTGGCTTGCTTCCCTGGTCGGCTCCCGCGGTCCGGAGGGCCAGCGGGAGCCGACCGGGCCCCAAGGCGAGCCGGGCCCCCAAGGTGAGCGCGGCGTGCAGGGCGCTCCGGGGGCCGACGGCCGGGTGCAGTCTGTCAACGGCCAGTCTGCCGCCGAGGTCACGCTCACCGCGGCCGACGTTGGAGCCGTCCCCATGGCCGCGGCCGGCGCCCGGGGCGGCGTCGCCCAGCTCGACGACACCGGCCGCGTACCCGCCACCCAACTCCCGCCCGCCGCCGGTGCGGTCGGGTCGGTCAACGGCAAGACCGGCGCCGTGCAGCTTGCCGCGGCCGACGTCGGCGCGCTGGCCACCAGCACCCGCGGCGCCGCCGGCGGGGTCGCCAGCCTCGACGCGTCCGGCAAGGTCCCCACCACCCAACTCCCCACCACGGCGCCGGCTCTTCCCGGCACATGGCTCCCCGATGACTACGGCCTGCGGGCCTGGGGGTACGACCTCGGGGCCGACTCCCGGACACCGGGCGACATGCCAAGCGAGGCCGGCCGCCTCTACCTCGTAGGTGTCCCCCTGCGCACCGCGGCGACAGTGACCAAGGTCGCCATTCACGTCATGGGCTACGACAAGCCCAACTCGACCGTGTCGGCCACGTATCTCGGCATCTACGACAAGACCCTCGCCCGCGTCGCGCAGACCGCCAACGTCACCGCCTCGCTTCCCGAGACCCACAACGCCGGCGGGCAGATGGCGGTCCTGCCGCTGTCCGCCTCGGTCAACCTCGCCGCCGGGAGCTACTACGTAGCGATCTTGATCAAGGGCACCGGCACCACCGTGCCCTACCTCGCGGCAACCAACTGGGGTGCCACCGCGACCACTTCCGGCGCCAAGGCCGCCGACGTCAACGGCGTGCACCGCTGGCTCCAGACCACCGCAACGACGCTCACCACACTGCCGGCCACGATGAAGCTGACAGACATGGCCGACAGCCAGACCTGTTACTGGGCCGCCCTCGGCTGACCCGCCCCACCCGACCCGTTCCACGCCCGTGCGCACCGCGCCGGGCGTTTTCTCATGCCAGGAAGGCACACCACATGACAGTAAGAGGCATCGACGTCTCCTCGTACCAGCCGAGCACCTAGTCGACCAACGGCATCGACTTCGTATTCGTCAAAGCCACCGAGGGCACGTCGTACATCAACCCTCGCATGACCGCACAGGCCGCCCACGCCCGCCGGAACGGCCTGGTCGTGGGCTTCTATCACTTCCTGCGGCCCGGCGACATGCGGGCCCAGGCCCGGTACTTCGTCGACAAGGCATGCAGCGTCGAGGGCGACCCGTTGTTCGCCGACTGGGAAGACTCCGGCGTGAGCTGCGCGCAGAAGGATGCGTTCCTCGCCGAGGTCAAGCGCCTGCGGGGCGCGACGCACCGCGTCGGCCTGTACTGCAACCTGGACTACTGGAAGAACCGGGACACCGCCAGCGCCGCGGGCGACGCCCTGTGGATTGCGGACTACGTCACCGCCGGCCGCCCCCGCATCAAGACGAAGTGGACGTTCCACCAGTACACCGACCGGCCCCTCGACACTAACCTCGGCGCGTTCGACGACCGCTCCGCGCTGCGGGCATGGGCGACCGGCACCACCGCACCGCCGAGCCACCCCTCGCCGCCGGCCGCCACATACACCGTGCGCTCCGGCGACACCCTCTCGGGCATCGCGGCCCGGTACGGGACCACCGTCGCCAAGCTCACCGCCGCGAACGACATCAGCAACCCCAACCGGATCTACACCGGTCAGACGATCAAGATCGTGAAGTGAGGCACCCATGACCGACGCTGCCCGCCGCACCATCCGCACCATCGTGCAGACCGCCGCCGCCCTGGCCGTCATGCTCCCCGCCATCGTCGACGCGTCCGGCATCCCCGCATCCCTGCCGTGGGTAGCCGGCTCCCTCGGCGTCGCCGGCGGCCCGGCCCGCGTGATGGCCCTGCCCGGCGTGCAGGCCCTGCTCCCCGGATGGCTGCGCAGCGCCCCGCCTGGCCGAACCAAGGACACCGGGGGCAGTGCGTGACCGACCCCGACCCGTCGACCGTCGCCCTCGAACTCGAACGCCTTCGCGGCGCCGTCGAGGCCGGGTTCGCCCGCGTCGACGGCGCCCTCGCCCTGGTCGTTCAGCGATCCGACCAAACCGACCGGCGCCTCGCCGACCTCGACAACCGCCTCGACGCCGTCGAACGCCGTCGCTGGCCCCTGCCCAGCATCGCCGCCATGGTCGGCATCGTCGGCCTGGCCGTGACCATCTGGCAGGCCACTGCCGCCCGTTGAACTCTGTGCCCTCGTCACCAGCCTAGTGCTGGTGACGAGGGCGTTCTATTTTTGTTCAGCGAGCGCAGATCAGAATTCCACCAAGGCAGGAGATCTCAAATGCTCCCGCCCTCTCGATTTGATCTGTGACGATTTTCCGGGCCCTTTCGATTGTCTCCTCGAAAGGCACGTCATGTTGGTTCGCCCACGCCCGATAGGACTTCATGTGCGCGATCACTGGATCCGGATTGCGTACCGTGATGGTCCCGGGAAGCTCAATCTTCTCGACGTCACTAAACGCTTCCCCCAGCAGTCCAGCCGACTTCTCCAGGGAAAATCTGGCGCTGAGCGAGATACGAGTCGGCCCCTTGTCTACGCCGAGTACGTCCCCGGCCGCTCGCTCCCACAAGTGGTCCAGTTCGACTTTATCCCGTTCACTGTTTGTCGAAGCAATCACACGGCCACCCCCTTTTGCGACACGGAAGAGTTCGTTGATGGCGGTCGGTATGTCGTGGACGTGATAAAGCATGTGCATGGCGAGCACGGCGTCGACGCTCGCTGAAGGCAACGGAAGGTTTACAGCATCGGCCACCGCTACCGGCCTGGGGACATCGGCGAGTATTCCGGGTGAGACATCGAGGCCGATGAGTCGTAGGTCAGGCCGATCCTGCTTCAGGCGCCCGATGAACTTGCCGTTACCGCAGCCCACGTCAATGACCGTTCCGTGTATGCGTCGCAGTTGTTCGACGACGATGCCAGGAAGGTCGTAGCGCGGCTCCTGCCATCGGTAGATGGACTGTCGCGCGGCCAAGTCTTTGCCGGTGCTGTAGGCACTGCCCGTGAGGATCGCACGATCGGTCACGGCAGCGTCGTGCTCGGCGGATAGGTCGGTCACGTGGGCGGCTCCGGTCAGTCGGCAGCAGGCAACGCCGCGGGGGCAGCGGTGCTCATGATGCGCTCACGAAGTTGAGCGGTACGTCTTGATCCACGGTACTTCGGAGCGCCCAGTTCGCCGGCAAGAACGTGAAGCCGACTGACGATGCTGGCGGAAAGCTGTTCTGGTCCTGAGTCGAGGACGGTGTCGAGCACCGACTCGGCACCATCAAGGTCTCCGGCAAGCATGCGTCCTCGAACGAGGTCGAGGTGCGCGGCGAGCAGATCGAACGTCGAACGGTCACCGGCCACGACGCTGCGGTACAGGTCGACCGCTGCTTCGGCGCATTGGATTGCCTGTCGCACATGCCCTGGGCCGCCCATGGCGAGGTGAGTGGTTCCGGCATAGGTCATCTGCTTGGCCGCGGGAAAGCTGAAGATGCCAGGCATCTCGTCAGGGTCACGCATAGCCTCCCTGGCACTCTCCGCGGTTGCCAGTGCGGCACCAGCGCCGTGAACATCTCCCGCAACAGCAAGTGCTCTGGCTTCAAGACTGGCAAGACGTACACCGACACTTCCGCGAACTCCGAGCAGTTGTCCCTGCTGTGCAAGGTCAGCCGCATGTTGCGGATTTCCGTCCCAAAAGGCGATTAGGGACTCAACCGATCTCACCCACGCCAGCATCTCGTTGTGCCCTGCCGCCTCAGCGCATGACCAGGCAGTGCGTGCGTGGGTTGCGGCCGAGTCGTAGTCGCCGACATCCAGACAGACGTGAGCAGACAAGCCGCAGAGTCTGCTCGCCGTCACCAAGAGGTCGCTTGTCTGCTTGGGGCGCTGTCGCCCTCTCAGCAATTCGAACGTCTCGTCACGCAGTTCGCGAATCTCGCCGTACAGGTTCTCTAATGGCTGGCTGACGAAGTGACGCGCGAGCCTGGCAGTGTCCGCGTGAAGCTGTTCAACGGTTCTTTCTGTGGCATTCAGCGATGCCAGGAATCTTGCGAACTTCGCCGAGTGGGACGCGTCAGCCGCGAGCGATGAGGGCATCAGCGTCTGGGCCGTCCCATGCTCGGTGATCGCTGCCACTGCCCGCACCGGTGTCTCGATTCCTTGGCTCGCTCCAGCCTTACGGCGCCGACTGACCGCGTGCGCGCTGTCCAAGGCCGCACGCTCCACTTTGTAGACCTGGGCCAGGATGCCGCGTGTTGCGGAGTTCGGCAGGCGCACCTCCCGCTCGTACCTGCCGACCTCTTTGCCCGTCATCCTGGGGACCGCGCTGCCCTCGATGGCGTTGTACTCGTCGGCGACCTGAGACTGCGTCACTGAGCCGCGAGTCCTCCGCAATCGGACGAGCAGTTCCCCGATACCGCACTCGTCCATGCTGCTCCCCTGCAAAAGTTCGCTGGTCCCCATACTGGCCCCCCTACTGGCCCCCTTGCAGGCTCCCGACTCGATCGGGCGATGGCAGTTTGCTGGAAACATGCCGTCACGAAACCCCCGAACTCCACTTTCGTTGCGGCCGGCCCCCGTCCCCACCGTGCCGAGAACCGCCGTCACAGGCGTTTCCCCACCACGGCCACCGTCCACGGCCGGCCCCAGAATCTACGAGCGTGGCGCCCTGCTCCTGGACGCCACGTATGTGTGCACGCCTCCGCACGTGCGGATCGCCCGCGACGACATCACGCACACCATGCTCCGCCAAGGACTCACAGAACGCCTCGACGACGCAAAGCTGTTGGTCAGCGAACTGGTCACCAACGTCATACAGCACTGCCACAGCCTCACGGTCCGCGTCGTCGCACGCTCAACACCCGACACACTGATTCTCTCCGTCTCGGACGACTCTCCCGCTCTGCCCGCACGCCGCCCTTCTTCGCCCGACGACGAGCGGGGGCGCGGCTTGTTCCTCCTCGATCTACTGGCCGATGAATGGGGTGTGGGCACTACCGACCACGAGGCCAAGACGGTGTGGTGTTGCCTCAGCCTCACGGCTTCGGCGGCTCCCCCCTCGTCCTCACCGGAGATGGCCCTGTGAGCACCCCGCGCCCGTCGCACCCGCAGATCGCCCTCACCCTGCTCGACCTGAAACGGGCGCACCAGGAGGCTCGGACGAACGCTGATCTCTATGACGACGAGGAGGCGCGAGAAGACCTGTACGACGTTGAAGACGCCGCCACCGAGACGCTCAGGCTGATCATCGCTGTGCACGGCTGGCCTGGGCACACCCTTGTCGGCGAGGCAGGCGCCGAAGCGGCCTGGTGGATCGCCCACCACTCTGAGGATCGGGCCTTGCAACGGGAGGCCCTCGAACTGCTCGACGGCGCCGTGCAAGCTGGTGAAGCCAAGCGGGATCAGCTTGCTTTCCTCACCGACAGGGTCCGTGTGCTGGCTGGTCGCCCTCAGCTCTACGGGACGCAATTCGAGTTCGACTCAACCGGCCTTCGCGCATATGCAGTAGAAGCTCCTGAAGACCTTGACGCACGGCGCGCCGAGATGGGCCTCAGTCCCTTTGACGCCTTCGACAAGCTCGTGCGCGGCTTCTACCCCCTTCACAGTCCTCCCGATTCCGGGAGCTCAACCCAGTAGCGCACCACAAGGGCGCGCCCGTCCTCAGACTGGCCGGCGAGGACACTCCCCCGGTCGAGGACGGACACCACAACAGAAAGAACATGTACCAGTGACGCGTAAGAAGCCCTCGCCCACCGTCAAGGCCGTCCAAGGGGACGCTCGTCGGATCGGGTTCAGCGGCCAGGAAGCCGCCATGCGCAAGGCGCTCTTGCATGAGGTTGGAGGCGACGAGCGCAGGCAGAACCGCCGGGAAGCCACGCAGGGGGACGCCAGCGACCGTAACGCGTAGGCCCCTCGACGGCAGGCTCACGCCTGATGCGCAACATGCACCATACGAACAGGAGATACATGCACACCGTTGAGTACGAAGCGAAGGCGCTGGGCATCGACCCGGACGCCATGGCCGAGCGGATCAAGGCGGCCGGTGGGAGTTTCCAGGGCGAGCGCCTGATGCGCCGCTACGTCTACGACACCGTTCCCCCGGTGCCGGGCCGCTGGGTGCGCCTGCGGGACTCCGGCGGCTCGGTGACCCTGTGCGTGAAGACGATCAGCTCGGACGAGATCGACGGCACCCGGGAGACCGAGACGACGGTCGGCTCGTTCGAGAACACGCACGCACTGCTCGGGCTCATGGGGCTCGCGCACCGCAGCTACCAGGAGAACCGGCGCTCATCCTGGCTGCTGGACGGCGTGCGGCTGGAGATCGACGAATGGCCGCGTATCCCGCCCTACCTGGAGATCGAAGGTGACACCGAAGAACAGGTATGGGCTACCGCCGAACGCCTCTCCATCCCGCGAGATGACCTGACCAGCGAGAACACGACCAAGGTGTTCACACGCTACGGAATCGACCTCGACGCGATCAGCGAACTCCGCTTCACCTAGCCCCCTTCGACGATCCGCCGGCGGGGCCACCGGGCCCCGCCGGCCAGGAGGCCAGAATGGCCAAGACCGACCCGAACGACTTACCGGTCACGGTAGTTCCGGACCGAACCCTGCGCGTCAAAATCATCGACGCGTGCGGACTCGCGTGCACCTTCTGCCACAACGAAGGCACGCCCGTCACGACGGACAACCTCGACCGCGAAGCGGGGCAGTTCACCGGAACGCCCGGTCGCTCCGGCCGAGTATCGATCTACCTCACCACCAACGGCGCCAACTTCCTGCCCGAGCGGGTCGAGGCCGACTCAGACTTCGCCCTGGCCCTGGCAGCCGTGCGCGGCAGCCTCCCGACGACCGAAGTGCACTTCACGGGAGGGGAACCCACCCTCCACCCCGAACTACCCGAACTCATCCGCATCGCCCGCCGCCTCGGCCTGACGGTCGGACTCACCAGCAACGGCGAGAACGGAGCCGCCGTGCTGCCCGAGTGCGCCGCGGCCGGGCTCGACCGCATCAACCTGTCCGTGTTCGGCACCACGCCCGAGGAACTCGCCGCCGTCCAAGCCCCGCGCCTGGCCTCACCGAAACTGGCGGCGCGGAAGCTAGACGCCCTCGCCGCCACGATCGAGGCCGCCAACAGGCACGGAGTGAAGGTCTCCGCGAACATCGTGATCCCGGACCATGAGCACGTGGCACGGGTGCTCCGTGTCATCGAGGAGCACGGGCGGGTCGTCACCGTGCGGATGCTGGTCAGTCTTGAGGACGACGGGGCTTCGCTCGCCGCTATGCAGGAGGTCGTCGACCGCCTCGGAGCGCTGCCAGTCCGCCGTATCGTCACCGCCGGCGCCTCCGACCAGCGCACCCGTTACCAGCTCCCCGACGGCCGGACGCTGTACGCCAAGAGCATCCGACCCGTCCGACTGCCGGACACCTGCCGCGGGTGCCGGTTCAACAACGACCAGGACTGCCAGGAGGGGTACTACGGCGTACGCATGTACCGCGCACAGAACGGACCCTTCATGGTCGGCGTGTGCATCCAACGCATGGACCTGTGCCTGACACTGGGCGAGTTCGTGATGAGCCAGCGCTGCGCCGAAGTTCGGGACTTCCGCGACGAGGAAACGGCCAGACTCACGGCCCTCCACCAGCCGACCGGCGTTCCCGCCCCACACTGACCGTCGCAGTCGCACGACTGCGCACCCGTCGGGATCTCTCCCGGCGGGTGCGCCTTGTTGCGTTTCCCCAGTTCGCAGGGCGTGTTCATTGGAGAAGAAACCCGAGAAGTTCCTGATCGACGCCTCGGGTGCGGTGGCCGGCCGCTTCCGGCCGCGGACCGAGCCGGAGGCGGCGGAGCTGGTCGCGGCGATCGAGGCGGCGCTGCCGGCCTGATCCTCGGCTTTCCGTCGGCAGGCCCGGCCGGTGTGCGGCACCGGCCCGGGCGGCGCCGCGCTCACCCCGATGTCATCCTTCCGGGCGAATTAGACTGGTCGCAGCCGTTTCGTGTCCGCACCGTGTCAGCCCGGGAAGCCGCCTCCATGCCCCATGCGCCGCCGTTCCCCGAGCCCGCCGACCCGCACGACGCTGCCGGGGCGGAGGGTTCGGCGGCGGAGCTCGCCGAGCGGACCGCGCAGAGCCTGCGGCATCTGGCCGGCGGCCCGCTGTCGCGGCTGCCGCAGTTGCTGGAGGCGATGGTCGCGATCGGCTCGGACCTGGACGTGCACCGGGTGCTGCACCGGATCGCCGAGACCGCGGCGTCGCTGACCGGCGCCCGTTACGCGGCCGTGGAGGTGCTGGACGAGGACGGCGACGGGCTGCGCGACCTGATCACCCACGGCAGTCCGCCCGAGGGCCGGCCGACCGCCCCGTTCACGCTCCGGGTGCCGATCAAGGTACGGGGCGAGCTGTTCGGGAGCGTTTTCCTGGCCGGGAAGCCGGACGGCGCGGCGGCCGACCCGGCTGTGGGGTCCGGGGCGGGATCCGGGCGGTTCGGCGAGGTGGACCTGCACTTGGTGCGGGTGCTGGCCACCGAGGCCGGGATCGCCATGGGCAACGCCCGGATGCACGCCGCGGCCCGGCAGCGCCGGCGCTGGATCGACGGGGCGGCATCGGTGACCACGGCGCTGCTGGCCGGCCCGGAGACCGGCTCCGCGAAGGAGCACGCGCTGACCGTGGTCGCCGAGAAGGGCCGGGAGCTGGCCGAGGCGGCGACCGGGGCGGTGCTGCTGCCGCAGTCCGACGGCGCGATGGAGGTGGTGGCGATCTCCACGGTGCTGCCCGAGGCCGTGCGGACCGAGACGTACGGGGGCACGATCCCGGCTGCGAGCCCGGTTCTGCACCAGATCAGCGCCGGGCTGGCGGTCTTCTCCGACGACTTCGCCGGCGATCCCCGCTCGATCTCGCCGCTCTCGCGCCATTACGGGCCGACGATGCTGCTGCCGCTGCGCAGTGGCGGGCGGGTGCTGGGCGCGCTGGCCCTGTGCCGGGCCTCCGGCGGCCCCCGCTTCACGCATCTGGAACGCACGCTGGGCACCCAGTTCGCGTCCCAGGCGGCGCTGGCGCTCGTCCTGGCCGACCGTCACCGGGACCGCGAGCGGCTCGCGGTCTACGAGGACCGCGACCGGATCGCCCGTGATCTGCACGACCTGGTGATCCAGCGACTGTTCGCCACCGGGATGCTGTTGGAGAGCGCTCAGCGCACGGCCGTCCTCCCGGAGGTCAAGGAGGGCGTGGGGGAGGCGGTGGACGAGTTGGACGCGACGATCCAGGAGATCCGTACCGCGATCATCGCGCTCCAGCAGGGGCCGCCGGAGGCGCCGGCCGGGCCGCGCACCCGGATCCTGCGGGAGGCCGGCGCGGCCACGGTGGCGTTGGGCCACCGGCCGTCGGTGCAGTTCGTCGGGCCGGTGGACGCCCGGGTCGGCCCGGAGTGCGCCCGGGCGCTGGTGGCGGCGGTCGGGCGGGCACTGACGGAGGTGGCGCGGACGGCGGCCGCGGCCCGGGTCGTCGTGGACGCCACCGTCACCCTGGCCGACGGCCAGGAGGGCGTGCGGCTGACGGTGACCGGTGAGGGCGGTGACGGCGATCCGACCGCGCCGATGGTCTGGGAGCGGCCGCTTCAGCCGTAGGCGGCGGGTCAGCCGGCCCGTCGGACGAACGGCAGGTCCCGTTCGGCCACCAGGGAGCGCGGCCCGGCGGCTCGTAGGTCGGTGTCCAGGGCCGCCTCCGGGTCGGCGGTGCAACTCCCGCTCGCCCAGGCCGCGTTGGCCTCGATGGCCTCGATGGCCGCCCAGTGGCCGTCGGTGCGGCCGGTGTCGACGACGATCGCGGAGGACAGGTTCGGGCCGCGGCGGGCGAGGAGTTCGGCGCCGAAGGCGGCCGCGTCCTGGCCGAGCGGTCCGGGGGCGGAGGTGGGCCCGGCGTGCAGGGGGGCGGCGTGGTGTCCGGGTCCGGCGTGCGGCGCTCTCCCCCGTGGCGCATGGCGGTCCTCGTAGTGGCGGTCGGGGCGGGGGGCCGTGGGTGCGGTCCGGGTAGCCAACCGGGGTGACGGCGAGCGGAATCCCTTGACCTCAAGATTGGTTTAGGTTCTAGGTTCTTTCGTGTCGCCGGTCACTCACGGCGATCCCGTGACGACCCCGGCATACAGGAGGCCGCGATGGACATGGAAGTCACCGCCTGGCATTCGCTGCACAGCACGATGACAGCACAGCAGGGCAAGCGCCGCCTCTCCCGCGGGACGCTGCGCCGGATCGCGGCCTTCGCCCGCCCGCACCGCCGGATGCTGGTGTGGTTCCTGGTGCTGAGCACCGTCACCGCACTGCTCGCGGTGGCCACCCCCCTGCTCGCCGGACGAGTGGTGGACGCGATCGTCGGCGGCAAGTCGACCGAACTGGTCCTTGGACTGTCCGGGCTGATCGCCGCCATCGCCGTGGCCGAGGCGGGGCTGGGGCTGCTGACCCGCTGGCTGTCGGCGAGCATCGGCGAGGGCCTCATCCTCGACCTGCGCACCACGGTCTACGACCACGTCCAGCGGATGCCGATCGCCTTCTTCACCCGCACCCGTACCGGAGCGCTGGTCAGCCGGCTCAACAACGATGTGATCGGCGCCCAGCGGGCGTTCAGCGACACCCTGTCCGGAGTGGTCAGCAACATCGTGACGCTGCTGCTCACGCTCGGCGTGATGCTCACCCTGTCCTGGCAGATCACCCTGATCGCGCTGGTGCTGCTGCCGGTGTTCGTGCTGCCCGCCCGCCTGGTGGGCCGGCGGCTGGCGGCCCTGCGGCGGGAGGGCGCCGACCACAACGCCGCGATGGGCACCCAGATGACCGAGCGGTTCTCCGCGCCCGGCGCCACGCTGGTGAAGCTGATGGGCCGTCCCTCCCAGGAGTCCGCGGAGTTCGCCGCCCGGGCCCGCCGGGTGCGCGACATCGGCGTCCGCTCGGCGATGGTGCAGACGTACTTCGTCACCGCGCTCACCCTGGTCTCCGCACTGGCACTGGCCGTCGTCTACGGCCTGGGCGGGTATCTGGCGCTGCACGAGCAGCTGGAGGCGGGCGCCATCGTCTCGCTGGCCCTGCTGCTCACCCGGCTCTACGCCCCGCTGACCGCGCTGTCCGGCGCGCACATCGAGGTGATGAGCGCGCTGGTCAGCTTCGAGCGGGTCTTCGAGGTGCTGGACCTCAAGCCGCTGATCACCGAGCGGCCGGACGCCCGGCCGGTGCCGGCGGGCCCGGTAGCGGTGGAGTTCGACGCGGTGCGCTTCGGCTACCCGGCCGCCGACAAGGTGTCGCTGGCCTCTCTGGAGGAGGTCGCCACCCTCGACACCAGGGGCGGCGAGGAGGTCCTGCACAACGTCTCCTTCCGTGCCGAGCCGGGCCAGATGGTGGCCCTGGTCGGCTCGTCGGGCGCCGGCAAATCGACCATCGCCCAGCTGCTGCCGCGGCTGTACGACCCGGATTCCGGCGCGGTGCGGCTGGCCGGGGTCGACGTCCGCGAGCTGACCGCCGCCTCGCTGCGGGACACCCTGGGCATGGTCACCCAGGACGGTCACCTCTTCCACGACTCGATCCGGCAGAACCTTCTGCTGGCCAACCCGGAGGCGACCGAGGACGGGCTGTGGGACGCGCTGCGCCGGGCCCGCCTGGACGCGCTGATCGCCTCGCTGCCCGACGGACTGGACACCGTCGTCGGCGAGCGCGGCTACCGGCTCTCCGGCGGCGAGCGGCAGCGGCTGACCATCGCCCGGCTGCTGCTGGCCCACCCCCGGGTGGTGATCCTGGACGAGGCCACCGCCCACCTGGACAACACCTCGGAGGCGGCCGTCCAGGAGGCACTCACCGAGGCGCTGGACGGGCGGACCGCCCTGGTGATCGCCCACCGGCTGTCCACCGTCCGGGCCGCCGACCTGATCCTGGTGGTCGAGGGCGGGCGGATCGTCGAGCGGGGTACGCACGAGACGCTGCTGGCGGCGGGCGGCCGGTACGCCGAGCTGTACCGGACGCAGTTCGCCGACGGGCCGTCCGGGGCGGCGCACACCCTGGACGCAGCGGACTCGCCGGTGGCCGCCACACCGGACGACGACCCGGACCTGTCCGCCGAACCCTCGCTGGTGAACTGACGACACCGGCCGTCCCACGGGCACCGGCCCCCCCCCGCCCGGGCGGGGGGCGGGGGGCGGGGGGCGGGGCGGCGGGGGGGAGCGAGGT
>NZ_JBHVQS010000007.1:0-265829 GCF_042886435.1 Streptomyces sp. NPDC058000
GCTCGGTAGCTCGCTGGGCTCATAACCCAGAGGTCGCAGGTTCAAATCCTGTCCCCGCTACTTAAGTCGAAGGCCCGGATCCTCAAGGATCCGGGCCTTCGACGTTCCCGGGCCGCCGGCTACGGGCGGTGGCCGACCGCCTCCGCGTACAGGTCGCGGTCCACGAGCTTGTTCTCCCGCAGCGGCGCCCCCTTGGTGACGCCGGCGTCACGGTAGGACCGCTGGAGCCGGTCGGTGGTGCCCTTCCTGATCTCCCAGTCCATCCGGAGCGGGGGCACCGACTCCAGGATCTTCGGATCCACCTTCAGCAACCCGGCCAGTTCCGTGACGAATGCCCGGTCCGCCTTGTAGTCGCCGGCGAAGTATGTGTTGACGGTGCGGATGTAGGCGCGGAGGAAGGCGACGCCGGCGCCCGGGTCCTTCTGGAGCAGGTTGGGGCCGTACAGGGCGCCACCGAGCGGCTCGCCCTGTGGCTGGCCGCCGAGGAAGGCGTACTGCGGGTTGCTGTCCACCTGGCGCCACACCGGGTCCAGCAGCCAGGCGGAGTCCATGCCCCCGCCGGTCAGGGCGGTGAGGACGTCTGCCGAGCCGAGCTGCTGGAAGGTGACGGAGTCCAGGCCGGCGCCGTGTGCGGCGAACGCCCGGTCCATCGGGTACATGATCACCGAGCCCTTGCCGATCATGGTGCCCAGCGTCGCGCCCTTGAGGGAGACCGATGATGCGTTCTGCCCGCTCTTGAGCCGCACCCACAGGCCACTCCGGGACTTCGGGCCGGGGGAGAAGTTGCCCGCCACCCAACGGATGTCGAAGCCGCCGTTGACGCCGTTGACCACGGCGGCTTCCGGCGCCGCCCAGAGGGCGTCCAGGTCGCCCTTGGCCAGCAGCGGCAGGGCGTCCGGGGTCGGCAGCACCTTCAGCCGGACGTCCAGACCCTCCTTGCGGAACTCGCCCTTGGCCAGGGCTACCCGTAGGGGGGCGACGTACTCGGCGCTCAGGGTGCCGGTGGCGACGGTGAGGGTGCGGTGCTTGTTGAGGGGGGCGGGGGCCGGCGTCCCCTTGGCGCAGCGGGCCGGGGCGCGGCCGGGGGAGAGGTCGGCGGGGTCGGTCCAGGAGTGGGCGCCGCAGCCCCGTACGGCCTTGATGGTGCGCGGCTTGGCGGGGGCGGCGGGGTCGGGACCGGCGGCGCAGCCCGCACTGAGGGAGAGCGCGGCGGTCAGGGTGGCGACGGCGACGGTGACGCGCAGCCGGGGGCGGTGGCGGGTATGCATGGGACCTCCGTACGGGCCGGTGTTCCGGGGGTTCGGGGGCCTGGGGGTGCCCTGGGGCGGTGGGTGCGGGCCGGGTTCAGTTCTGCGCGCGGCCGTGGTCGCGGGGTGCCCAGGGGGTGAGGAACCGCCCGGCCAGCCGCACCAGTTCGGAGAAGAGCACGCCGAGGACCGCCACGCAGACGATGCCGACGAACATCACGTCGTTCTGGAACAGCGCCCGGGAATCGAAGATCAGATGGCCGAGCCCGTCGGTCGCGGCGATCTGTTCCGAGGCGACGATCACAAGGACGGCGACGCCCGCGGCGATCCGGGCGCCCACGAGGACGGCGGGCAGCGACGCGGGCAGCAGGACGTGCCGGAACATCTGCCAGCGGCCGGCGCCGAAGACCCGGCCGGCGTCCCGGTGGCCTGCGGGCACGGCGAGCACCGCCGCCATCGTGGAGATCCAGACGAAGAAGAAGACGGTGGCCGCCACCAGGGCGATCTGCGGACCCTCGCCGAGCCCGAACATGTTGAGGAAGATCGGCAGCAGAGCCAGCTTGGGGACGACGTAGAGGGCATCCAGGAGCGGCTCCAGGGCGGCTCGCACCAGCGACAGGGAGCCCATCAGCAGGCCCAGCAGATAGCCGCTGACGGTCCCGGCGGCGTAGCCGGCCAGGACGCGCTGGAGCGTCGCCCGGACGTCCGGCCAGAGCTCGCCGGCCAGGGCGCGGTGCCAGCCGTCGGCCAGGATCGTGGCGGGCGCGGGATAGACCCGGGCGTCTATCCAGGACTGCGCGGCCGCCAGTTGCCACAAGAGGACCAGCAGCAGTGGGACGGCGACCGCCAGGGAGGTTTCGAGGGTGCGCCGGCGGCGGTGGGCGCGTTCCGGTTGGAGCTCTCGGGGGCCTGGGCGCCGGACCAGGAGGCGGTCGGGACCGGGTCTGTCCTTGTCGAGGGCGGTGGTCATGCGGGTACGGCCCCCTCGGGGTCGGTGGTGGCCCGGCCGGCGACCTCACCGCGCAGCAGCTCCCACAACTCGGCCTTCAGAGCGGCGAATTCGGGTGCGGCGCGGACCTCTCCGGTGCGCGGGCGGGCGAACGGCGGGCGGCGTTCGGCGATGATCCGGCCGGGTCGGGCGGACATCACCAGGACCCGGTCGCCAAGGACCAGGGCCTCTTCGAGGCTGTGGGTGATGAAGAGGGTGGTGGTGCGGGTGGTCTGGGTGAGAGCGAGCAACTCGTCCTGGAGGATGGTCCGCAACTGGGCGTCCAGGGCCGCGAACGGCTCGTCCATCAGCAGGATCCCGGGCTCGACGGCGAGCGCGCGGGCGATGGCGACGCGCTGGCGCATGCCGCCGGAGAGGGTGGCCGGGTAGGCGGCCGCGAAGTCGGCGAGCCCCATCCGGGCGAGCCAGGACCGGGCCCGCCGGTCGGCCTCCTTACGGGGCACGCGTTGGATGTCGAGCCCGAAGCGGACGTTGGCCAGGACGGTCTTCCAGTCGTAGATGCCGTAGTCCTGGAAGATCATCGCGGCCGGACGGTCGGCGCTCGTCCGGAGCTCCAACTCGCCCGCGCTGGGCCGCAGTAGCCCCGCGGCGATCCGCAGCAGGGTCGATTTCCCGCACCCGGACGGCCCTACGACACAGACGAACTCGCCGGGCGCGATCGCCACGTCCACCGGTCCGAGGGCGGCCAACGCCCTGCCGCCCCGCCCGAATGACCGTGCCAGCGCGTGGGCTTGGAGGGCTGGGGGGTGGGGGTTTGGTGTGGTGGGGCTGGTGGGGGCGGCGGGGAGTGTGGGGGGAGTTCGGGTAGCTGGGGTGGTGTTTGGGGTGGCTGGGGGTGTGGGTGGTCTGGTTGATCTGGAGGGTGCGAGTGGTACGGGTGGCTCGGGCGGTGTGTGTGGCGCGGAGGGTGTTAGGGGGTTGCTCGATGCGGTGGGCTCGGGGAGGGGGCTCGGTTCCGGTGGTGTGCTCGGTCCGGGCGGCGGGGTCGACTCGTCGGGGGTGGTCGGCGGGGGTGTCGGGGCGGGGGACGGGTGCGGCTCTCCCACGGGGTGCTCCTTGCGGAGTGCGGACAACATGCCGCCGGGGCGCCGGCCGGGCGTTCCCGGGAGGCCCGGGGCGCGGTCGGTCCCGATGGCCGAAAAGCGTGGCGCGCCGACGATATGACGGACCGTCAGATGTGGGCAAGGGGCTTGGGGGGCTGTTCGTGCGGGTGGATGGACCGGGCGGTGCATGCGAGGTCGCCTCGGCCGGGCCGCCGCGCCGGGCCGCCGCGCCGGGCCGGACCGTACGCGCGTCATCTGCACGCACCGCCAAGGCCGCCACATGGGGCACACAAGGCGCACGGCGCACAAAAAGACATACGGCACATCTGGCACACGCGGCACGCACGGGGCACACGCACGCGGTGGTGCACGCGCGGCCGTGCGTGTGGGCGTTGCCTGCCGGCCGCGTTGTGTATGCGGTGCTTGAGGTCCGTTTACCGCCGGCGGGGCGGGGGAGCGGGAGGTTCCTGGGGTGCCGGTGAGTCGTGGGGCGCGGGGGATCCGTGGGGTGCCGGAGGCCCGCGGGGCGGCCGGTACGCGGGTGGTGGAGCAGCCGGTACGCGGGCGCATCGGGTGGCTGCGCACGGCCCGACCCGGGCGGCAGTCCGTTGTGGGGACGCGGCCCGGGCGGCGGTCGGCTCGGCGGGCGCGGCCCAGAGGGTGGTCGCCGCGCGGGTGCGGCCCGGGAACGGGTGCCTGGGGTGGGGCCGTGCGGTTGCGGCCCAGGGGTGCGGCCCGGAGGGGGCCGTCCCGGGTCAGGGCTGGGTGCTGCAGGTGGGGCAGATGCCCCGGTAGGTCACGGTGACCTCGGAGACCTCGAAGCCGTAGCGCTCCGGTTCGGGCAGTGCGGAGAGCGGGTCGCCGTGGAGGTGCACGTCGCGGATCGTGCCGCAGCGCGAGCAGACGAGGTGCTGGTGGTCGTGATGGGCGTTGGGGTCGTAGCGCTTGGCGCGGCCGTCGGTGCTCACCTCAAGCACCTCACCGAGCGAGACCAGCTCGCCGAGGGTGTTGTAGACCGTGGCGCGGGAGATCTCGGGGAGGCGCTCGGACGCCTTGGCGTGCACTTCGTCGGCGGTGTAGTGGACGTGGTCCCCGTCCAGGACCTCAGCGACGACGCGACGCTGTGCGGTCAGCCGCCAGCCGCGTCCCCGGAGCCGTTCCAGCAGGTCACTCATGCCAATCACCTATCAGTCAGATAGACACCAGGGTAGCAGCGGTAGTCCATCACCGGACCAGGTACGAAGTTCGGGTGCTTCTTGACTTAGACAATGTCCAATGTAGGATCGGGTTCGGCGCAAGCCAAGGGCAGGTGTACGAAGACATCAGGAGGCGCACGTGTCGGAAGAGACCATCACCGGACCGCTGACCACGGAGTCCGGCGCTCCCGTCGGGGACAACCAGAACAGCGAGACGGCGGGCGTCGGCGGCCCCGGTCTCATCCAGGACCAGCTCCTGATCGAGAAGCTCGCGCACTTCAACCGCGAGCGGATCCCGGAGCGCATCGTGCACGCCCGCGGCGCCGGTGCGTACGGCACGTTCACGGTGACCGCGGATGTGACCAAGTACACCCGCGCGAAGTTCCTCTCCGAGGTCGGCAAGCAGACCGAGACGTTCCTGCGCTTCTCGACGGTCGCCGGCAACCTCGGCGCGGCCGACGCCGTGCGTGACCCGCGCGGTTTCGCGCTGAAGTTCTACACCGAAGAGGGCAACTACGACCTCGTCGGCAACAACACCCCGGTGTTCTTCATCAAGGACGCCCTCAAGTTCCCCGACTTCATCCACACCCAGAAGCGCGACCCGTACTCCGGTTCCCAGGAGGCGGACAACGTCTGGGACTTCTGGGGCCTGTCGCCCGAGGCGACCCACCAGGTGACCTGGCTGTTCGGCGACCGCGGCATCCCCGCGTCGTACCGCCACCTCAACGGCTACGGCTCGCACACCTTCCAGTGGAACAACGAAGCGGGCGAGGTCTTCTGGGTCAAGTACCACTTCAAGACCGACCAGGGCATCAAGAACCTCACCCAGGACGAGGCGAACAAGCTCGCCGGCGAGGACCCGGACAGCCACCAGCGCGACCTGCGCGAGTCCATCGAGCGCGGTGAGTTCCCGACCTGGACCGTCCAGGTGCAGATCATGCCGGCGGCGGAGGCGGCCAACTACCGCTTCAACCCGTTCGACCTGACCAAGGTCTGGCCGCACGAGGACTACCCGCCGATCGAGATCGGCAAGCTGGAGCTCAACCGCAACCCGGAGAACATCTTCGCCGAGGTCGAGCAGTCGATCTTCTCCCCGCACCACTTCGTGCCGGGCATCGGCCCGTCCCCCGACAAGATGCTCCAGGGCCGCCTCTTCGCGTACGGCGACGCGCACCGCTACCGCGTCGGCATCAACGCCGACCACCTCCCGGTGAACCGCCCGCACGCCACCGAGGCGCGCAGCCACGGCCGCGACGGCGCGCTCTACGACGGCCGCCACGGCCGCCAGAAGAACTACGAGCCGAACAGCTTCGGCGGCCCGACCGAGACCGGCCGGGCGCTGTGGAAGCCGCTCCCCGTCTCGGGTGGGACCGGCGAGACCGCGGCGCCCTCGCACGCCGAGGACAACGACTTCGTCCAGGCCGGCAACCTCTACCGCCTGCTGTCGGAGGCGGAGAAGGAGCGCCTGATCAACAACCTGGCGGGCTTCATCGCCAAGGTCTCCCGCGACGACATCGTGCAGCGCGCGATAGAGAACTTCCGCCAGGCGGACGCGGACTACGGCAAGCGGCTGGAGGCCGCGGTCCAGGCCCTGCGCGGCTAGCGGTCCCGCACGGTTCGGCCGCCGCCTCCGTGGCGGCGGCCGGCCGCCGGGCGACCGATCGTCGCTTGCCGTACATGCCGAAGAGGCCGGATGCCATGGGGCTCCGGCCTCTTCGTGCGTATGCGTGCCCGCATACGCCCGCTCGCGCGCCCTCGGGAGGCGGGTGTCGCGCCGGGGTGCGGGGTGCTCCTCAAGCCGCCGCGGCCGCCCGGTCGGGGACGTCGGACCAGCAGCGGATGATGTCGCGGACCGAGACGATGCCGACCGGTTCGAGGTCGTCGAGGACGACGAGGTGGCGGAAGCCGCCGCGCACCATGGCGCCCGCCGCATCGTCCAGGGTCCAGTCCGGGGTCGCGAAGACCACGTCGGATGTGGTGTGGCTCTGTGCGGTCTCCCGGTCGGGGTTCTCGCCCGCGCCGAGGGAGTTGAGGATGTCGCGCTCGGTGAGGACGCCGATGCCGTAGGTGTCCTTGTCGAAGACGACGGCCGCGCCGATACGGCGGGCCGCCATCAGTCGCGCCGCCTGGCGGAGGGTGTGAGCCGGCCCGATGGTGAGGACCACCGTGCTCATGGCGTCTTTGACGAGCATGGGCATGGAGAAGAGCCACCTCCTTGGGTGCATGTGAATATGCGAAACGATTCACAAGTTCACAAAGTGGGGGGTTCTCATGTTCACATGCTCTCGGGCGCACAACAAGGGGCAGATGTTGGACGCCAGTCCGAACATCTGCCCCTGTGCAGGTCGGCGGGGGTTTTCCGGTGGGTGATCCGGTTCCGGCCGCTCGGCGGTGGGTTAGCTCCGGCTGTCGCCGAGGTACGACAGCAGGTCCTCGTGGAGCAGGCCGTTGGAGGCCGCCGCATTGCCGCTGTGCGGACCCGGCCGGCCGTCCAGGCCGGTGAAGCGCCCGCCGGCCTCCTGGACGATCACCGCGCAGGCCGCCATGTCCCACAGTGACAGCTCGGGCTCCGCGCAGATGTCCACCGTCCCCTCGGCGACCATCATGTACGGCCAGAAGTCGCCGTAGGCCCGGGTGCGCCAGCAGTCCCGGGTCAGGTCGAGGAAGCTGGAGAGCTTGTCGTGCTCCTCCCAGCCGGTCAGTGACGAGTACGCGAAGGACGCGTCCTGGATGCGGCCGACCTCGGAGGCGTGGAGCCGGTTCGCGGAGGTCAGGCTGCGGCCGGTGAAGGCGCCCAGGCCCTCCGCGGCCCACCAGCGGCGGTTCAGTGCCGGGGCCGAGACGAGCCCGACCACCGGGCGGTCGCCGCCCTCGCCGCGCTCCATCAGGGCGATCAGGGTTGCCCAGACCGGCACCCCGCGGATGTAGTTCTTGGTGCCGTCGATCGGGTCGATGATCCAGCGGCGCGGCCCCGAGCCCTCGCTGCCGAACTCCTCACCGAGCACCGCGTCCCGCGGCCTGGCGCGCTGGAGCTGACCGCGGATCAGCTCCTCGGCGGATTTGTCCGCCTCGCTGACCGGAGTCATATCCGGTTTGGTCTCCACCTTGAGGTCGAGGGCCTTGAACCGCTCCATGGTCGCGGCGTCCGCGGCGTCCGCCAGGACGTGTGCCAGGCGAAGATCATCGTGATAGTCGGGCATGTGCGAACAGTATCTACTGGTATACGCGGGAGCCACACGGCCATGCCGGGCCCTCCGGGTGGTCTGCCCGCGGATGTCGCCGGACCCGGCTCGGGAGCGCCCGCGGCGGTCTTGACAGCCTCTGACGGTGCGTCAATTCTGTGAGCGGCCCACGGTTCGGGCGGAGCCAGGGAGGTGGCGGATGCCCTCGGCGCGCGAGGCCCTACTGGACGCCGCCTACACGGCGCTGCTGACCCGGGCCTGGGCCGACGTCCGGATGGTGGAGGTGGCGGCCGCGGCCGGGGTGTCCCGGCAGACGCTCTACAACGAGTTCGGCAGCAAGGACGGGCTGGCCCGGGCCCTGGTCCGTCGGGAGACCGAGACCTATCTGGCCGGAGTGGAGCGGGCGCTGGCTCCGGGCGACGCCGGCCCGGCCGGACCGACGGACGACGCGGCTGCCCGGATGACCGCGGCGGCCACCTGGACGCTGCGGACCGCCCGGGCGAACCCGCTGGTCAGGGCGGCACTGACGGGTTGCTGGGGCGACCGGCTGCCGGCCGGCCAGGCAGGGCCCGCCGAGCTCGTCGGCCGGTTCCGCGAGCGGGCGGTGGCGGCGCTGGCGCCCGGTCGACCCCGGGAGGAGCTGCCGGCTCTGGACGCCGCCTGCGAGACCGCGGCCCGGCTGACCCTGTCCTGCGTGGTCGCTCCGGCAGGCCCGGAACGGGCCCCGGACCCGGTCCGGTTACCGGCGGACGTGCGCGTAACGGTGCCGCGGCAGCGGATGCGGCGGGAGTCCGAGGGCGAGACCGAGGCGGTTTCCCGGCTCGTGCGGGGCGCGTTCGCCGGGCTCACGGGCTGATCCGGGCGCCGTCACGGGCATCAGTGCGCCGAGCCGGACAGTTGGAGCCCGATCACCCCGGCGATGACCAGGGTGATGGAGATGATCTTCAGCGTGGAGACCAGGTCGCCGAGGAAGACCATGCCGTAGATCGCGGTGCCGGCCGCGCCGATGCCGGTCCAGACCGCGTACGCCGGGCCGACGTCGAGTTTCCGCAGCGCCAGCGTCAGCAGGCCGAAGCTGCCCAGTGCGAAGACCGCGAAGGCGATGGTCGGGTAGAGGCGGGTGAAGCCGTGCGAGAGCTTGAGGCAGACCGCGAAGCCGGTCTCCAGTAGCCCCGCCACCACGACCAGCAGCCACGCCATATCCCATTGCCTCCGTCAGCTCGGTGACCGCTTCAGCCTGGTGACCACTTCCGACCGGACGGGACCAGACCCGACCGGTCCTGCCACGGGGGTGATTATGCCCGTGCCGCTGACGGGTGGCAGGGGTTTGCGGTGATCAGTCGCCCTCGCGTCGTTCGCGGGTGGACAGCAGCCGGCGCAGGGAATACAGGCGGGCCGGTTCGGCGTGCCCCCCGGCCACCCATGCGTCCAGCGCGCAGTCCGGTTCGTCGTGGCTGCATGCCCGGGGGCAGCCGTCGGTGCCCGGTTTCAGGTCCGGGAAGGCGTGGATGACCCGGGACGGATCGATGTGGGCCAGCCCGAAGGACCGGACGCCCGGGGTGTCGATGACCCAGCCGGTGTCGCCGGGCAGCGGCAGCGCCAGCGCCGAGGTGGTGGTGTGCCGGCCGCGGCCGGTGACCGCGTTGACGTGCCCGGTGGCCCGGCGGCGCGCCGGCACCAAGGCGTTGACCAGGGTCGTCTTGCCCACCCCGGAGTGCCCCACGAAGGCCGTCATCCGGCCGGTCAGCTGCTCCCGGACCCGCTCGGCGGCACTGCCGTCGGTCAGCTCGTCGCGGTTGGTGACGACGTACGGGACGCCGAGCGCACCGTAGGACTCCAACAGCGTGTCCGGCGCGGCCAGGTCGGACTTGGTCAGCACCAGCAGCGGGTCCAGCCCGGCGTCGTAGGCGGCGACCAGGCAGCGGTCGATCAGCCGGGGCCGGGGCTCGGGGTCGGCGAGCGCGGTGACGATCGCGAGCTGGTCGGCGTTGGCGACCACCACCCGCTCGTACGGGTCGTCGTCGTCTGCCGTGCGGCGCAGCGTGGAGGAGCGCGGCTCGACCCGCACTATCCGGGCCAGGGTGTCCTTGTCGCCGCTCAGATCGCCGACCACGGCGACCCGGTCGCCGACCACCGCGCTCTTGCGGCCCAGTTCGCGGGCCTTCATGGCGGTGACCGTGCGGTCGTCGATCAGGCAGGTCAGTCGGCCCCGGTCGACGGTCAGGACCAGGCCCTCAAGGGCGTCCTCGTGCTTGGGGCGGATGTTCGTCCGCGGGCGGTTGCCCTTGCGGTTGGGGCGGACGCGGACGTCGTCCTCATCGGGGTTCTTTCCGTAGCGGCGCATGGTGTGGCGACCCTCAAGCTCTCCGGGCGGGGGTGGACGCCGGATCGAGCATGTCCGTCCACAGGCCGGGGAAGTCGGGCAGGGTCTTGGCGGTGGTGGCGACGTTCTCCACCTCCACGCCCTCGACGGCCAGGCCGATGATCGCGGCGGCGGTGGCCAGCCGGTGGTCCTCGTAGGTGTGGAAGATCCCGCCGTGCAGGGGCCGGGGGCGGATGTGCAGTCCGTCCGCGGTCTCGGTGACGTCGCCGCCGAGTTCGTTGAGCTCCTTGGTGAGCGCGGCCAGCCGGTCGGTCTCGTGCAGCCGGAGGTGCGCCACCCCGCGCAGCGTGGAGGGCGAGTCGGCGAGCGCGGCGACCGCGGCGATGCCCGGCGTCAGCTCGCCGACCTCGCTGAGATCGACGTCGATGCCGTGGATCCGGCCGCTGCCGGTGAAGGTCAGGCCGTGGTCGGTCAGCTCGCAGGAGCCGCCCATGGCGGTGAAGATCTCGCGCAGCGCGTCGCCGGGCTGGGTGGTGTGCTCGGGCCAGTCCGGGACGGTGACCCGGCCGCCGGTGACCAGCGCCGCGGCCAGGAACGGCTGGGCGTTGGAGAGGTCCGGCTCGACGACCAGGTCGCGGCCGAGCAGGGCGCCGGGGGTGACCCGCCAGACGTTCGGCTCGCCGCCCGCCTCCGGCGTGTCCACCTGGGCGCCGACGCTGCGCAGCATGTCGACGGTCATCCGGATGTGCGGCATCGAGGGCAGCGCCGCGCCGACGTGCCGGACCTCGACGCCCTGGTTGAAGCGCGGCGCGGACAGCAGCAGGGCGCTGACGAACTGGGAGGAGGAGGACGCGTCGATCTCGACCGCGCCGCCCTCCAGGGCACCGCCGCCGAACACCGTCATCGGGAGGGCGCCGCGGTTGTCGTCGTCGATCCGGGTGCCGAGGGCGCGCAGTGCGTCGATGACGCCGCCCAGCGGGCGCTCGTAGGAGCGCGGGTCGCCGTCGAAGCGGATGGGGCCGTCGGCGAGCGCGGCGACCGGCGGCAGGAAGCGCATCACCGTGCCGGCGTTGCCGACGTCGACGGTGGCCGGGCCGTGCAGGCCGGCGGGGATGATCCGCCATGCCTCGCCGCCGGAGGTGCCGGCGGAGCTGGACGAGGCGGTCTCCTCGATGCCGACGCCCAGGGCGCGCAGCGCCTCGGCCATCAGCAGGGTGTCACGGGAGCGCAGCGGGCGGCGCAGCCAGCCGGGCTCGGAGGAGAGGGCGGCCAGGACCAGGCCGCGGTTCGTGACCGATTTGGAGCCGGGCACGGTGACGGTCGCATCGACCGCCCCGGGAGCGACGGGGGCAGGCCACAGGGCAGGGAGGGCGGGGCTCTCGGTCATGCCCTTACTTTAATGGCTGGACAAGGGTTCCGATCTTGATCAAAAGCGTCGCAACCTGTGCGAAACACGGCTCTCGTGGTGCAACCGCAGGCAGCGGGCCCCTCCGGGGCAACAGGGGCGACACCGACATACGGAATGTGGGTTACCGGATGCCATCGGTAGGGACATCCGCTCCTCCTTCATATGCCGAGCAGCCAGCGCCCGCCGCCGAGCAGGGAGCACACCGTGACCACGTGGAAGAAGCCGAGCCACACGGCGGCCGGGACGTGGGTGAGCCGTGCCAGCTGGTCGGGGTCGGAGTCCACGGCTCCACCGCGCCGCCGCTTCCCCTGGAGCTCGAACGGCGGCCGCACCCCGCCCAGCAGCAGGAACCACACCACCGCGTACGCGAACGCCGCCTGCACCTCGGGCGCGGTCAGCCAGGACACCAGGAGGAAGGTGCCGCCCGCCAGCACGACGGTGAGTACGCCGTACGCGTTGCGGATCATCACCAGCATCGCCAGCAGCAGTGCGGTGGCCCCCCACAACAGGGCCGTGGTGTGCCCGGCGGCCAGCAGCGCGGCGCCCGCAAGGCCCAGCAGCGACGGTGCGAGGTAGCCGGCCGCGGCGGTCAGGATCATGCCCACACCGTGCGGTTTGCCGCGTGAGACGGTCAGTCCCGAGGTGTCCGAATGCAGCCGGATCCCGTCCAGGCGCCGCCCGGTGAGCAGGGCGATCAGCCCGTGGCCGCCCTCGTGGGCGATGGTGACGGCGTTCCGCGACAGGTGCCAGGCGGTGCGCGGGACGATGGCGCCCAGGGCCAGCACGCCGGTGACTATCACCAGCCAGAGCGAGGGGCCGGGTTGGGCCGAAAAGACCCGGTCCCAGACGTCGGTGATGTGGTGGGTGTCCATGTCTCCCCTTCGTGTGGCATGGCAGTGTGGCATGCATGTGCGGTAGGTATGCAGCGAGCCGGCAACCCGAGGACCTGGTGGGGATCTTCGGCGTCCAGCAGTGGGAGCCCACGGAGTCGTTGGCGCCCAGTTGGAACGTCGCTCCGACGGACAACGTGCAGGTGGTACTGGAACGTCCCCTCAAGGGCGAGGCCGCTGCCGCCTTCCCGCCCGGCCCGGTCCGCCAGCTGCGGACGCTCAAGTGGGGCCTGGTCCCGGCGTGGGCGAAATCACCCGAGGGCGCCGCGCGGATGATCAACGCGCGGTCCGAGACGGTGCACGAGAAGCCGTCGTTCCGGCAGGCGTTCGCCGCCCGCCGCTGCCTGCTCCCCGGGGACGGCTACTTCGAGTGGGTCACCGGCTCCGCCGAGCGGCAGCTGGAGGAGCAGGGCCGGAAGAAGCGCCCCCGCAAGCAGCCCTACTTCGTGACGCCCGCGGACGGCTCGGTGATGGCGATGGCCGGGCTCTACGAGTTCTGGCGGGACCGCACCCTGCCCGGCGACCACCCGCTGGCCTGGTGGGTGACCTGCACCGTTGTCACCACCGAGGCCGAGACCACCCCGCTGGCCGGGGCCGGTGGCGGCGAGGGCCCGCAGTCGCTCGCCGAGATCCATCCGCGGATGCCGCTGCTGCTGCCGCCGGACCGTTGGAACGCCTGGCTCGATCCGGCCCGCACCGACCCCGACGACCTCCGTGCGCTGCTGGCCCCGCCGCCGTCCGGACTGCTGCGGGCCCACCCGGTCCCGACCGACGTCAGCAACGTCCGCAACAACGGGCCGGAGCTGGTCACCGAACTCGACGGGCCCGAGGTCGGCACGCTGTTCTGACCGGCCGGGCGGGCCGCGCCGCCCTCCCCGGCACACCACGGCAGGATGGGCGTATGAGTACGAGGGCGAACGAGAGCGAGACGGTCGCGACGCCGGCGGGCGACGCCCGGATCTCCTGGTACCGCGACGTCGAGCCGGCCCGGGCCGTGGTCGCCGTGAGCCACGGCGCGGGCGGCGGCATCGAGGCCCGCGACCTGGCGGCCCTGGCGGCGGTGCTGCCGGCCCGCGGCTACACCGTGGCACTGGTCGAGCAGCCGTGGCGGGTGGCCGGCAAGAAGGTGGCGCCCGCGCCGAAGACCCTGGACGTCGGATGGACCGCGCTCTGGCCGGCGTTGGAGAAGCCCGGTCTGCCGGTGGTCGCGGGCGGCCGGAGCGCCGGCGCCCGGGTGGCCTGCCGGACGGCGCGCGAGCTGGGCGCCCACGCCGTGCTGGCGCTGAGCTTCCCCCTGCACCCGCCGGGGAAGCCGGAGAAGTCCCGGGTCGACGAGCTGACCGGCGCCGGGGTGCCGACCCTGGTGGTCCAGGGGGGCCGGGATCCGTTCGGGCGCCCCGAGGAGTTCCCTGCGGGCACCGAGCTCACCGAGGTGGCCCACGGCGACCACGGCTTCGCGGTGCCGAAGTCGGCGGGGGTGACCGAGGCGGAGTCGATGGCGGTGCTCACCGACGCGGTGGCGGCGTGGCTGGACGGAATGTTCGGCTGACCGGGCCCGGGCCCGGTCAGCGCGGGGGCGCCGGCCCGACCTGCCGGAACGCGCGAACAACCGGTCGGTCCGGCCGGGAATGATCTGGCCCGGTGCCGCTGTTGTGCCATGCGTAGACAGTGGAGTACAGCCAGCGCGCACGAGGAATGGGAGTCCGCCGCATGGGAATCGCTTGCCCGGCTCGACCGGCCGCCGACCTGCAGTGGCCGCAGATGCAGGTGACGCAGTCAGCTCTGGCTGGAGCGGCGGCGGCACCGGATCGTCGTCTATTCTCCGAATCGAGAGGGCCCGTGGATCAGGCAGCCGCGGGAAGCGCCACGGTGTTGGAGGAGGTGGGTCCGGTCACCGGAACCGACGAAGGGACCGACGGCCCGGCTGCGGAGCAGACCGCGGGCCGGACGGAGAGCGACGTCGAGCGCAATGCGCGCTTCGAGCGGGACGCCCTCGTCTTCCTCGACCAGATGTACTCCGCCGCCCTGCGCATGACGCGCAATCCGGCCGACGCGGAGGACCTGGTGCAGGAGACGTACGCCAAGGCGTACGCGTCCTTCCACCAGTTCCGGGAGGGCACCAACCTCAAGGCGTGGCTGTACCGGATCCTCACCAACACCTTCATCAACTCCTACCGCAAGAAGCAGCGTGAGCCGCAGCGCAGCGCCGCCGACGAGATCGAGGACTGGCAGCTCGCACGCGCCGAGTCCCACATGTCGACGGGTCTGCGCTCCGCCGAGTCGCAGGCGCTCGACCACCTTCCCGACTCGGACGTGAAGGCCGCGCTCCAGGCGATCCCCGAGGAATTCCGGATCGCCGTCTATCTCGCGGATGTCGAGGGCTTTGCGTACAAGGAGATCGCGGACATCATGGGGACACCCATCGGCACGGTGATGTCCCGTCTCCACCGCGGCCGGCGCCAACTCCGCGGCATGCTGGAGGATTACGCCCGTGAGCGCGGGCTGGTCCCGGCGGGCGCGTCTGCCCAGCCGGAGTCCGCGCAGGCGCCGGAGACGCACGACCGGAAAGGCTCGGGATCATGAGCTGCGGAGAGCCGCACGAGAAGGACTGCTCAGAGGTCCTTGACCACCTTTACGAGTATCTCGACCGCGAGATGCCGGCCGGGGAGTGCGCCGACTTCCAGGTCCATCTCGACGAGTGCTCGCCGTGCCTGGAGAAGTACGGCCTGGAGCAGGCCGTCAAGAAGCTCGTCAAGCGCTGCTGCGGGCATGACGACGTCCCTGCGGACCTGCGGTCCAAGGTCATGGGCCGGATCGACCTGATCCGGGCCGGGGAGACCGTGCCCGAGGTGAGCGTCCTGGACCAGGCCCGGCACGAACAGGCCGAGCGGGAGCGCGCGGCGGACGCCCGGGGCGCCGCCGGAGCGCCCTCGAAGGCCGACGCGGCCGGTAACGGCGCGCACGCCGAGTAAGGCCGCCCCGTACGGGCCCGGTCCCGCACCGGTCCGCCCTCCCCGGCCGACCCGCCCGCCCGCGCGCCGAACAGGCGCGCGCCCCCTTCACCCCTGGGAGTGAGGGGCGGGACGATCCGTCCCACTCGATCCGTCGATGCGCCCCCTCGGGCGCCGCGGCCCCTCTATTCTCGCCGGACCCCTGCGGTGCATGGCCATCCGCCGTGTCGGGGGTGCGTCGGGCACGGTGAGGAGGGCGCGATGCGGGAACTTCCGACGGCCGCGCGGGTGTACATCGGCTGCGCCGCCCTGGCCGCGGCGCTCTGCGCGGCCCCCGCGGTACGGCTCGGCGCCGCCGCCCCCTGGACCGGCGCGCTGGCCCTCGGTGCCCTGCACGGCCTGTGCGAACGGGTCCGCCGCTGCCCGCTGACCGACGGCCCGGCGCGGCACGCCACCGGCCCCGACGCCTCGCCCGGAACGCTTCCTCCGGGCTGGGCCACCCCCGTCGTCCTCGCCGGATCCTTCCTGCTGCCGCCGCCGCTGGCCGTCCTGGTCGCCGTCCCCGGCGGCCTGCTCGCCCCGGCCGCCCAGCCCTGGCCGGCCGCCCGCCGCCTCTGGCACACCGCCGAACTCGCCCTTGCCGCCTGGGCGGCCGCCCACGTCTTCCGAGCCGCCGGCCCCGTCGCACCGGCCGCGGCCCCCCTCCCCGAGCTGCTGCTGCCCGCGCTGGCCGCCGCCGGCACCTTCTGCGCCGTGCTCATCGTGCTCGGCGGCGGGGTGCTGGTCCTCGCCGAGCGGCACCCGCTGCGCACCGCCTGGCGCGGCCCGGCGGCCCGGTTGCCGGTCCCGCACCTCGTCCACGGGCTGACCGGGCTGATGATGGCGGTGCTCTGGCACAGCGCCTACGGGCCGCCCGCGGCGCTGCTGGTGCTGCTGCCGGTGCACCTGTCGTGCTGGGCGTTCGCGCAGTACCAGCGGGAACGCGCCGCCCACCAGGCCACCGTCCGGGCCCTGGTCCAGGCCGTCGACATCAAGGACCGCTACACCCGCGGGCACAGCGAGCGGGTCGGGCGGGCGTCGGTGCTGATCGCCCGGGAGCTGGGCATGGCCGAGGACCGGCTGGAGGTGCTGCGGTTCGCCGGGATCCTGCACGACGTCGGCAAACTCGGCGTCCCCACCCGACTGTTGCGCAAGGACGGGCCGCTGACCCCGGAGGAGCGGCGGATCATCGAGCTGCACCCCGAGTACGGGCACGAGATCGTCCGCGGCATCGGCTTCCTGGGCGAGGCGCGGGCGGCGATCCTGCACCACCACGAGCGGGTGGACGGCAGTGGCTACCCCTACGGTCTGACGGCACATCAGATTCCGGAGTGCGCACGGGTGGTGGCGGTCGCCGACGCCTTCGACGCGATGACCTCCACCCGTTCCTACCGCCGGGCCCGCCCGGTCCCCGTCGCGGTCGCCGAACTCCGCCGGTGCGCCGGGACGCAGTTCGACCCCCGGATGGTCCGGGCGCTGGCCGCCGCCCTCGACAAGCACGGCTGGCGGCCGGAACAGGTGACCGCGGGGGAGGAGCGGGCGCCCGACCCGGCCCCGGCGGGGCACGGCGCGGTCCCTCCGGTCCGGGCCCACCGGCCGGGCGCCGGCCGCGGCGCCGCCCGATGAGCCGCCGCACGGCCGTCTGGGTGCACGGGCCGGCCGCCGCGCTGGCGTGCTGGGGCCTGGGCTACACCCTGTGGCACGGCATCAGCGCGCCCCGCACCGCGCTGGCCTTCGGGGTGCTGATCGCGGCGGGCGAGGCGGTGCGCCGGGTCCCCGCCCACCCGGTCGGCTCCGCGCCCGACCTTCCCCACCTTCCCCACGCGCTCAACTCCGCGGAGGCCCGCGTCCCGTCGATGCGCCGGCCCCCGACGTCGTCCGGCCGGTCCCCGCGGGCGGCATCGGCCCTGCCGGGCCTGCGGGAGGGTGCCCCGCTCGGGGCGGCCGGCGCGCTCGGCTACGCGCTGCTCGGCGAGGCGGGCGGCCGGCCGGCCGCGCACGGGGTGCCGCAGACCGTGGCGGTGGTGGTGGCGGCCGGGCTGGTCGGGCTCGTCCCCTATCTGGCGCGCGGCGGTGGGCCGGTGCTGGACCCGTTCGCCCGCCGGGTGCTGACCGTCGGGTTCGCCGCCACCTGCTGCCAACCCCTGTACGGCGCCATGGCGTTGCCCGCCTGGGCCGCGGCCGGCCCGGTCCGCCCGTTCTTCCTGGCCGTACTGCTGGCGCTGACCGCGCTCTGCGACGCGGTGCTGGCGGCCGCACTGGCCCGGGCCCGGACCGGCTGGCCGTACGGGCCGCTGCTGCGCGACGAGTTGCGGGCGCTGCCCGGCATCGGCACCGCCATCTGCGCCACCGGCGTGGTCATCGCGCTGGCCGTCGCGGTCGCCGGGCTGTGGGCGCTGCCGGTGTTCTGCCTGCCGCTGCTGCTGACCCAGATCGCCTTCCGCCGGTACGCGGGGGTCCGCGCCACCTACCGTCAGACCATCGCCTCGCTGGCCCGCGCCACCGAGATCGCCGGCTGCACCCCGCCCGGCCACGCCCGCCGGGTGGCCGGACTCAGCCGTGCGGTGGGGCGGGAACTCGGTCTCGGCGGGCCGGACTTGGACGTCCTCGAACACGCCGCCCTGATGCACGACATCGGCCAGCTGTCGCTCGTCGACCCGGTGCCGGACGGGGCCACCGCCCCGCTGCCGCCCGCCGAGCAGCGCCGGATCGCCCTGCTGGGCGGCGCCGTGGCCCGGCAGACCGGGGCCCCGCCGGCGGTCGCGGTGATCGTCGAGCGGCAGGCCGATCCGTACCGGGAGCAGCCGGTCACCGCCCGTATCGTCCGCACCGTCAACGCCTACGACGACCTGGTGGCGGGCGCCGCCGGGCCCGCGGGGCGGCTGCGCGCCCTGGAACGGCTGCGGCTGGCCACCGCCCGGGACCACGAGCCGCGGGTGGTCGAGGCGCTCGCCCGGGTCCTGGCGCGCGGCGGCCGGGCGGGCTGATGCCCTGGTGAGCGGGGGCGCGGCACCGGTTCGCACGCCCTCGGCTCAGGGCCCCGCGCACCCCTGTCGCACAGTGTTCCCGGCCCGTCCACCGACGGGGAACCCATGGGTAATGAGCGCCCCGCGAGATGGGCATGGTTGGATGCGAAGGGAGCCCCCTGAAGGGGGGTTCAGGGGGTCGGCGAAGGGCATGAGCCGCACGGGGGCGCAGCACACCAGGCTGAGCCCGACGGCAATCTGTGGCAGGTTGTCGAGTGGGCCCCCAGAAGGCCCCGGGTAACCGCCCGGGACACCTCCGGAGCGGCACAAGAGCAACCAGCAGGCGGGAATCGTGAGGATCTTCGGCAAGGTACGGCACCGGCCCTCCGCCTCGTGGCGGCAGGCGACCGACCGCGCTTTCACGCTGATCGGCGACGGCCGTTACGAGGACGCGGGGGCGCTGCTGACCCGCGCGGCGGACATGGAGCCGTGGCTGTCGGAGTCCTGGTTCAACCTCGCGCTGCTGCACAAGTTCCGGCACGACTGGGAGCAGGCCCGGGCCGCCGGACTGCGCGCGGTGGCGCTGCTGGACCGGGAGACCGGGGCGCCCGACTGGTGGAACGTGGGCATCGCCGCCACCGCCCTCCAGGACTGGCCGCTGGCCCGCCGCGCCTGGCAGGCGTACGGCCTGAAGGTCCCCGGCGAGGGTTCGCCGTCCGGGGAGCCGCTGGGGATGGCGCTGGGCAGTGCCGCGGTCCGGCTCTCGCCCGAGGGCGAGGCCGAGGTGGTCTGGGGCCGGCGGCTGGACCCGGCCCGGATCGAGGTGCTCTCCATCCCGCTGCCGTCCTCCGGGCGGCGCTGGGGCGAGGTGGTGCTGCACGACGGCGTCCCGCACGGCGAGCGGACCACCACCGGGGCCGCCGGCGAGACCCGGACGTTCCCGGTCTTCGACGAGATCGAGCTGTGGGCGCCCTCCCCGGTACCCACCTGGGTGGTGCTTCTGGAGGCCGCCACCGAGGCCGACCGGGACGCGCTGGAGCAGCTGGCGGCCGACGCCGGCTTCGCCGCCGAGGACTGGTCGTCGTCCGTGCGGCTGCTGTGCCGCACCTGCTCGGAGAGCCGGATGCCCAGCGACGAGGGCGACGGCGAGCACCTGGACCCGCACGACCACAGCGAACCAGGCCATCCCGGGCCGCTGGGCCACCGCACCGCCGGCTCCGGCTCGCTCTGGGCCCCGGAGCGCGAGTGCGGCATCGCGGCGCCCGCGGCCCTGGTGCGCGGGCTGCTGGACGGTTGGGTCGCGGACAGCCCGGACACCCGGGAATGGCGTGATCTTGAAGAGGTCTGCTGAGCGGACGACCGCGTCCCCGTAGGCTGTAGGGCGTTCCCCCAGGGTTTTGCAGGAAGGCGTACGGCGGAGATGGCCCAGCAGGACAGTGATCAGCAGGAGAGCGTCGAGTTCATCGACGACGTCACGGACGCCGAGGAGCGCGAGGCGGCCCACCGGGAGCGCGGCACCTCCCGTCCGATCACCGTGGTCGGTAATCCGGTCCTCCACAAGGAGTGCAAGGACGTCACCGCGTTCGACGACGAGCTGGCGCAGCTGATCGACGACATGTTCGCCAGCCAGCGCACCGCCGAGGGCGTCGGCCTGGCCGCCAACCAGATCGGCGTGGACCGCAAGGTCTTCGTCTACGACTGCCTGGACGACGAGGGCGTCCGGCACGTCGGGGCGGTCTGCAACCCCGTCCTGGACGAGCTGCCCGCCGGGCGCCGGGTGCTGGACGACTCCAACGAGGGCTGCCTGTCCGTGCCCGGCGCCTACGCCGAGCTGGCCCGTCCCGACTACGCGGTGGTCCGCGGCCGGAACGCCAAGGGCGAGCCGATCGTGGTGCAGGGCACCGGCTACTTCGCGCGCTGCCTCCAGCACGAGACCGACCACCTCTACGGCTACCTCTACATCGACCGGCTCTCCAAGCGCGACCGCAAGGACGCGCTGAAGCAGATGGCCGAGCGGGAGCCCCGCTACCCCGTCGTCGCCAACGACTGACGCGAGCGCCGAGCGGGGCTCCGGCCCTGTACGGCGCTACGTGCCGTTCTGGTAGGCGGCCCAGACCTGGGGCGGGAGCGAGGTGCCCAGCCCGGTGTCGGGGCCGCCGACGCCGTTCAGGGGCAGCAGCTGGGGCGCGCCCGGCTTGTTCCGGAAGAGGGTGATCGCCGTGGTGGGCTCGGCGCCGTCCCCGGCACCGGGCGTGCGGTCGGCGCGGACGCCGGAGCCGGCGGCCGGCGCGGTGCGTACCCCCGCGGCCAGGTCGGCGGCGCCGCCCGGCGGCGGGGTGCCGACGAACCACGCCGACTTCATCCGGTCCCCGGGCTCGGTGGCCGCGGCGGCGGGCGGCTGCACCCTCGTCCTGGTGCCGTCCTGCGGCAGGTTGCGCCAGCCCAGCCCCGCCAGCATGTTGGTCACCACCTGCGCGACCGCCGGGGTGACCACCTGCTGCGGTTCGGCGCGCTCGAAGCCGGCCACCGCCTTGCCCTGGTAGGTCATCTTCGAGACGGCGTACGGCTCGGCGTGCCGCCCGCCGTTGGCGAAGGTGGTGTACGCGCTGGCCATCCGGACGGCGCTGGGCGCCGAGGTCCCCAGCGGGAAGGTCTGCTCCAGCTGCGCCAGGCTCTCCTTGCGCAGCCCCAGGCTGAGCGTCAGGTCCCGGATCCGCTCCAGTCCGAGCTTCTTCCCGGCCTGGACGAACGGGACGTTCGAGCCCTGCATCAGGGCGCCGAGCAGCGCATCGGACTGACTGGGGCTGTCCACCGGGCGCGGCTGGTCGCCGTACTGCTCGGCCTCCTGCTGGAGGGCGGTGGCCAGTACGAACGGCTTGAAGGCGGAGCCGGCCGGGACCGCGGTGGTGTCGGCGTTGTTGCTGAAGTGCCGGGTGGCGTCCGCACCGCCGTAGAGCGCGAGGATCGCACCGTCGGTGGGGCGCACCGAGGCCGCACCGAATTCCACGAAGGTGTCCGAGGGGCGTTTCCTTGGATCGAGGTTCTTCTTGCGGACGTCACCGATGGACTTTTCCAGGCGCTGGGTGCGCTGTTTGTCGAACGTGGTGTGAATGCGGTAGCCGCCGCGGGCCAGGTCCTTGTCGGTCAGGCCGGTGGCGCTCTTCACGAACTTGTTGGCGATATCGATGAGATAGCCGATCTGGCCGGCCTGGCTGGTGGGTTTGGTCACCGGGCGCGGCTCGGGGAATTCACGGTACTGCGCCCGCTCTTCCTTGCTCATCGCGCCGGTGGCGACCAGCCGGTCGAGGATCCACTTCCAACGGGACACCGCCCGGGCGTGGTTGGCCTTGCTCAGTCCCGGGTCGTACTGCTCGGAGCCCTTCAGGAGGGCGGCCAGCAAGGCGCCCTGGCTGGGATTGATGTCCTTTGCGTCGATGCCGTAATAGGCGTGCGCCGCGGCCTGGATGCCGTTCGAACCGCGCCCGAACCAGCTGGTGTTGAGATAGCCCCGAAGAATATCCGACTTGGATTTCTGGTTGTTGACCTTCAGCGAGATGATGAATTCTTTCACCTTGCGGGTCGCGGTCTGGTCCGGTGAGAGATAGGTGTTCTTCACGTACTGCTGGGTGATGGTCGAACCACCTTGGGTGTCCCCGCCGGAGACCATGTTCACCATGGCCCGGGCGATGCCCGTGAGCGAGACCCCGTGGTCCTCGTAGAAGGTGGCGTTCTCCGCCGCTATCACCGCGTTCTGGACGTGCTTGGGCACCTTGTCGAGGGTGACGTTCTGGCGGTTCACGGCGCCGACGCTGACCATCTGGCTGCCGTCCGCCCAGTAGTAGACGGTGGCTTCCCGGGCGGCGAGCGCGTTCTCGTTGGGGATGTCGATCTTCGCGTAGACGAACGCGAACAGTCCCGCCAGGCAGGCCAGGGCGAAGGTGCACGTGCCCAGCCACAGGCGCCACGACGGCAGCCAACGACGCACCCCCTTCCGGCCCAGGCGGGGGTAGTCGATGTACCGGCGACTTTTCTTCCTGCCCTCCATATCTGCGTAGATGCGGTGGCACGGGCCAGGGTTGCCGCTCCGGCCGCCCGCTAATCGAACGCTCACAATCGGCGGGCAGCCGGACGGCAGGTGGGGCGGCGGGTCGGACGACCGGGATCAGAAGTCGTCGTCGAACGAGACCGAGCCCTCGACGGCGACCTGGTAGGCCGAGGCGCGCCGCTCGAAGAAGTTGGTCAGCTCCTGGACGTTCTGGAGCTCCATGAAGGAGAACGGGTTCTCCGAGCCGAAGACGGCCGGGAAGCCCAGCCGGCGCAGCCGCTGGTCGGCGACGCACTGGAGGTACTCGCGCATCGACGCGGTGTTCATCCCGGGCAGGCCGTCGCCGCACAGGTCGTGGGCGAACTGCAGCTCGGCCTCCACGGCCTCCCTGAGCATGTCGGTGACCTGCTGCTGGAGTGCGTCGTCGAAGAGCTCGGGCTCCTCCTGGCGGACGGTGTCCACCACGGAGAAGGCGAACTCCATGTGCATCGACTCGTCCCGGAAGACCCAGTTGGTGCCGGTGGCCAGACCGTGCAGCAGGCCACGCGACCGGAACCAGTAGACGTACGCGAACGCGCCGTAGAAGAACAGGCCCTCGATGCAGGCCGCGAAGCAGATGAGGTTGAGCAGGAAACGGCGGCGCTCGGCCTTGGTCCTGAGCTGGTCGATCTCCTCGACGTGGTCCATCCACCGGAAGCAGAACTGGGCCTTCTCCCGGATGGACGGGATGTTCTCCACGGCGTCGAAGGCGGCGGCACGGTCGTCCGGATCGGGCAGGTAGGTGTCCAGCAGTGTCAGGTAGAACTGGACGTGCACCGCCTCCTCGAAGAGCTGACGGCTCAAGTAGAGCCGCGCCTCGGGGGAGTTGATGTGCTTGTACAGGGTCAGCACCAGGTTGTTGGAGACGATCGAGTCGCCGGTGGCGAAGAAGGCCACCAGACGGCCGATGAGGTGCTGCTCACCGGGGGAGAGCTTGGCGAGGTCGGCGACGTCGGAGTGCAGGTCGACCTCCTCCACCGTCCAGGTGTTCTTGATCGCGTCCCGGTACCGGTCGTAGAACTCCGGGTAGCGCATGGGGCGCAGGGTCAGCTCGAAGCCGGGGTCGAGGAGGTTCTTGGTGCGGCCGGGGCGGTCGCCGGCTGCTGTGCTCTCGGGGGTCTCAGGGTTCTCGGGCGCGGTGGTCATTACTGGCATGCCTCGCAGGACTCGGGGTTCTCCAGGGAGCAGGCGACCGCGTCGGGGTCGGCCACCGGCAACTGGGCGGGGATGGATGCGGCGCGGGCCGACTGGGCGATCCGGGTCGCCGGCCGGGAGCGCAGGTAGTACGTGGTCTTGATGCCGCGCTTCCAGGCGTACGCGTACATCGAGCTGAGCTTGCCGATGGTCGGCGACGCCATGAAGAGGTTGAGCGACTGGCTCTGGTCCAGGTACGGCGTGCGGTCCGCGGCCATGTCGATCAGGGCCCGCTGGGGGATCTCCCAGGCGGTGCGGTAGCGGTGCCGGACGTCCGCGGGGATCCAGGCCAGCTCCGCGACGGAGCCGTTGGCCTCCCGGAGCGCGTCCCTGGTCCGCGCGTCCCACAGGCCCAACTCCTTGAGCTCCTCGATCAGATACGTGTTGACCTGGAGGAACTCGCCGGACAGCGTCTCGCGCTTGAAGAGGTTGGAGACCTGCGGCTCGATGCACTCGTAGACGCCGGCGATGGAGGCGATGGTGGCGGTCGGCGCGATGGCCAGCAGGAGCGAGTTGCGCATCCCGGTCGTGGCGATCCGGGTGCGCAGCGCCGCCCAGCGGTCCGCCCAGCGCGGTTCGGCGTTCGGGTAGTGGTCCGGGTGCAGCACGCCGCGGGCCGTACGCGTCGCGGACCAGGCCGGGTGCGGGCCGTGCCGCTGGGCGAGGTCGGCGGACGCCTCGTAGGCGGCGAGCATGATCCGCTCGGAAATACGGGTGGACAGCTCCCGCGCCTCGGCCGAGTCGAACGGCAGCCGCAGCCGGAAGAACACGTCCTGGAGGCCCATCAGACCCAGACCGACCGGGCGCCAGCGGGAGTTGGAGGCGCCGGCCTGCTCGGTCGGGTAGAAGTTGATGTCCACGACCCGGTCGAGGAAGGTCACGGCGGTGCGGACGGTGGCGTCCAGCCGCTCCCAGTCCAGCTCGCCGTCCGCGCCCAGATGCGCGGCCAGGTTGACCGACCCCAGGTTGCAGACGGCGGTCTCCCCGTCGTCGGTCACCTCCAGGATCTCCGTGCACAGGTTGGAGGAGTGCACGACCCGGCCGGGCTCGGCGGTCTGGTTGGCGGTGCGGTTGGCGGCGTCCTTGAACGTCATCCAGCCGTTGCCGGTCTGCGCCAGGGTGCGCATCATCCGGGAGTACAGCACCCGGGCCGGGACCTGCTTGCGGGCCTTGCCCGCGGCCTCCGCCGCCCGGTAGGCGGCGTCGAACTCGGCGCCCCACAGGTCGACCAGCTCGGGCACGTCGGACGGCGAGAACAGCGACCAGTCCGCGTCCGCCTCCACCCGGCGCATGAACTCGTCCGGGATCCAGTGCGCGATGTTGAGGTTGTGGGTCCGGCGGGCCTCCTCGCCGGTGTTGTCCCGCAGCTCCAGGAACTCCTCGATGTCGGCGTGCCAGGTCTCCAGGTAGACGCAGGCCGCGCCCTTGCGGCGGCCGCCCTGGTTGACCGCGGCCACCGACGCGTCCAGGGTGCGCAGGAACGGCACGATGCCGTTGGAGTGCCCGTTGGTGCCGCGGATCAGCGAACCGCGGGCGCGGATCCGCGAGTACGAGAGGCCGATGCCGCCCGCGTGCTTGGAGAGCCGGGCCACCTGGTGGTAGCGGTCGTAGATCGAGTCCAGCTCGTCCAGCGGGGAGTCCAGCAGGTAGCAGGAGGACATCTGCGGGTGGCGGGTGCCGGAGTTGAAGAGCGTGGGGGAGGACGGCAGGTAGGAGAGCGTGCTGGTCAGCCGGTACAGCTCGGCGACGTCCGCGAGCGCCCGCGCGCTGTCGTCCTCGGCGAGACCGCAGGCCACCCGCAGCAGGAAGTGCTGGGGGGTCTCGATCACCTGGCGGGTGGTGGGGTGCCGCAGCAGGTAGCGCGAATGGAGGGTGCGCAGCCCGAAGTACCCGAACCGGTCGTCGGCGCCGCCCACCCGTCGCCCGCCACCACCCGCGGTGGAAGGCGCTTCGCGCCCCTCTGATTGCGCCTCGCGCACCAGCGCGTCCAGCCGCGCCGCGTGGGTGCGGACGAACTCCGCGGTGGCGTCCGCGATCAGCCCCTCCTGGTGGCCGACCGCGATCGAGGCCGAGAAGGAGGTGGCGCCCTGGCCGGCGGCCTCCTCGGCGATGGCGCGGGTCAGCAGGCGCGCGGCGAGCTTGGAGTACTGCGGCTCGTCGGCGATCAGGCCGGCCGCGGCCTCGGTCGCCAGCGAGCGCAGTTCCGCCGCGTCGGACCTGGGGTGCCGGCCGCGCAGCGCGGCGGCGGCCACCTTGCCGGGATCGGTCGCGGTCAGGTCCGCGGTCAACTCGGTCAGCGTCCGCAGCAGGGCGACGCCCGGGCCGTCTTCGTACGCGCCAGGCGCGGCCACCACGGGCTGCACGACCTCGGCGTCTGACGCGGGCTCCGTTGGCGCGATGGTCACCTGATGCTCTCCCTCACTCGGCGGGGGCCGGGAGGGACGGTGATGCGACGGGAGCCGCGCGGGCAGGGCGGCACCCCGCGGCGAACCGGGGGTGCGCGGGCCGGCCGCGCGGCGTCCATCGGCCCATCCCTCGGGGCCCGGACGTATCGACGCCGCACCGATGGCGGTGCGGGCGTACCGTCGGCAGGTCCTCGGACTCGGGAGCGCATCGCCGGGTCCGTACCGTTGGGAAACGGCCGGTGGACTGCGCTCTCACACCGTTGCGGGACAGTTCCGGATTCGCACCGGATTCCCCTGCGGCGACAGCGAGGAAGAGCATACATCTTGTGTCGCTCCCCGCACGCACCCCCACATCTTGTGTCGCTGCCGCATACCATTCCCGCAGGCGTGCGAAGGGCCGGGCCGCCAGGGCCCCCTCGGAACGCCGCCGGAAAGCCTTCGGAACGCCTCCGGCAGGCGGCTCAGGCCAGCTCGCGGGCGAACGCCCACAGGGTGATGCCGGGCACCGGATCCCAGTCCCGCTCCGGTGCCCGCGCGAACCCCAGCCGCCCGTAGAGCCGGTGCGCCGGGAACAGGTGCTGGTGGCTCGACAGCACCATCCGGCGCAGCCCCAGCGCCCGAGCCCGCGTCAGACATGCCCGCACCAGCGCCTCGCCGATGCCGCGCCCGCGCCCCGCGGGCCGCACCGCCAGCATCCGGAACTCGCCCTCGCCGGGCCCGGCCAGATCCGCGTACGGACTCCCGGCCGCCGCGAACGTCACCGCCCCCAGCACCGCCCCGTCCGCCCCGTCCGAGGCCACCAGCACCTCGGCGTGCTCCGCCCGGTGCGCCACCTCCCGCAGCACCGCCGCGTACGGATCGTCCACCCCGCCGGACAGCAGCCCGTCGGCCAGATACACCTCCACCACCAACTCACCGACCGTGTCGAACTCCGCCTGACGTATGGGCCTGATCGTGATGTCCATGGGACCAGTGTGGGGAAGTCGCGGGGGCGGGAGAGGGAGTTCGCCGATGGTGATCGCGACGTGACTGTCAGTGGGGTCGATTATCGTCGGTTCTACGTTCCCCGCTCCGTCTGTTGGAAGAAGGAGAAGGCTCATGACCGCGCTCGCCGGCCGGCTGCACATCATGGAGACCGAGCATTTTGAAGAGGTCGCCCGGATACTCGCCCGCCTGGAGAAAGGCGCCCGGTTGGAGTTCATCGACGGGAAAATCAGGAGCAAGGCTGTGCCGGACGGGGATCACGGTCGGATCATCGAGTGGCTGACGCGCATCTGCATCCAGGCGCGCCCCGGACTGTGGCTCTACCCGGATCAGGGGTTGAAGGTGCAGGCATATCGCAGAGGTAGGGCTCGCCCGGATGGTGAGCTCGCCCCCAGCGGCGCCTTCGTGGGGCAGGGTGAATGGGCAGACCCCGATCCGGTGCTGATGGTCGTTGAGGTCACCTCGTACGCCTCCGACACGGACAAGCGCGACCGGGTGGAGAAACCTCGCGCGTATGCGGAGACCGGCATCCCGCTTTACCTGCTGATCGACCGCGAATCTTGTGAGGTGACGGTCTACAGCGAGCCTGATGGCGGCCGCTACGAGAACGTCCACACCGTGCCGTACGGCAAGGAGCTCCATCTCCCGGACCCTGTGGGCATCACGCTCGAAACCGAAGCGCTCAAGGACTGGGTGAACTGACGCTCTGCGGCGCCGCTCCACACACGGAGAAGGCCGTCGCGTTCCTGACGAACGCGACGGCCCTCCGCCGTAGTCGACGAACGCTCAGTGCCCGGCCGGGGAGTCCGCCGTGGCCGGCGGGAGGTCGGCGGTGACGCCCTTGTCGCCGAGGTCGGCGGTGTAGTCGGCGGGGGTGGTCTCGTCGGTGCCCTCAGGGGCCTTGAGGGCCCTCAGGGCGAACGTCAGGACGACCGACACGACGACGTTCAGGACGACGGCGGTGAGACCGATGTAGCCGATCTGGCCGATGCCGGGGATCTCCGCGCTGGAGCCGCCGAAGTGCTTCTGCGTCGGGCTGGCCACCCCGTACGCGGCGAGGGTGCCGTAGACCATGCCGATCGCCCAGCCGGCCAGCAGCGCCCATCGGTGGAACCAGCGGGTGAAGAGGCCGCCGACCAGCGCCGGCATGGTCTGGAGGATCCAGATGCCGCCCAGCAGCTGGAAGTTGATGGCGACGGTCTTGTCCATGGTGAGGACGAAGGCCAGCGCACCGACCTTGACCAGGAGGGAGACCAGCTTGGCGACCTTGTGCTCCTGCTCGGGCGTGGCGCTGGGCTTCAGGAAGTCCTTGTAGACGTTCCGGGTGAAGAGGTTGGCGGCGGCGATCGACATGATCGCCGCGGGCACCAGTGCGCCGATGCCGATCGCGGCGAACGCCACCCCCGCGAACCAGCTGGGGAACATGTCCGCGAAGAGCTGCGGGATCGCCAGCTGCGCATTGCCGTGGGTGTTCGTGCCGGCCTTGATCGCCATGAAGCCGAGCAGCGCGAGCAGGCCCAGCATCAGGGAGTAGAGCGGCAGGATCGTGGTGTTGCGGCGGATGACGTTGCGGCTGCGCGAGGAGAGCGTCGCGGTGATCGAGTGCGGGTACATGAACAGCGCCAGCGCCGAGCCGAGCGCGAGCGTGGCGTACGCCCACTGCGCGTTGGGGCCGCTGGCCAGTTCACCGCGCGGTTTGCCGGTTGGCCCGTGCACGGCGAGCGTCTGCTTGGCCGCGTGGAAGATCTCGCCGAAGCCGCCCAGCTTGATCGGGATGTAGATGATCGCCACCACGATGACTAGGTAGATCAGCCCGTCCTTGACGAACGCGATCAGCGCGGGCGCACGCAGGCCCGAGGAGTAGGTGTACGCGGCCAGCACGGCGAACGCGATCAGCAGCGGCAGGTCCTTGACGAACCAGTTGGCGTGCTCGCCGCCACCGACGCCCAGCACGTCCAGGACGGCCTGGATGCCGACCAGTTGGAGCGCGATGTACGGCATCGTGGCGAGCAGCCCGGTGAGCGCCACCGCCAACGACAGGCCCTTGGAACCGAAGCGGCCGCGGACGAAGTCGGAGGTGGTGACGTAGCCGTGCCGGTGCGACACCGACCACAGCCGGGGCAGGAAGGTGAAGATCAGCGGGTAGACCAGGATGGTGTACGGGACGGCGAAGAAGCCGGACGCGCCCGCCGTGTAGATCGCCGCCGGGACGGCCACGAAGGTGTACGCGGTGTAGAGGTCGCCGCCGAGCAGGAACCACGTCACCCAGGTGCCGAAGCTGCGCCCGCCCAGGCCCCATTCGTCGAGGCTGTCGGACTGCTCGGCCTTGCGCCAGCGCGCGGCCAGGAAGCCCATGACCGTGACGGCGAGGAAGAAGAAGATGAAGACGGCGAGCGCCACGCCGTTGACGCCCTGGGAGGCGGCGGCGAGTGTCGTGACCGGGGTCGTCATCAGACCGCACCGCCCTTGCGGGCGCGCTGCTCACGCTGGACCAGCTTGTAGGCCACGATCGTCAGCACCGTCGAGATCAGCACCCACGCCATCTGGTACCAGTAGAAGAACGGGATCCCGATCAGCGTCGGCTCGATCCTGGCGTACGAACTCACCCACAGCATCGCGATGAACGGGGCGACCAGACACAGTCCGGCCACCACCCGGGTGGGTGTGACGACCGGTCTGCGGTCCGGTGGTGCGGCTTTCTCGGCCATGACCGTGGCTCCCGTCCCTGGTGAACTCCTGGGTAATCGGCTGGAAATCTAAGCCAGGGTCGTGGCGCGCGTCACTAGCTGTCCGCATATCGGTACGAGGCGGTTACCGAGGGGGAGTTGACCGTGGGTGGGGCCGGGGCCGGGCCGCGTGGGGTGGCGGCGCCGGCCGGGCGGCGGTCCGTCCGGAATCCGTACGGCCGGCCGGGCGTACGGACGGGCCAGGGTGACGGGCGCGGGCTGTTAGTCCGTCGGGCGCTGGAGGCGGGCGACGAACTTGTAGCGGTCGCCGCGGTAGACCGAGCGCACCCACTCCACCGGCTGCCCCTGGGCGTCCAGCGAGTGCCGGGAGAGCATCAGCATCGGCAGGCCGACGTCGGTGCCCAGCAGACCGGCCTCGCGCGGGGTGGCCAGCGAGGTCTCGATGGTCTCCTCGGCCTCCGCCAGCCGGACGTCGTAGACCTCGGCCAGCGCGGTGTACAGGGAGGTGTACTTGACGAGGTTGCGGCGGAGCGCCGGGAACCGTTTGGCCGAAAGGTGGGTGGTCTCGATGGCCATCGGCTCGCCGCTGGCCAGCCGCAGCCGTTCGATGCGCAGCACCCGGCCGCCGGGGGTGATGTCCAGCAGTCCGGCCAGCCGGTCGTCGGCGGTGACGTAGCCGATGTCCAGCAGCTGGGAGGTCGGTTCCAGGCCCTGGGCCCGCATGTCCTCCGTGTAGGAGGTCAGTTGCAGCGCCTGGGAGACCTTGGGCTTGGCGACGAAGGTGCCCTTGCCCTGGATGCGCTCCAGGCGGCCCTCGACGACGAGTTCCTGGAGGGCCTGACGGACCGTGGTGCGGGAGGTGTCGAACTCGGCGGCGAGGGTGCGCTCGGGCGGTACCGGGGTGCCCGGTGGCAGGGTCTCGGTGATCTCCAGCAAATGCCGCTTGAGTCGGTAGTACTTGGGCACCCGGGCGGTGCGCGCGCCACTGCCGCCGGTCTCGGCGCTGCCCGCCTCGGTGTCCATGACCCGCCTCTCCGATGCCTGTCGTGCTGCCGTCACCGGCTCCTCCGTACGTAGCGGCTCACATCGTGGCACGGACGGGGTGCCCGTGCGCCCACGCGGGTCCCGGCCCGTCAGATGTCGGTCCGGTAACGGACCTGACAGCGACTCTTATACACCCTTGACACCCCTAAAGGTCTAGGCCAAGCTGCGGGAACTGGTCTAAACCATTAAAGCCACACCCGTCCTTGAGGGGGAGAGCGCGATGAAGCGTGGGCTCATAGCGGCGACCGCGGTCGCGGGAATGCTGGTGAGTGTCGCTGCCTGTGGGTCGAGCGGCGGAAACAATGCGGGTGCCGACGGCTTCAAGGGCCAGAAGCTGACCGTATGGGTGATGTCCGGATCCAATCCGGAGCAATGGACCAAGCAGGTCTCCGACCAATTCAAGAAGAAGACCGGCGCCACGGTCGAATTCAAGGTCCAGCAGTGGAACGGAATTCAGCAGAAGCTGAGCACCGCCCTTTCGGAGGACACTCCGCCGGACGTCGTCGAGATCGGCAACACCCAGACCGCCGCCTACGCCAAGGCCGGTGCCCTGGTCGACCTCGGCGACCTGAAGAAGGAGATCGGCGCCGACTGGAACGACGCCTTCAACAAGGCCGCGATGGCGGACGGGAAGCAGTACGCCCTGCCGTGGTTCGCCGGCAACCGCGTGGTCATGTACAACAAGAAGATCTGGGCCCAGGCCGGGATCACCAAGAACCCCACCACGCGCGCCGAGCTGTTCCACGACTTCGACACCATCAAGAAGAAGACCGACGCCGAGCCGCTCTACCTGCCCGGCCAGAACTGGTACTTCCTCGACGGCCTGACCATCGGCACCGGTGCGCAACTGGTGAAGAGGGAAGGCGGCAAATGGGTCTCCAATTTCGCCGACCCCAAGGTCGCCAAGGCGATGGACATCTACAAGCAGTACCAGGCGTTCAGCACCGCCCCCAAGAACAAGGACGAGGCCACCCCGCAGCAGGCCGAAATCTTCGCCAAGGGGAAGACCGGCGCCCTCATCGCCATGGGCTATGAAGCCGCCACCGCCATCAAGGCCAACCCGAAGATCAAGGACGACATCGGATTCTTCACCATTCCGGGGGAGACCGCGGCCAAGCCCGAGGGCGTATTCCTCGGCGGCTCCAACTTCGCGGTCGCCGGAATGAGTAAGAACCAGGAACTCGCCAAGGAATTCCTCAAGGTCGCCCTCTCCAAGGACAACGACGCCCAAATGGTCAAGGAAGCCGGCTGGACCCCCAAGTCCCCGGCCCTGGCCGGCGCCGCCAAGGACAACCCGGCCGCCGCGGCCGCCGTCCCGGCCGCCGAGAAGTCCGGCGGGACCACCCCGTTGATCCCCCAGTGGGCCGCGGTCGAGAACGTGCCGAACCCGATCAAGAACTACATGACCGCGGTCCTGAACGGTAAGGCCCCGACCGACGCCGCCAAGGACATCGAGTCCGAGATCAACGCCCGGCTCGCCAAGGAATAGCCGGCCACCGGACGCATACGGGCCGGGCGGCCCTTCGGGGCCCCGCCCGTGCGCCCCGGGCAGCGACCGCGGCCGCCGCCACCGCGCCGGGCCGGCACCCCGCGGGGCCGGCGGCCGCCTCCACCGGAACACCCGGCGCATCCACGGGAACGAGGGGACCACACGCTCATGGCAGTGCAGCTCGACGCAGCGGCGGGGAGGACCACGCCGGGGACCGGCAAGGGCGGCGCACCGCCCGCCCGGAGCGGCCCCGGCGGCCGGCGGGCCGCCCCCTACCTCCTGCTGCTCCCGGCCCTGCTCGCCACCGCGCTCTTCCTGGGCTGGCCCCTCGTCCGCAACCTGGTGCTCTCCTTCCAGAACCTCAACATGAAGGAGCTGATCCAGCACCTCACCGACTGGCGGGGCCTGGGCAACTACCAGGACATCCTGGGCAGCGAGCAGTTCTGGCGGGTCACCGCCCGCACCATCACCTTCACCGCCGTCAACGTCGTCCTGATCATGGTGCTGGGCACCCTGCTCGGACTGCTGCTGGCCCGGCTCGGCACGAAAATGCGCCTGGTGCTGTCGATGGCGCTGGTGCTGGCCTGGGCGATGCCGTCGATCGCCGCCACCACCGTCTTCCAGTGGCTCTTCGACTCCCGCTACGGCGTCGTCAACTGGCTGCTGGACCACCTCGGTTGGCACGCCATGGCCCACTACGACTGGGTCGGCACACAGCTGTCCACCTTCTTCGTCATCACCGTCCTGATCGTCTGGCAGTCGCTGCCCTTCGTGGCCCTCAACCTCTACGCGGCCACCACGACCATCTCCAAGGAGCTCTACGAAGCGGCCCGGATGGACGGCGCCGGCACCTGGAAGATCTTCACCTCCGTCACCTTCCCCTTCCTGCGCCCCTTCTTCATGGCCACGACGTTCCTCGAAGTCATCTGGGTCTTCAAGGCGTTCCCGCAGATCTTCGCGATCAACCAGGGCGGCCCCGACCGGCTCACCGAGACGCTGCCGATCTACGCCTTCACCGAGGGCGTCGGCAACCTCCACTTCGGCATGGGCGCCGCGATCTCCGTCCTGACCATCGTCGTGCTGCTCGCCCTCACCGCGTACTACCTGCGCCTGACGCTCAAGCAAGAGGAGGACGCGCTGTGAAGCGCTCACTCGTCGGCCGGATCTGGCCCAACGCGACCGCCGCCGTCCTCGCGCTGCTGTTCGTCTTCCCCGTGTACTGGATGTTCGCCACGGCCTTCAAACCGACCCAGGACATCCTCAGCGAGGACCCGGTGTGGTTCCCGTTCCACGGCACCTTCGCCCACTTCGCGACGGCCGTGGACGCCCCGAACTTCTGGCGGCTGGCCGGCAACTCCGTCCTGGTGACCGTGCTTGCCGTCGGGCTGTCGCTGGTGATCGGGCTGTGCGGCTCGTTCGCCATCGCCCGGATGCGGTTCAAGGGCCGCAAGGGCATCCTGCTGACCTTCATGGTCGCCCAAATGGCGCCCTGGGAGGTCATGGTGATCTCGATCTACATGATCGTCCGGGACGCCGACCTGCTCAACAGCCTGCTGCCGCTCACCTTCTTCTACATGTTGATGGTGCTCCCCTTCACCCTCCTCACGCTGCGCGGCTACGTCGCCGCGGTGCCCAAGGAACTGGAGGAGTCCGCGATGGTCGACGGCTGCTCCCGCCGCCAGGCGTTCGTCAAGGTCGTCCTGCCGCTGCTGGCCCCCGGCCTGATGGCCACCTCCCTCTTCGGCTTCATCACGGCCTGGAACGAGTTCCCGCTCGTGCTGGTGCTCAACAAGGAGCCCGGCGCCGGCACCCTGCCGCTGTGGCTCTCGCAGTTCCAGACCCAGTTCGGTGACGACTGGGGCGCCACCATGGCCGCCGCCTCCCTCTTCGCCGTCCCGATCCTGATCCTCTTCCTGTTCCTGCAACGCAAGGCGGTCGGCGGTCTCACCTCCGGCGCAGTGAAGGGATAGCCCATGGCCACCGTCATCCGCTCCGCCGACACCCTCACCCGGGACGCGCTCGCCGTCCTCCAGCCCGGCTTCACCGGCACCACCGCCCCCGACTGGCTCCTGCACCGCCTCGACGAGGGCCTGGTGACCGTCGCCCTCTTCGGCCGCAACGTGCACGGCCCCGAACAACTCGCCGCACTCACCCGACAGTTGCGCGGCATCCGCGAGGACCTGCTGGTTGCCATCGACGAGGAGGGCGGCGACGTCACCCGCCTCGAAGTGCGCGGCGGCTCCTCCTTCCCCGGCAACCTCGCGCTCGGCGCAGTCGACGACCCCGAACTGACCCACGACGTCGCCCGCGAACTCGGCCGCCGGCTCGCCGACTGCGGTATCAACTTCAACTGGGCCCCCTCCGCCGACGTCAACTCCAACCCCGCCAACCCCGTCATCGGGGTCCGCTCCTTCGGCGCCGCCCCCGAGCTCGTCGCCCGGCACACCGCCGCCTACGTCCAGGGACTGCAGTCCGCCGGTGTCGCCGCCTGCACCAAGCACTTCCCCGGCCACGGCGACACCGCCACCGACTCCCACCACGACCTCCCTCGCATCAGCGCCGACCTGGCGACGCTTCAGGAACGCGAACTGGTGCCGTTCCGCGCCGCGGTGGCCGCCAGCACCCGCGCCGTGATGAGCGCCCACATCCTGCTGCCCGCCCTGGACGCCGAACGCCCCGCCACACTCAGCCCGGCCGCCCTGCACGGCCTGCTGCGCGCCCCCGCCACCGAGGGCGGCCTCGGCTTCGACGGGCTCGTCGTCACCGACGGCATCGAGATGCGGGCCATCGCCGCCACCTACGGCATCGAACGCGGCAGCGTACTGGCGCTCGCCGCCGGAGCCGACGCGATCTGCGTCGGCGGCGGACTGGCCGACGAGGACACCGTGCTGCGGCTGCGCGACGCCCTGGTGCGCGCCGTCCGGGAGGGCGACCTGCCGGAGGAGCGGCTCGCCGACGCCGCGGCACGGGTCCGCACCCTGGCGCACTGGACCCGGGAGGCGGGCGCGGGGGAGGGGGCCGCGCCCGCCCCCGGGATCGGCCTGACCGCCGCCCGCCGTGCCCTCCGCCTGACCTCCGTCACCCCGTACGAGCCGCTGACCGGCCCCGCCTACGTCGCCGCCTTCACCCCCCTCGCCAACATCGCCGTCGGGGACGAAACCCCCTGGGGCGTCGCCGCCGAACTGTCCCGGCTCCTCCCCGGCACCGAAACCGCCGCCTACACGGCCGAGGACGCCGCGGCCGGGACCCGCGCCCTCGTCGACACCCTGCTCACCGCCGCCGGCGACCGCCCCGTCGTGGCCGTCGTCCGCGACCTCCACCGCCACCCGTGGATGGCCGACGCCCTGCACACCCTGCTGACCGCCCGCCCCCACACCGCCGTCGTCGAAATGGGCGTCCCCCAGGCACCGCCCCAGGGCACCCCCCACCTCGCCACCCACGGCGCCGCCCGCGTCTGCAGCCAGGCAGCAGCAGAGGCCCTAACGGGACACAGGCCCTGACGGGACGAAGGCTCTGACGGGGCACAGGTCCTGGCAGGGGCGCAGGCCCTGACGTGACACAGGCCCTGACGAGGCGCAGGTCCTGGCGAGCGACACCCGGGCGGGGCGTACGTCCTGGCGAGGCGCAGGCTCTGACGAGCGGACACCCCGGCAGGGCGTACGTCCTGACGGGACACAGGCCCTGACAAGCGGACACCCGGGCCGGCATACCTCCTGACTGGGCACGCCCGCATGGGAGTTGAACCCGCCCCACATCGCACCGAGGGCCTGTGCCCACATCGCCCACAACGCGCCGAGGGCCCGTGCCCGTGTCCGTCCCGCCAGGGGCCGGCACCGGCACGGGCCCTCAGGCCGTCGGTCGGTTCCGTTACAGCCCCTGCCACTCCGGCTTGGCGGCGTAGGTCGCCCGGAAGTACTCGGCCAGCTTCAGCTTGGACGCCGCGGCCTCGTCGACGACCACCGTCGCATGCGGGTGCAGCTGGAGCGCCGAGGCCGGCACCAGTGCGGCGACCGGGCCCTCGACGGCCTGGGCCACGGCGTCCGCCTTGCCCTCGCCCGTGGCGAGCAGCACCAGGTGGCGCGCCTCCAGGATGGTGCCGATGCCCTGGGTGATGACGTGGTGCGGGACCTCGTCCAGGCTGGCGAAGAAGCGGGCGTTGTCCTCCCGGGTCTGCTGGGTCAGGGTCTTGATGCGGGTACGGGAAGCCAGCGACGAGCAGGGCTCGTTGAAGCCGATGTGCCCGTCGGTGCCGATCCCGAGCAGCTGGAGGTCCACCCCGCCGGCGTCGCGAAGCGCCGCGTCGTACGCCTCGCAGGCGGCCGGCACGTCCTCCGCCGTGCCGTCCGGCCCCATGAACGCGCTCTCGTCGAGCCCCAGCGGCTCCACCACCTCGCGCAGCACCACCGAGCGGTACGACTCGGGGTGCCCGGCGGGCAGGCCCACATACTCGTCGAGCTGGCAGATCCGCGCTCGGGAGGCGTCCACCTCACCGGCCCGGACCTTCGCCGCCAGTGCCTCGTAGATGGGCAACGGGGTCGAGCCGGTGGCCACGCCGAGCAGCGCCTCGGGCTTGCGGCGCACCAGGGTGGCAAGGGCCTCCGCGATGAGCTCGCCGCCTGCCGCGGCGTCCGGGACGATGACAACTTCCACGCTTGGCCTGCCGTTCTGGAGAATGGGCTATGTGGTATAGACCAATCTAGCAGAGGAGGCCGGCCGCGGCCCCGTGGCGTCGCTGAACAAAAGGGCACATTTTCCCGACCGCTACCCCTCGACTCGATGGCCGGCCCGGGGCGGCAGGCGGGGTGGAACGGCAGGGTGGCGCGGCCGTCAGAGCAGGGCGCCGCCCGTGGCATCTATCCACTGCCCCGTCACCCACCGGCTGTCGTTCGAGGCCAAGAACCCCACGATGTCGCTGATGTCGGTGGGTGCGGCCACCCGCCCCAGCGGGGAGCGCGCTCCGGTCGCGGCGCGCGCCCCGGCGTTCTCCCCACCCCGCAGCCAGGCGGCGTTCATATCCGTGTCGACCGCGCCGGGCGCCACCGCATTGACCGTGATGCCGCGGGGGCCGAGCTCCTTCGCCAGTGAGCGGGTCAGGACGTCGATCGGACCCTTGGACATCGCGTAACCGATCAGCTCGGACTTGGCCGCGCCGTGCGTCAGTCCCGTGGAGACATTGACGATCCGTCCGCCGTCCCGCAGCCGGGGCAGCCCCTCCTGGATCACGAAGAACGGTGCGGTGGCGTTGACCGCGAAGAGGCGCTCGATATCGCCGCGGGTCATCTCGCCGAAGGGGCGCAGGGTGCCGTCCAGCGTCTTGTTGATCCCGGCGTTGTTCACCAGGATGTCCAGCCCGTCGGCGTGTGCGTCGAACATGGTCCACAGCGCCTCGGCGTCGCCCTCCTCCCCGAGCCCGGCGCGCAGGGTGAACGCCTCGCCGCCCGCCGCCTCGATCGCCGCGGCCGTCTCCTTCGCCGCCGCCTCATCGCTGGCGTAGTGCACGCCCACTCGGGCGCCGTCCCGTCCCAGTCGCTCCGAGATCGCCCGGCCGATTCCCCGGCCGCCGCCCGTCACCAGTGCCGTCCTGCCGCTGAGTGCACCCATCGTGAACCCTCCCCTTCGTCTGTGCGCCCGTGCGTGTCGTCCGCACGCACGCCGGGCCTCCGGCGAGCCCTTTCTGTAGTGCTCGCTACACAAAAACCGTAGCACGCGTTTCTTATCGACCGCTATAGAATTCACTCCATGGTGGCCAAGGAGACCAAGCAGCGAGGCCGGCCCCGGTCGTTCGACCGCGACACGGCCCTGGAGAAGGCGATCCGGTCCTTCTGGGAGTACGGCTACGAATCCACGTCCATCTCCGACCTCACCCGCGAGATGGGCATCAGCGCCCCCAGCCTCTACGCCGCCTTCGGCGACAAGCGGGCCCTGTTCGACGAGGCGATCGCCGTCTACGGGCAGTTGTACGGCGGTTTCATCTCCCGCGCGCTGGCGGAGGAGTCGACCGCCCGCCGCGGCGTCGAACGGGCCCTTCACGAGGCCGCGGCCGAATACACCGCCCCGGACCGCCCACGGGGCTGCATGGTCATCAGTGCCGCACTGAACACCGCCCCCGCCTCCGTCGAGGTCGCCGCGTCCCTGCGGGAGAAGCGGCAGTCGAACGTCCGGGAGGTCGAGCGCGCGATCCGGGCGGACGTCGCCGCCGGCGAACTCCCCGCCGACACGGACGCCCATGCGCTGGCCGAGTATGTGAGCGCGATCATCGCCGGGATGTCGCAGTCCGCGCGGGACGGCACGGACCGGGCGACGCTGGAGGCGGTCGCGGGGCTCGCGATGAACGCCTGGCCGCGCAAGGGGGAGCGGGTCTAGGGCCGGTCCGACCCTGATCCACCGGCCGGGCCTTGTCGATCTCGCACCGCCCCCGAAAACACCCGCGGGCCGCGGCGCCGGGACAGGACCCTCAACCTGTCCGGCACCGCAGCCCGGAGCTGACATCGGCCGGCCCCGTACTACGGGCGGGACGTGCCCCCTGTGCGGTCGGGGACACGGTCCCGTCCTGGGACCGGTCGATCGGAGGCCCGGGCGCAGTCAGGGCAGAGAGCGCCGTGGACCTCGATCCGCCCTCCTGTGCGGGGAGGGCGGAGGTTTCAGCGGTCCGGGGTTTCCCCCGGTGTGCCGCACCGCACATTCTGGACTAGACCATTCTTCCCTGTCCATGGCCGTGCAGGCACAACACATACCGTACGCCGGTAGGCTCCCAGGTGTGCCCTCGATGAACGATCTCGTACGCCAGCACACCGCTCTGAGCGATTCCGACCTGGAGTGGCTGCACCTGTTGGTCTCGGAGTGGCAACTGCTCTCCGACCTCTCCTTCGCCGACCTCGTCCTGTGGGTCCCCACCCTCGACGGCACCCGCTACGTGTCGGTCGCCCAGATGCGGCCCAACACCGGACCGACCTCCTATCAGGACGACATGGTCGGCCACCTCGTTCCCCGGGGCCGCCGCCCGATGCTGGACTCCGCCCTGGACGAGGGCCGCATCGTGCGCGAGGGCGACCCGGAGTGGCGCGAGGAGGTGCCGGTGCGGGTCGAGTCGATCCCGGTCCGCCGGGAGGGGCGGGTGCTCGGGGTGATCGCCCGGAACACCAATCTGCTCACCGTGCGGACCCCCAGCCGGCTGGAGCTGACCTACCTCCAGAGCGCCTCCGACCTGGCCCAGATGATCGCTGCCGGAACGTTTCCCTTCCCCGGCCAGCAGGTCGACATGGACGCCTCCCCGCGCGCCGGCGACGGACTGATCCGGCTCGACGCCGACGGCGTCGTCCAGTACGCCAGCCCCAACGCGCTCTCCGCCTACCACCGACTCGGCCTCGCCGCCGACCTGGTGGGCCACCACCTCGGCCAGGCCACCGCCGAACTGGCCCCGGCCCGTGGCCCGGTGGACGAGGCCCTGGTCAAACTGGCCAGCGGCTGGGCCCCGCGGGAATTCGAGGTCGAGGGCAACGACGGAGTGATCCAATTGCGGGCCATTCCCCTCAAGCCCAAGGGAACGCATATCGGTTCGCTGGTCCTGTTGCGCGATGTGACCGAACTGCGACGCCGTGAGCGGGAACTGATCACAAAAGACGCCACCATCCGGGAAATCCACCACCGGGTGAAGAACAATCTCCAGACCGTCGCCGCCCTGCTGCGGTTGCAGTCCCGCCGGATGGAATCCGAGCAGGGCCGCGAGGCGCTCAACGAGGCCGTACGCAGGGTCGGTTCGATCGCGATCGTGCACGAGACGCTGTCCCAGACCCTCGACGAGCGGGTGGAATTCGACGAGATCGCCGACCGGGTACTGGCCATGGTCGCGGAGATCGCTCCGGGCAAGGTGATCGCCCGACGCACCGGACGCTTCGGCATCCTGGACGCCGAGGTGGCCACCCCGCTGTCGATGGTGCTGACGGAGGTGCTCCAGAACGCCCTGGAGCACGCCTTCGACCAGGAGCAGCACGGCACCGTCGAGGTCGCCGCGGTCCGCGGCGGCAGCCGCACCGAGCCCCGGCTCCTGGTCACCGTCCAGGACAACGGCCGCGGACTACCCGAGGGATTCGATCCGCACCGCACCGGAAACCTGGGGCTGCAGATCGTGCGGACCCTGGCGGAGGGGGAATTGGGCGGAACGTTCGATATGGTCCGCCGACCGGAAGGTGGCACCCAGGTGCTCCTCGACATCCCGGTGCGCGCCGACAAACCGCACTAGGGAAGCGAGGCCGTGGGAAGGGCGGCGGCAGGCGCGCCGCCCCTTCGGCCCCGGACAGCAACAAGCCCCGGACCAGTGTCGGTCCGGGGCTCAAAGCTATAGCGATGCGATAACGACCGGGTTTCAGCTCCGGGCGGGCATCGAAGGTACTGCGCGCTGCGGCTCGGGGGCCACGGGGCGGTTGGCTCAGGCGCTGGCGTTGCGCGCCCGGTTGCGAGCTGCACGGCGCTTCATCGCGCGGCGCTCGTCCTCGCTCAGACCACCCCAGACGCCCGAGTCCTGGCCGGACTCGAGCGCCCACTGCAGGCACTGCTCCATAACGGGGCAGCGGCGGCAGACGGCCTTGGCTTCCTCGATCTGCAGCAGCGCGGGACCGGTGTTGCCGATGGGGAAGAAGAGCTCGGGGTCTTCTTCGCGGCAAACGGCGCGGTGACGCCAGTCCATGGCTGCTCCATCTCCTCGTATGACGGGAACGTTGCTTGTGAATGTGAACGCTTTCACGAATCCCTCCACAAGGGAAGGGCCGAAAGCCAGTCAAGGACTGGTGCGGTCCTGTGGGATGAGGAGGAGGATTCGGGCTCTCAAGGGGGCCGGTAAAGCGGCCGTCCCGATCGCCATGAAGAGACTCGCAAACCTCGGCGACGGATACAACCCCTTCCGGAAACTTTTTTTTGATTCCTTGGTGTCGCCTAGCTCACAGCCGTCATTCCAGGGGGTGGAAGCCAGTCTAAACGTTCGAGTGAAAGGACTTTAGGCCCTACTGCTCACACAATCACACGCAGTGCCCGGCGTACGCCTGTGAACGTCACACTCGTCCGCAGTCCGAGGTGGTCACCATCCATCTGAAACGGCAGGGGAACCTGCGAATGCAAGGTGAAGTCGGTGAGGTCGTGGAGTGAGAGGACGTGCTTGCCTCGTGGGCCGCGACCCGGTGTGGAGGCGAGGAGCTGGGAACCGTAGCGGGTCACCGCCGGCACCGAGAACTTGTCCAGCGCGAAGAGGTCCAGCGCGGTGTCGAAGGACGCCTCGGGGGAGGGGTAGATCGGGCGGTTGCCCAGGTACGACCAGGGGGCGGTGTTGCAGATTATGGACATCGCGAGGTTCTCGATGACCTCCGTGGTGCCCGGCTCCTCGCCCGGCCGTTCGAGCGTGATGGTGCCCCGGCGGCGGTTGGCCTCGCCCAGGAACTGCCGGACGACCTGGCGCACGTACAGGGCGTGGGTGGAGCGCTTGCCGCGCTCGCGCTGCTGCTCGACCCGGCCGACCACACCCGCGTCGAAACCGAAGCCGGCACAGAAGGTGAACCAGCGGGCCGGCACGCCCTCGTCGGGGCTGCCCGGCGTGCCCGAGGCCAGGCCCAGCCCCACCGTGCGCTCGCTGCGGTCACGCAACGCGTCCAACAGGGCGCCGGTGGCCTCCACGACGTCGTTGGGCAGTCCCAGGGCGCGGGCGAAGACATTGGTGGAGCCACCGGGGACCACGGCCAGCCGGGGGTGCGAGTCCGGGTCGGGGCCGGTCGTCAGGAGACCGTTGACGACCTCGTTGACCGTGCCGTCGCCGCCGAGCGCCACGACCAGGTCGGTCTCTCCGCCCTCGGCGGCCTCCCGGGCCAGGTCGCGGGCGTGCCCGCGGTACTGCGTCTCGGCGACCTCCAGCTTGAGGTCGCTGGCCAGTGCGTGGGTGAGTACCTCACGGGTACGGAGACTCGTGGTGGTTGCTGCGGGATTGACCACGAGAAGTGCGCGCATGTGCAGCAGCGTACCTACCTGCCGGTACCGGTCTCACTCCCGTCCGGGGTCCGGGCCCGCCCGGCCCGGCAACGGCCCGGCGCTACCCTGCTGGGGTGACCAGTCAGCAGAAGCAGTCCTCGAAGCGAGCCGCCGGCACCCCCGCGGTGCCCGAGCCCAAAGGACCCCGGCCCGCCCGGCTCAGCGCCGCCGCGGCGCTCACCGCCATCGAGGGGCTGGCCCTGGCCGCCCTCGGCGCGTACATGCTGATCGACGGCCTGGTCGGAACGCCGGACAGCCCGCAGCAGGCGGAGATGGGCGGGGTGACGATCCTGGCGCTGGCCGTGCTGCCGCTGGTCGCCGCACGCGGGCTGTGGCTGCGTCGCCGGTGGAGCCGGGGGCCCTCACTGATCACCCAGATCGTGGCGCTGCCGGTCGCCTGGACGCTGGTCAAGGGCGGTGGCGCGCTCATCGCCGCCGGCGCCGCGCTGGCGGTGGCGGCGCTGGTCGTACTCGTGCTGTTGGTCAACCCGACGGCGACCACGGCGCTGGGCATCGCCCCGCGGGAAACCCCGTAACACCGCGGTGACCCCGTAGGGGTGGGGCGAACGGATCCCGTAGGGGACACGAGCGCCCCCTACGGGGCCACAACTGGGTGGGGTGGGGTGGTATTCCCCGGGCTTTACTCCTCCGCGAGGAGCCTGGGGCTTCACTCCTCCACGAGGAGCTTGTCGCGCAGCTGGGCCAGGGTGCGGGCCAGGAGGCGTGAGACGTGCATCTGGGAGATGCCGACCTCTTGGGCGATCTGCGACTGGGTCATGTTGCCGAAGAACCGCAGCAGCAGGATCTTCTTCTCGCGCGGCGGCAGGTCCTCCAGCAGCGGCTTGAGGGACTCGCGGTACTCCACACCCTCCAGCGCCTCGTCCTCGGCCCCGAGGGTGTCGGCGACCGCCGGGGACTCGTCGTCGGTGTCCGGGACGTCGAGCGAGAGGGTGCTGTAGGCGTTCGCCGACTCCAGACCCTCCAGGACCTCCTCCTCGGAGATCCCCAGGTGCTCGGCCAGCTCATGGACCGTGGGCGCCCGGCCGTGCCGCTGGGAGAGCTCGGCGGTCGCGGTGGTCAGCGACAGCCGCAGCTCCTGGAGGCGGCGCGGAACCCGGACCGCCCAGCCCTTGTCGCGGAAGTGCCGCTTGATCTCCCCGACGACGGTGGGTGTGGCGTACGTGGAGAACTCCACCCCGCGGTCCGGGTCGAACCGGTCCACCGACTTGATCAGACCGATCGTGGCGACCTGGGTCAGGTCGTCGAGCGGCTCACCGCGGTTGCGGAACCGCCGGGCCAGGTGCTCGACCAGCGGCAAGTGCATCCGCACGAGGGTGTTGCGGAGTTCGGCGCGCTCCGAGGAGCCGTCGGGGAGCTTGCGCAGCTCGTAGAACATCGCGCGGGCGCCGCCGCGGTCGTGCGCATCCCCCGGCCCCGGGGAACGCCGGTCCTGGGGCCGGTCGCCGGCAGCCGGCGGATCCTGCCGGTCCGCCTGCCGGCCCTGCTGCTCGCTCTGGTCCATGTGGTCCGCCCGCTCTGCCTGCTCCGCCGCGTCCAACCGGCCGCCGTGGTCGTCCGCTCCCACCGGGTGCGGCTGCGCATGCTGCCCGGGGATGACCGCGCCCGCCGCCATCCTCGCGCCGCGTTCGAGATCTTTCACGGGGCCCCCTGTTCGGTCATGACGGTCCGGGACCGGCGCCGCGCTCCTTGTACAGACTGATGGTGACCGTGCGGTCTTCGGCGACGGTGGAGTCGACCTTGCCCGCCAGTGCGGAGAGCACCGTCCAGGCGAAGGTGTCGCGCTCGGGAGCGCGGCCGTCGGTCGTCGGGGCCGACACCGTCACCTGCAGTGCGTCGTCGATGAGCCGGAAGACACAGCTGAGCACGCTGCCGGGGACGGCCTGTTGCAGCAGGATTGCGCAGGCTTCGTCGACCGCGATGCGCAGATCCTCGATCTCGTCGAGGGTGAAGTCCAAGCGGGCTGCGAGACCGGCCGTGGCCGTACGCAGCACGGACAGGTAGGCACCCGCAGCGGGCAGACGGACTTCCACGAAGTCCTGAGTCCCGGGCTCGCCTGCGATCTGGGACACCCTCACCTCCAAGGTGACACAAGCTGGTAGAGCTGGAATGCGTGATGAAGCTCTTGCGGTTCGCGTTCTTCGCGTTCTTCGGGGGATCCGTGCCGGGTGGCTCTCTCGCCAGGTGCAAGGAGAACGATCCGGCGCGGGTCGTGGTTCGGCTGTGACGCTATCGCGATCGGCGGGCCGGTGTCGCCCGGAAGGAGCAGGGCAGCCGTCCGGACGGTGCCGGCCGGCTCGGCGGCGGCGCGTCTGTTACTGAGTGTAAAACCTCGGGCACGGACGGTGGTAGGGGTGGGAACCGTCAAATCGAGCCCGATTACGCTCCGTTGGCAGGCGCGGTGTCCGCGAGCGTGTGCAGCGCATCTCCAGTGAGCCGGAAGACCGTCCATTCGTCCATGGGGCGGGCGCCGATGGACCGGTAAAAACCGATGGACGGTTCGTTCCAATCCAGGACCGACCACTCGAAACGCTGGTAGCCGCGGGCCACGCAGATCTGCGCGAGGGCCGCCAGCAGCGCCTTGCCGTGGCCGCCGCCGCGCGCCACGGGGCGGACGTACAGGTCCTCCAGATAGACACCGTGCGTGCCCGTCCACGTCGAGAAGTTCCGGAACCACAGGGCGAAGCCGACCGGTTCGCCGGCGTCCTCCGCGATCAGTGCGAACGCGGCCGGCTGCGGACCGAACAGCGCCTCCTTCAGCTGCGGCTCGGTGGCCTGTGCGGCCTCCGGGACGCGTTCGTAGGCGGCCAGTTCGCCGATCATGGCGAGGATGACGGGCACGTCGTCGGGCGTCGCTTCGCGGATCATGCCGTAAGGCTAAACCGGTGCCCCGGCACGCCCCGCGGGGGTGTCCGACCACCCTGCCGACCGCCTCAGACCAGCACCTCGTCGACGAAGCACCACCGCCACGAGGCGCCCGGCTCGAACGACCGCATCACCGGGTGACCGGTCTCCTTGAAGTGCCCGGTGGCGTGCTGGTACGGCGAGGAGTCGCAGCAGCCGACGTGCCCGCACGCCAGGCAGAGTCGCAGCTGCACCGGGTGGCTGCCGACGGCCAGGCACTCCAGGCAGGTCGCGCTCAACGGCGTCGGTTCGGCGCGCGGGAGTTCGGGAACGTGCGTGCACTCGCTCATGATGGCCAGGTTAGATCGCCGGGACGGCCGGCGGGGGAGTGTGGGGACGGTGCGGGCGTGGACGTGATGCCGCTGTTGCTGCTGGTCGCGGGGAGTGCGGGGGTCGCCGGGTTGGCGCGGCGGACACCGGTGCCGGCGCCGCTGCTGCTGGTCGCCGTGGGCCTCGGCGCCGCATACATCCCGGGTATTCCGGACTACACCCTCAATCCGCACATCGTGCTGCCCCTGCTGCTGCCCCCGCTGCTGCACACCGCCGCCCTGGACAGCTCCTACCTGGACCTGCGGGCCAACCTGCGGCCGGTGGCACTGCTCTCGATCGGCTACGTGCTGTTCGCGACGCTGGCCGTCGGGTACGCGGCGTACCTGGTCATCCCGGACCTGCCGCTGACCGCCGCGCTCGTGCTGGGCGCCGTCGTCGCCCCGCCGGACGCCGTCGCGGCCACCGCGATCGCCCGCAGACTGGGCCTGCCGCACCGGATCACGACGATCCTCCAGGGCGAATCGCTGGTCAACGACGCCACCGCGATCACCGCGTACAAGGTGGCGCTGGGCGCCGCCGTAGGAGTCAGCGCCACCTGGGGTCAGGGCTTCAAGGAGTTCGCCGTGGCGTCCCTGGGCGGCATCGGGATCGGCGTCGTGCTGATGGTGCCGCTGCACTGGCTCCGTTGCCGGCTGCGGGAATCGGCGCTCCTGGAGAACACCCTCTCGCTGCTCATCCCGTTCACCGCGTACGCCGCCGCCGAGCAGGTCGGGGCCTCCGGGGTGCTGGCCGTCGTGGTCGTCGGCCTGTACCTGGGGCACCGCTCCTGGCAGGTCGACTTCGAGACCCGGCTCCAGGAGGAGGCGGTCTGGAAGATGGTCTCCTTCGTGCTGGAGTCCGCGGTCTTCGCGCTGATCGGGCTCCAGCTGCCGGTGGTGCTGCGCGGCCTGGGCGAGTTCAGTACGGCTCAGGCCCTCGGGTACGGGGCGGTGGTGTTCGGCGTCGTGGTGCTGGCGCGCTTCGTGTGGGTCTTCCCCGCGACGTACCTGCCGCGGCTGCTGTCGGCCCGGATCCGGACCCGCGAACCGGACACGACCTGGAACGCGCCGGTCATCGTCGGCTGGGCCGGGATGCGCGGGGTGGTCTCGCTGGCCATCGCCTTCTCCATCCCCGCGACGGTGCACGGCGGCGGCCCCTTCCCGGCCCGCAACCTCGTGCTCTTCCTGACCTTCACCACCGTCATCGGCACGCTGGTCGTCCAGGGGCTGACACTGCCGCCGCTGATCCGGGCGCTGCGGCTGCCCGGCCGGGACGCCCAGGCCGAGACGCTGGCCGAGGCGCAGGCCCAGAACGAGGCGTCCCGGGCCGCCGAGGCCCGGCTCGACACCCTGCTCCAGGACGAGCGCAACGCCCTGCCCGGGCCGCTCGCCGACCGGCTGCGCACGGTCCTGGAGCGGCGCCGCAACGCGGTGTGGGAGCGGCTGGGCGCGGTGAACGAGGTGACCGGGGAGTCCGCCGACGACACCTACCGAAGGCTGGCCCGGGAGATGATCGACGCCGAGCGGCGGGTCTTCGTGGAGCTGCGGGACGCGCGCCGGATCGACGACGAGATGATGCGGACGCTGCTGCGCCGACTGGACCTGGAGGAGGCGGCGGCCTACCGGGAGGCCGCGTCCTAGCGACCCCTGGCCTGTCGGGTGGGCCTACCCGGCGTCGGTGCCGGCCTCGGTGCCGGTGATGACGGCGGCGACGGTGCTGCCGGGCGGGAAGGCGTCCCGCTCGGCCAGGGCGGTCAGGGCGAACAGCAGCTTGGCGACGTAGACCCGCTCGACGGGCAGGCCGTGCCGCTGCTCGAAGGCGTCGGCGAACGCGTCCAGTTCGGGGGTGCGGCGGGCGTAGCCACCGAAGTGGAAGTCCTCCGCCAGCGACCAGTCGCCGCGGACGCCGCCGAAGGCCGCGCGCTGGAGGTCGGCGACCGTCCCGTGGAGGAAGTGCGGGCTGCCGCCCTTGAGGACCGGGACGCCCAGCGCGCGCTGGCCGGGGCCGAGGCCGGCGGCGAGCCCGGCCAGGGTGCCGCCGGTGCCGCAGGCCACCGCGACCGTGTCGGCCCGCCCGCGCAGCTCCCGGCCCAGCTCCGTGCAGCCCTGCGCGGCGAGGGAGTTGCTGCCGCCCTCCGGTATGACCCGGAAGGCGCCGAACCGGTCGCGGAGGGCGCCGAGGACCTCCGGGTCTGACGTGCGGCGGTAGGTGGCCCGGTCGACGAAGTGCAGCGTCATCCCGTCGGCGGCACAACGGGCCAGGGACCAGTTGAGCGGGGCGCCGGCCAACTCGTCGCCGCGGACCACGCCGATGGTGCGGAAGCCGAGCAGCCGGCCGGCGGCGGCCGTGGCCCGCAGGTGGTTGGAGTACGCGCCGCCGAAGGTGAGCAGCGCGCGGTCGCCCGCTTCGGCCGCGGCCCGCAGATTGGGGGCCAGCTTGCGCCACTTGTTGCCCGGGAGGGTGGGGTGTATGAGGTCGTCCCGTTTGAGGACGAGGCGGACACCGCGGCGGGCGAACCGCTCGTCGTCGACGGACTGGAGGGGAGAGGGGAGGCGGGGGCGGAGCGCCTGGGGGCCGGGGCTGTTCATGGGAGCGGAGAGAGGAGGGGGAGGGGACGGGGACGGGGGTGCGGTGCGGGGGTGGTCGTCAGCTGTGCAGGAAGCTGTCGCCGTGGGTGCTGATATGGGCTTCGAGGGCGGTGAGCGCGCTCTGGGTGGCGTCGGGGGAGCCGCTGCCGCGACGCTCGGCGTAGTAGGCGGCGCCGAGCTTCCTCAGGAGGTCGTTTCCGGCTCGCTGCTGCTGCAACTCGTCGACCTTCTGCTTGCCTTGGGCCAGTCCCTGCTTGGCCTGCTCCTTGGCGCGGTCGAGAAACCCTGTCATTGCTGCCTCCCTGGCGGGTGGGTCGGTGGACCCGGTTGGTGTCGGTTGTGTAAGGGATCAACGGCGGGGACGGCCGTCGGGTTCCCGTGCCAGGCTGGGGGATGTGGGCGAGGAACGCGACGTGGGTGGGCCGGTTGGCGCATCCGGGGCGGACGCCGGCCGGGCCGTCCGGGGGACGTACCGGGAGCGGGCGTCGCGGCTGCCGGGGGCGGTGCTGTGGACCACCACCACGGTGCCGGGGGCGGGACCGGTGCTGCCCGACGGCTGCACCGACCTGATCTGGAGCGCGGGACGGCTCCTGGTGGCCGGGCCGGACACCGGGCCGCAGGCGCCGGACGCCGCGGTGCCGGCCGGGACGCGCTGGGCGGGGCTGCGGTTCGCACCGGGGCAGGGGCCGGCGGTCTTCGGGGTGCCGGCACACGAACTGCGCGACCGGCGGGTGCCGTTGGAGGACCTGTGGGGCGCCCGGCGGGCCCGGGAACTGGCGGAGCGGGCGGCCGCCGGCGGCCCGGGGGCGGTGCTGGAGGAGGCCGCGCGGGACCGGCTGCGGGCGGCCGGCCGGTGGTCCGGCGCGCCGGACGGTGCGGTGCCCGGGCGGGACGGCCGGACCGCGGCGATCGTCTCCGGGCTCGGGCGCGGCCGGCCGGTGGCGGAGGTGGCCCAGCTGGCCGGGATGGGCGAGCGGCAGCTGCACCGGCACAGCCTGGCGGTGTTCGGGTACGGGCCGAAGACGTTGGGCCGGGTGCTGCGGCTGGTGCGGGCGTTGGACCTGGCCCGTGCCGGCGTCCCGTACGCGGAGGTCGCGGCGCGGGCCGGCTACGCGGACCAGGCCCATCTGGCGCGCGAGGTGAAGTCACTCGCGGGGGCTCCGATGGGGGCGCTGCTCCGCGCGGGTTAGCGTGTCCGGTATGGACTACCAGGCCGTTCTTGAGGAGGTGGCGGCCTATGCGAGGCCGTTCGTGGGGCGCGGGCACGTCGCCGACTACATTCCGGCGTTGGCACGGGTGTCCCCGGACCGCTTCGGGATCGCCGTCGCGGACATCAACGGCGAGGTGTACGGGACCGGCGACTGGGAGGTCCCGTTCTCCATACAGTCGATCTCCAAGGCGTTCTCGCTGGCGTTGGTGATGGCCGGGTCCCACGGGGACGACGACATCTGGCAGCGGGTCGGGCGGGAACCCTCGGGGACGCCGTTCAACTCCCTGGTGCAGCTGGAGTGGGAGAACGGCATTCCGCGGAATCCTTTCATCAACGCCGGGGCGCTGGTGGTGACGGACCGGCTGCTGACGATGACCGGTGACGCCAGCACCTCGATGCTGGAGTTCCTCCAGGACGAGAGCGGGAATCCGGAGCTGGCGTTCGACCAGGCGGTGGCCGGTTCGGAGGCCGACCACGGGGACCGGAACGCGGCGCTGGCGCACTTCATGGCCTCGTTCGGGAATCTGGAGAATCCCGTGCCGAGCGTGATCGAGCACTACTTCTGGCAGTGCTCGATCGAGATGTCGTGCCGGGACCTGGCGGTGGCCGGCGGGTTCCTGGCCCGGCACGGGCTGCGGGCCGGCGGAAGCCGACTGCTGGAGGCGCGCGAGGCCAAGCGGATCAACGCGGTGATGCTGACCTGCGGGACGTACGACGCGGCGGGGGAGTTCGCGTACCGGGTGGGCCTGCCGGCGAAGAGCGGGGTGGGCGGCGGCATCGTGGCCGTCGTGCCGGGGCGGTGCACGCTGTGCGTGTGGAGTCCGGGGCTGGACGCGCGGGGGAACTCCGTGGCGGGCATGGCGGCGCTGGACCAGTTCACGACGCTCACCGGGTGGTCGATCTTCTAGGGCCGGTCCGACCCTGATCCACCGGGCAGGGCCCGGCCGGGTGACTGGCGTTGTGGGGTCGGGAGCGGCGGCGCATGGTGGGCGGTAGGAGGTGCACCTGCCATGGAGCATGAGATGCGCGCGGAGTATGCGGAGGGCGTGCTGCCGCACGAGGACACGCCGGTCAAGAAGTGGCACATGACCCGGGTGGGCGCGACCATCGCGATGTGCGGCCAGCCGCTGGCCCCGGCCGCCGCCACCCAATCGGCCGGTACGTGGGGGACGGACGCGGCGCAGCCGTTCTGCCGCACCTGCGGCGTGATGTACCTGGAGGAGCATCCGCAGGACATCGAATGAATTGAATGAATCGAATGGATTGAACGAATTGAACGAGGCGGCGGGCGTTGGAGGACGACCCGGTCCGGCCGGTGCGGCGCCGGTCGCGCGGACCGGTCGCACGGTCTGAACCGGCCGGACCGGCCCGATCAGCCGGACCGGCCGGATCAGTCGGACCGCTAGGGCAGCGGGGCGAAGAGGTCCACGCCGTGGCCGTCGGGGTCCTGGACGACGGCGTAGCGCTGGCCCCAGACGGCGTCCCAGGGGGCCTTCTCACCGGCGTAACCGGCGGTGGTGAGGTCCGCGTACACCGCGTCGACATGGGCGGCGTCCGCACAGGCGAAGGCCAGGCCGGTGGGGGTGCCGGCCCGGGGCGGCGTCCAGTCGGGGGTGAGGGAGCGGGCGACCTCGTGGGTGTCCCACATCAGGCGGAGGCCGCCGGGAAGTTGCGCCTCGGCGTGCGGGGCGGTGTCGGAACCGTCGGGAACGGTGAGGCCCAGGCGGCGGTAGAACGCCAAGGAGGCGGCCAGGTCGGCCACGACCAGGCCGATCGCGTCGAGGCGGGGTACGGGTGGGGTGCTCATGACGGCGAGCGTAGGAGCGGTGGGCGGGCGCCGTCTTGAAGGAATCGGACGCCGACCCGGACCGGCCGTCAGGGGACGCGGACGACCTGGCCGGCGTAGGAGAGGTTGCCGCCGAAGGCGAAGAGCAGGACCGGGGCGCCGACCGGGACCTCGCGGCGTTCGACCAGCTTGGCGAGGGCGAGCGGCACGGAGGCGGCGGAGGTGTTGCCGGAGTCGACGACGTCGCGGGCGATGACCGCGTTGACCGCGCCGAGGCGTTCCGCGACCGGTTCGATGATCCGCAGGTTGGCCTGGTGGAGGACGACGCCGGCCAGCTCCTCGGGGCGGAGACCGGCCCGCTCGCAGACCTGCCGGGCGATGGCGGGGAGCTGGGTGGTGGCCCAGCGGTAGACGGTCTGGCCCTCCTGGGCGAAGCGGGCCGGGTTGCCCTCGATGCGGACCGCGTTGCCCATCTCGGGGACCGAGCCCCACAGGACCGGGCTGATCCGGGCCTCCGGGGAGGCGGTGACCACCGCGGCCGCGGCGCCGTCGCCGACCAGGACGCAGGTGGAGCGGTCGGTCCAGTCGACCACGTCGGTGAACTTCTCCGCGCCGATGACCAGGGCACGGGTCGCCGAGCCGGCCCGGATGGCGTGGTCGGCGGTGGCCAGGGCGTGGGTGAAGCCCGCGCAGACGACGTTGAGGTCCATCGTGGCGGGGGAGGCCAGGCCCAGCCGGGCCGCGACCCGGGCCGCGGTGTTGGGGCTGCGGTCGGTGGCGGTGCAGGTGGCGACCAGCACCAGGTCGATGTCCTCGGTGGCCAGACCGGCGGCGGCCAGCGCCTTCCCGGCGGCCTCCGCGGCCATCGCGTCCACCGTCTCCTCCGGCGCCGCGATGTGCCGGGTGCGGATGCCGACGCGACTGCGGATCCAGGCGTCGTCGGTGTCGACGATCCCGGCGAGGTCGTCGTTGGTCAGCACACGAGAGGGCTGGTAATGGCCGAGGGCCAGGATGCGCGACCCGGTCATGGGATCCCCTGCGGTACGTGGAGCGGGCGGTGTCCGCACAGTCTCGCCGGTCGGCGGCGCCGGACGGCTGTGCGAATCACCAACGTTCAGCGGCCAGAACTAGAGGCTTCCGACGCGTGTCGGCCCCGGCGGCGCGGTGCGCGGCCGGGGCCGGTGCGGACGGGGAGCGGCTCAGACCAGGGCGCGGAAGCGCCGCAGACGGAGGCTGTTGCCGACGACGAAGACCGAGGAGAACGCCATCGCGGCGCCGGCGATCATCGGGTTGAGCAGGCCCGCGGCGGCCAGCGGGAGCGCGGCGACGTTGTAGCCGAACGCCCAGAACAGGTTGGTGCGGATGGTGCCGAGGGTGGCCCGGGCGAGCCGGATGGCGTCCGCCGCGGTACGCAGGTCGCCGCGGACGAGGGTGAGGTCACCGGCCTCGATGGCGGCGTCGGTGCCGGTGCCCATCGCCAGGCCCAGGTCGGCGCGGGCCAGCGCGGCCGCGTCATTGACCCCGTCGCCGACCATGGCGACCGAGCGGCCCTCCGCCTGGAGGCGTTCGATGACGGCGACCTTGTCCTCGGGCAGGACCTCGGCGATCACCTCGTCGATGCCGACCTCCGCGGCGACCGACTCGGCCACCGCGCGGTTGTCGCCGGTCAGCAGGACCGGGGTCAGCCCCAGCGCGCGCAGCCGGCGGACCGCCTCGGCACTGGTGGGCTTGACCGCGTCGGAGACCACCAGGACGGCGCGGGCCGCGCCGTCCCAGCCGACCGTGACCGCGGTGTGCCCGGCCCGCTCGGCCGCGTCCTTGGCGGCGGCCAGCGCGGACGGCAGCTGCTGGCCGCGGTCGTTCAGCAGCCGCTCCCGGCCGACCAGGACGGCGTGCCCCTCGACGGAGCCGCGCACGCCGAGACCGGGGACGTTCGCGAAGCCCTCGGGGACCGGCAGGGTGCCGGTGGGCTCGGCCTCCTGGGCGGCGGTGGCGACGGCCCGGGCGATGGGGTGCTCGGAGGAGTGCTCCAGCGCACCGGCCAGGCGCAGCGCCTGTGCACGGGTCACCCCGTCGGCCAGGTGGACGTCGGTCAGGGTCATCACTCCGGTGGTGACGGTGCCGGTCTTGTCCAGGACGACGGTGTCGACGGTGCGGGTGGTCTCCAGGACCTCGGGCCCCTTGAGCAGGATGCCGAGCTGGGCGCCGCGGCCGGTGCCGACCATCAGGGCGGTCGGGGTCGCCAGACCGAGCGCGCACGGGCAGGCGATGATCAGCACGGCGACCGCGGCGGTGAACGCGGCGACCGCGCCGTGGCCGGTGCCGAACCAGAAGCCGAGGGTGGCCAGGGCGAGCGCGATGACGACCGGGACGAAGACCGCGGAGATCTTGTCGGCGAGCCGCTGGGCGGCCGCCTTGCCGTTCTGGGCGTGCTCCACCAGCTTGGCCATCCGGGCGAGCTGGGTGTCCGCGCCGACCCGGGTGGCCTCGACGACCAGCCGGCCGCCCGCGTTGACGGTGGCGCCGGTGACGGTGTCGCCGGGGGCGACCTCCACGGGGACGGACTCGCCGGTGAGCATCGAGGCGTCCACGGCGGACGAGCCCTCCACCACCCGGCCGTCGGTGGCGATCTTCTCCCCGGGGCGGACGACGAAGCGGTCCCCCGCGCGCAGCTCGCCGACCGGGATCCGGACCTCCTGGCCGCCGCGCAGCACCGCCACGTCCTTGGCGCCCAGTTCCAGCAGGGCGCGCAGGGCCGCACCGGCCTTCCGCTTGGCACGGGCCTCGAAGTACCGGCCGGCCAGGATGAAGGTGGTGACGCCGGCCGCGGCCTCCAGGTAGAGGGCGCCGCTGCCGCCGGTGCGGGCGATGGTCAGCTCGAAGGGGTGGGTCATCCCGGGCATCCCGGCCGTACCGAAGAACAGCGCCCACAGCGACCAGCCGAAGGCGGCGAGGGTGCCCATGGAGATCAGGGTGTCCATGGTGGCCGCGCCGTGCCGCAGGTTGGTCCAGGCGGCCCGGTGGAACGGCCATGCCCCGTAGGCCACCACCGGGGCGGCCAGGGTCAGGGACAGCCACTGCCAGTTGGTGAACTGGAGGACCGGGACCATCGCCATCAGGATCACCGGGACGGAGAGCGCCAGGGAGATGAGCAGACGCTGCCGGAGGGCGGCGAGCGGACCGTCGACGACACCGTCCGCGCCCGGGGCCGGGCCGCCGGCGGCGTCGTCGGCGGGCGGTTCCGGGGCGGGGGGTTCGGGCAGCGTGGCGGTGTAGCCGGTCTTCTCCACGGTGGCGATCAGGTCGGCGGTCGCCACGCCGCTGCCCTCGGCGAGCGTCACCTGCGCCTTCTCGGTGGCGTAGTTGACGGTGGCGGTGACCCCGTCCATGCGGTTGAGCTTCTTCTCGACGCGGGCCGCGCACGAGGCGCAGGTCATACCGCCGATCTCCAGCTCGACCACGGGCCCATCGATCGCGGTGGTCATGACGGCTGCTCCTCCTGTTCGCGGGGCCGTGTGGCACCGGGGGCGGCCGGCGTCCCGTCCACTCTCCGCCGACCCCGCAAACACTTTACCCCCCTGGGGTATTCCCCGGGTCGGGCGCCGCCGTGGCGTCCGGTTCGGCGGCTCCGGCGGCCCGCAGCGCCCGGCCGCCCAGCGCCCGCAGGTACCCGGTCAGCTCGGCCGGTTCGTGCACCGTGAACTCCCGGCCCAGCAACGCCAGCCGCAGCGCCAGCCACTCCAGCGATTCGGGCGCGCTGCGCCAGCGGCAGCTGCCCTCGTCGAGCGGTTCGACCTCGCCCGCCGCCCGGCCGCCGAGCCGGCCGGCCATCTCCTCGGCCGGCCCGTACACCGTCGCCACCGCCCGGTAGGTGACCGCCATCCCGCGCATCCGCTCCCGGACGTACGCCCCGGCGTCCGCGGCCGGCAGCTCGCGCGGCGCGGTCCGCACGCCGGTGGCGAACGGCTCGCTCAGCCGGTCCACCCGGAAGATCCGCCAGTCGTCGCGGTCGTTGTCGAACGCCACCAGGTACCAGCGGCGGCCCGCGGCGACCAGTCGGTGCGGCTCCACCAGGCGCCGGCTGAGGTCCCCCGCACCGGCGCGGTAGCGAAAGCGCACCCGCTCGTGGTTGGCGATCGCCGCGGCCAGCACCGCCAGGTGCTCCGGATCGACGGTCGGGCCGTCGCCGGCCGGCATCGGGACGGTGGCGGTGCCCAGCGTGCCCACCCGCCGCCGTAGCCGGGCCGGGAGCACCTGCTCCAGCTTGGCCAGCGCCCGGACCGACGCCTCCTCGATGCCCGCGATGGTGTGCCCGGCGGTCGAGCGCAGGCCCACCGCGATGGCCACCGCCTCCTCGTCGTCCAGCAGCAGCGGCGGCATGGCGGTGCCCGCGGCCAGCCGGTAGCCGCCCTCCGCGCCCATCGTGGCGTGCACCGGATAGCCGAGCTCGCGCAGTCGCTCGACGTCGCGGCGAATGGTCCGGGTGGTGACCCGCAGCCGGTCGGCCAGCTCCCGGCCGGGCCACTCGCGGGGCGTCTGGAGCAGCGACAGCAAGTTCAGCAGACGTGCCGATGTCTCACTCATGGGGACGATGATGGCGCAGGAAGTAGGACGGAAACTGTCCTAGACGGGGCTTAGTGTCGAGGACGTCCGGGACGGTACGCACCGCCAACGCAGCGGGGGCCCCCGGCACGTCCCTTCCGCTCGTTCACGGCACCGCCAGGAGTTCCGCATGACCCCGCCCGATCCGACCCCCGCCGCGCCGGCCGATCCGACCCCCGCCGCGCCGGCCGGCGACGGACCCCCGTCCGCCGACCGGAGACGGTGGATAGCCCTCGCCGTCGTCCTGACCGCGAGCTTCATGGACCTGGTCGACGCGACCATCGTCAACATTGCGCTGCCCAGCATCCGACAGGACACCGGCGCCGGGTTCGGCGCTCTCCAGTGGGTCACCGCCGGCTATGCCCTGGCCTTCGCCATCGGCCTGATCACCGGCGGCCGGCTCGGCGACATCCACGGCCGCAAGAAGCTCTTCCTGCTCGGGATGGGCGGCTTCACCGTCGCCTCCGCGCTGTGCGGGCTGGCCGCGGACCCGGCGATGCTGGTCGCCGCGCGGGTGTTGCAGGGCGCGACGGCGTCGCTGATGGTGCCGCAGGTGCTGGCGATCATCCACGTCAGCTTCCCGGCCCACGAGCGCGGCAAGGTCTTCGGGATGTTCGGCGCGGTGGTCGGCCTCGGCGCGGTCTGCGGCCCGCTGATCGGCGCCCTGCTCACCCAGGGGAACCTCTTCGGCCTGGAATGGCGGCCGATCTTCCTGATCAACCTCCCCGTCGGCGTCCTCGGGATCCTCTTCGGCCGCCGCTTCCTGACCGAGTCCCGCTCGGACACCGCGCTCCGCCTCGACCTGGTCGGCACCGCGCTGCTCACCCTCGGCCTGCTGCTGGTGCTCTACCCGCTCACCCACGGCCGCGAGGCCGGCTGGCCCGTCTGGGGCTTCGTCGCCATGGCGGCCGGGCCGCTGGTCCTCGCCGGGTTCGTCCGCTACGAGCAGTTCAAGGCCCGCAAGGACGGCTCGCCGCTGGTCGAGCTCTCGCTGTTCCGGATCAAGACCTTCGCCGCCGGCGTCGGCGTCCAGCTCACCTTCGGCGTGGTGAGCGGCCTGTTCTTCCTCATCTGGACGCTGTACATGCAGCTCGGGCTGGGCTGGGGGCCGCTGCACGCCGGGCTGACCGGCCTGCCGTTCTCGCTGGCCTGCTCCGCCGCGGCCGGACTGTCCGTCCAGAAGCTGGTGCCCCGTTTCGGCCGCGCGGTGCTCCAGGCCGGCGCACTGATCATGCTCGGCGGCACCCTGCTCTACCTCTGGCAGGCCGACCACTACGGCACCGCGATGCAGTCCTGGCAGATGGCCCCGGCGATGGTCCTGATGGGGGCCGGGATGGGCCTGATCATCGCGCCGATCACCGATGCGGTGCTCTCCGAGGTGCCGGTCGGGCACTCCGGTTCGGCCTCCGGCATCTTCAACACCACCGGTCAGGTGGGCATGGCACTGGGCCTGGCGCTGTCGTCGGTGGCGTTCTTCGGCGCGGTGGACGGCCCGGGCGGCGCCGGCTTCGTGGCCGCCACCACGCACGCCCTGTGGTGGATCGCCGGCGGGCTGGTGCTCGTCCTCGGCCTGCTGTTCCGGCTGCCCCGGCGGGCCCGGGTGCAGAGCCTGCCCCAGGAGGAGCCCGCGGCGCCCGAGCGGGCCGCGGCGGACCAGCCGGCGCTCGTCCCCTGACCGGCGCGCGGAGCGCACGCCCGGGGCGCGCGGGCAAATGGACGGCACGGCTCCGACCACGGCGCGGTGCGGAGTGCGCAAAATCAGGCCCGGGCCGTACCTCCGGTGTGCCCCCGCGGGCGATACTGGCCCGGTGTCGATGATCAGCAATCTCCGCAAGGCCGCCCAGCTGCCGCAGCCGCGTCAGGGCGGGGTGGACCTCAGCCATCCCGCCCGTTCGCCGCTCGGCACCGCCGTGGTGAACTGCGCGGTCTACGTGTCCGGGGTGCGCCAGGAGGGCAGTCTGCCGGCCGAGGAAGCCATTCGACAGGTCCGGCGGACCGGTGACGGCTTCGTCTGGATCGGCCTGCACGAACCGTCCGAGGTGGAGTTCGCCGGCATCGTCGAGCTGTTCGGGCTGCACCCGCTCGCCGTCGAGGACGCGGTCCACGCCCACCAGCGCCCCAAGCTGGAGCACTACGACGACTCGCTGTTCACCGTCTTCAAGACCGTCCGCTACGTCGAGCACGACCAGCTGACCGACACCAGCGAGGTCGTCGACACCGGCGAGCTCATGGTCTTCACCGGCGTCGACTTCGTGATCACGGTGCGGCATGGCGGCCACGGCTCGCTGGGCCCGCTGCGCGAGCAACTGGAGCGCGACCCGGAGCAGCTCGCGCTCGGCCCGTCCGCGGTGCTGCACGCCATCGCCGACCTCGTCGTGGACGACTACCTCGACGTCGCCGCCGCCGTCCAGGACGACATCGACGACGTCGAGAGCGAGGTCTTCTCGGTGCGCGGCAGTCGCGGCGCCGACCGGATCTACCAGCTCAAGCGCGAACTCCTCGAATTCAAGCGGGCGGTGACCCCGCTGGACCGCCCCCTCCAGGAGTTGGCGACCCGCTCCCTCCAGTTCATCGACCCCCGGACCAAGACCTACTTCCGGGACGTCGCGGACCACCTCGACCAGGTCCGCGAGCGGATCACCGGCTTCGACGAACTGCTCAACTCCATACTCCAGGCACATCTCGCCCAGGTCGCCAACGCCCAGAACGAGGCGATGCGCCGGATGTCCGCCTGGGCGGCGATCCTGGCCGTCCCCACCATGGTCACCGGCGTCTACGGGATGAACTTCGAGTACATGCCGGAGAAGAGCTGGACCTTCGGCTACCCGCTGGTGATGGCCCTGATGGTGGGGGTCTGCTGGCTGATGCACCGCGGCTTCAAGCGGAACGGCTGGCTGTAGACCCGGTCGTCGGACGGCGGCTCCGGGGCGGCACACCGCCCCGTGCGCTCACCGCCCCGCGACGTGCCGCGGCCGGGCGGCTCCGAACCCCGCCGCCACCTGCGGCACCAACAGCACCAGCAGCACCGCCAACGGAACCGTCCAGGTGCCCGAGGCATCGTGTACGGCGCCCAGCACCGCCGGTCCGGTGGCGGCGAGGACGTAGCCGAAGCACTGGGCCATGCTGGAGAGTTGGGCGGTGTGCCGGGTGTCCGGGGCGCGCTGGACGATGAACAGCAGCGCCAGGCTGATCGCCGCACCCTGCCCCAGGCCCAACAGCGTCATCCACAGGTACGCGCCGCCGACCGGCGCCGCCCAGATCCCGACGAAGCCCGCCGCGCACAGCACCGCGCCCAGCGCGGCCAGCGTGCCGGCCCGCAGCCGGCGACCGACGATCACCGGAGCCAGGAACGAGCCCGCGATCCCCAGCAGCGAGGAGAACGACAGCATCCAGCCGGCGTCGCCCGCGCTCAGCCCGGCGTCCTTGAGCATCGTCGGCAGCCAGGCGGCGGCCGCGTAGTAGCTCAGCGACTGGAGCCCCATGTAGCCGGTGACCTGCCAGGCCAGCGGGGAGCGCCACAGACCGCGGACCGGGTGCGCGGCCTGGCGGGCGGCGGCCTCGCCCACCTGGGTACGGCTGCGGAGCTGCGGCAGCCAGAGGATCGACGCGAGCACCGCCAGCACGCCCCAACAGGCCAGCGTGGCCTGCCAGGTGAGCCCGGCGGCCTGCTGTACCGGAACGGTGACGCCGGCCGCCAGCGCCGCGCCGCCGAACAGCGACATCGAGTAGAGCCCGGTCATCAGGCCCGCCTTCGCCGGGAAGTCCCGCTTGATCAGACCGGGCAGCAGGACGTTGGCGACGGCGATCCCGGCACCGATCACGACCGTCCCGGCGAACAGCGCCACCACCGAGTCCAGCAGCCGCAGCCCGGTGCCCAGGCAGATCAGGACCATGGTGCCGAGCAGCGACCGCTCCATGCCGAAGCGCCGGCCCAGCCGCGGGGCGAGCGGCGCCAGCAGTCCGAAGCAGAGCAGCGGCAGCGCGGTCAGCAGACTGGTGGCGGCCGCCGACATCCCGCTGTCGGACCGGATGGTGCCGACCAGCGGGGAGACCGCGACCAGCGCGGGGCGCAGGTTCAGCGCCAGCAGGACGACCCCGAGCCCGAGGTGGAGGGCGCGGCGGCCGGTGGCGCCGGCGGGCACGGGGACGTCCGGTACCGCGGCCGTCGCCGCGCCGGCCGGCCGCGGCCCGGCCTCCGCTATGCCCGATGCCGGTCCGTGTGTCCTCACTGGGGTTCCTCCGTAGTCCCGTCATGTCCGTTTGTTCCGGCCCCGGTTGCCGTTCCGTCCGGGGTGCCGTTGCCGTCCGCCGGCTCCGCGCGCAGGGCGTCGGCCGCCTCGGCGAGGTGGGCCAGCGCCGCCCGCTCGGCGGCGTCCGGATCCCGGGCCTCGATGGCGTCGACGATCGCGGTGTGCGCGTCGATCTGGTGGCGGACCGCTTCGGGCAGCAGCGGCGTGCCGACCACGGCCCGCAGCGTCCCCCGCAGGGCGTCGCTGAACTGCTCGTACAGCTCGGCCAGCAGACTGTTGTGGGCGGCGGCCGCGACCGCCTGGTGGAAGCGCATGTCCGCCTCGATGAACTGGGCCACGTCGCCGGCCTCCCAGGCCCGGCCGCGCACCGCCAGCGCCTCCCGCAGCGCGGCCAGGTCCTCGTCCGTGCGGCGCTCGGCCGCATGGCGGGCGGCGTCCCGCTCCAGGCTGGCGCGGACCTCGTACGCCTCCAGGTTGGCGGCCCGGCGCAGTCGACGCCGGACGGCGGCCCCGAAGCCGCTGCGGGCCCGGACGTACGTCCCGTCGCCCTGTCGCGGCTCCAGCATCCCGGTGTGCACCAGGGCGCGGACCGCCTCGCGGACGGTGTTCCGGCCGACGTCCAACTGCTCCACGAGCAGCGGCTCGGCCGGGATCTTCGCGCCGACCGGCCACTCGCCGTCGGCGATCAGCCGCTCCATCTGCTCGATGACCAACTCGACGAGGCTGGTGCGGGCGGTACTGCGCAGCGGCATCGGCGCCGTCCTCTCGTTCGCGTTCCGCGGGGCCGCGGGTGGCGGTGCCCCAGCGGCGCCCCACTGACAGGACATCGAATTCTACCGGTGATGGGAACATCCCATGTTTAGCGGTGTCAAATGACCGGGCTTAGCCTGAGGGCGGCGATGCCCCTCGGTGGGGCGGGCCGGCCGGCCACCCGGTGAACGACTCCGGTGCCGGCCGCACACACGGACAGAAGGACCCGCGGACCATGGAAGAACGAGCCCGCCGGCCGCTGCCCTGGCAGGGCGAGTGGCCGGTCATCGGTGCGGTGGCGGTGGGCGGCGCCATCGGTGCCGCGGCCCGCTACGGCGTCGGCCTGCTCTGGCCGACCGCCGGCGCCGCCTTCCCCTGGACCACGCTGCTGGTCAATGTGGTCGGCTGCGCCCTGATGGGCGTCCTGATGGTGTTGATCACCGAGGTGTGGGCGGCCCACCGGCTGCTCCGCCCGTTCCTGGGCACCGGCATTCTCGGCGGCTTCACCACCTTCTCGACCTACACCGTGGACATCCAGCGCCTGCTGGCCGCCGGGCGACTGACGCTCGCACTGGCCTACCTCGCCGGCACCCTGCTCGCCGCGCTCGCGGCGGTGGCGCTCGCCGGCAGCGCCACCAGGACGCTCTTCGGGCTGAGGCGGCGGACGGCATGACGGACCACCGGAGGGACCACCGGACCGAACACCGGCCGGACGGTGGGACGGACAGCGCGACGGGCGGCGGGACGGCCGGCCCGGCGGCCGGTCCGGTGCAGCCGGCCGCGGGCCCGGTCGGAAGCCCCGCCCTGCGGCTGACCGTCCTCGTCGGCGAGCAGGACGTCTGGCACCATCGGCCCCTCTACGCCGAGATCGTGCACCGCGCCCGCGCGGCGGGCCTCGCCGGGGCGAGCGCCTTCCGCGGCGTCGAGGGCTTCGGGGCGACCTCGTTGATCCACACCCAGCGGCTGCTGTCGCTCAGCGAGGAGCTGCCGGTGGCGGTGATCGTCGTGGACACCGAGGAGCGGGTGCGGGCGTTCCTCCCGCAACTGACCGAACTGCTGGCGGGCGGGGGCCTGGTGACCCTCGACCCGTGCGAGGTGCTGGCGTTCCGGAGCCGGCCGGGCACAGCCGCCGGCGGGGAGGGCACGACCGGGTGAACTGGCTGCTGGTGGTGGCCGGTGCCATGGTCGGGGCACCGCTGCGCTTCCTCACCGACCGCTTCGTCCAGGCCCGGCACGACACGGTCTTCCCCTGGGGGACCTGTGCGATCAACGTCGTCGGCAGCCTGATCCTCGGCCTGCTGGCCGGCGCGGCCGCGTCCCCGCACGTCCAACTGCTGCTCGGCACCGGCCTGTGCGGGGCGCTGACGACCTATTCGACCTTCTCCTACGAGACGCTCCGGCTGGCCGCCGACGGGGCGCGCCGGTACGCCGCGCTCAACATCGGGGTGAGCCTGGCGGTCGGACTGGCCGCCGCCTGCACCGGAGTGGCCCTCGGCCGCGCCCTCTGACCCGTTCCTCAAGGATCCCCGACCCTCCCGCAAGTCCCCGCGCACACGCGAGCGGTGGGGCTCGGGTAGGAGCCCCACCGCATGGGCGGACGTACGGATTGCGAGGGCTGGTGGGGGGAACGGAGCCGGCCGCCAGGTACCGGCTCCGTCAGCCCGGGCCCGTCATCTGCCCGGCCGCCGTCAGCCCGGCCGGGGGACGGCGGGCCGACCGCCGTGCCGCGTCCAGGGACGGCCTTGCAGGTCAGCCGCCGAAGCGGGCCCCGGCCAGGCCGTTCGCCCAGAGCTGGTCCACCTGGGCGCGCTCATTGTCGTCCGGCTGGGTGTTCTGGCAGGAGGGGCCGGGCCCGCCACCGGACATCAGCTCGCTGCAAGGGCCCTCGTAGTGGTCCGGCAGGCCCAGTACGTGACCGGTCTCGTGCGCCACGATGCGGGTGCGGTTGTACTGCTGGGCCTGGTTGTAGTCGATGAAGACGAAGCCCTTGCCGTGGCCGTCGGTGCTGGCGTACGAACCGCGCGGGTCGTTGCCCTCCTTGTACTGGAAGTCGCCGCCGTTGCCCGCTTGCAGCTTGACGTTCTGGACGGCGCTGTTCCAGATCGAGGCGCTCTGGGATATCTCGTTCGCGAAGGTCGGGGCGGCGCTCGGGTCGTAGGTGACCGTGACCGACTTCAGGTGCGGGTTGGCCTTCATCTTGGCCCGGGCCGACTTCATGACGGCCTCGAAGAACGCCTTGGTGTTCGCCTTCTCCGCCGTCGACCCGGTGTAGGCGGCGATCGAGGCGGAGGTGCTGTGGTGGGGGGCGGAGTGTGCGGTGAGGGACGTGGCCGACACCGGGGCCGCCGCGGCGAGCGCGGCGGCAAGGCCCAGACCGAGCGCAGCCGACAGCGCCGTCTTGGGAGATCTCATGTGGGGGGCTCCTTAATTTCCGAGAGGCCGTACGGCCGCCGTGTGGGGCGGCGGCCGGGGCCCTGCGGATTTCTTGGTGCCGCCGAGTGTGGACGGAGTTCACCCGTGGGGCGGAGATGCCAGGTGGCGATAGCGCGAGCCAATACCCCCGGTGGCCGCGAGCCAACGTGCTGGTGAAGAGCCAGAGTTCGGACCGGCCTGAGAGTCTGGTGTGAGCCGCGCCCGCGCGTTTATGCTCCCGGCGTGGAGCTAGAGGTAAGGCATCTTCGCGCCCTGTGCGCCATCGCCGACACCGGCAGCGTGCGCAAGGCGGCCCGGCAGCTGGGGATGACGCAGCCTTCCTTGACGACCCAGCTCCACCGCATCGAGAAGGCCCTGGGCGGCCAGCTCTTCTTCCGCGAGCCGACCGGCAGTCGCCCCACCCCGCTCGGGCACTCGGTGCTCTGCCGCGCCCGGCCGATAGTGGCCGAAATGCGCGCGCTTGTCGAGGACATCACCTCGGTATCGGTCCGGGAGGAAGGCACCCGGCTGCGGATCGGCAGCACGAACAGCCCGGCCGTCGCGGGCTGGTTGCGCCGGCTGCGCGCCCGGCTCCCGGAGACCGACACCACGATACGGACCGACGTGTCCGCCAACGCCCTGCTCCACATGGTCGCGATGGGGCAGCTCGACGCGGCCTTCGTGCACGAGGTCGAGGGCGCCCCGCTCCGGATCCCCGACGGCCTGGTGGCGCACGAACTCCTCGCCCGGGAGCCGCAGTTCATCGCCCTCGCGGAGAGCCACCCGGCGGCCGGGCGGACCGTCGTCCGGGTCTGTGACCTGGCCGCCGACCAGTGGATGGTCGACCCGACCGTGGACGGCGAATGGGCCGGCCTGCGCCGCATCTGGGCCGCGGCCGGCATCAACCCCCGGGTGGTGCACGGCGATTACCTCACCGCCGTGGACCTCGTCATGGCCGGCGAGGTGGTCACGCCCTGCCAGCCCACCGCCCGCTCCCGCCCCGGCATGGCGATCCGCCCGCTGCACGGTGACCCGCTGGCGGTCCGGCTCTTCATGGCCTGCCGCGCGGACGGCCCGCCGGCCGCCTCCGCCGACGACCTGTTCGCCGACCTCACCGCCGCCTATATGGAGATCGCCTGGGCCAGCGAGGCGTACCACGACTGGCTGGTTCGGCACGGCGGCGTGCTGGCGTCCGGGCGCTGAGACGTCAGGGGCTTATAGCTCGGGGCTATCGCCGGTCGCGGAGCGGACCGGGGACGTCCGCGCCGGCCCCGGAACGACCGCACCCGGCCCGCCAGTGCCGCCGGGTTGCGGCGGGGTGCGGACCGGGTGCGGTCGACGACCAGGCGATCAGGGAGACCGCAGGTCAGCAGGGATGAGGCGAGCTCAGCCCTTCTTGGTCTCCCAGAAGATCTTGTCGATCTGGGCGATCAGGTCCAGGGCCTTCTGGCCGGTGGCCGGGTCGTTCGAGCCCTTGGCCGCGCTGAGGGCCTTGAGGGTGTCGTTGACCAGCTGGTGCAGCTCCGGGTGCTTCTCGAAGTGCGGAGGCTTGAAGTAGTCGCTCCACAGCACCGAGACGTGGTGCTTGGCCAGCTCGGCCCGCTGCTCCTTGATCAGGACGGCGCGGGTGCGGAAGTCCTGGTCCTCGTTGGCCTGGTACTTCTCCTGGACGGCCTTGACCGACTCGGCCTCGATGCGGGCCTGGGCGGGGTCGTAGACACCGCAAGGCAGGTCGCAGTGGGCGCTGACCTTGACCTTGGGGGCGAACAGGCGGGAGAGCATGTTCAGTCCTTCCTCGTGATCGTCTTCTCAGGTGCGAGATTACTCGGTGCGGGAAGGCTTTTCTCGGGCGCCCCGGGGGTCTTAGGGCAAAAGTCCGGTGCCGGGCCGGGACTGATGGAGGATGGTCCGGTGAGGTCGTACGGGGGCTGGACCGGGAGGTACGGATGCCGGAGCGGGTGCGCGAGCCGGAGCAGGAGAGCGGCGGCGGCGCGGAGCCGGTGCGCGGCGGGCCGCTGCGGGCGTTCGGGTTGGCGGAGGTCTACAACCCGTCGATGGTGCCGACGCTCCAACCGGGGGACCAGCTGGTGGTCCAGTACGGCGCGGTGGTGCGCCCCGGTGACGTGGTCGTGCTGCGGCATCCGTTCCGGCAGGACCTGCTGATCGTCAAGCGCGCGGTGGAGCGGCGGGACGGCGGCTGGTGGGTGCGCGGCGACAATCCGTACGTGGAGAACGACAGCCGGGAGTTCGGGGTGGTCCCCGACGAGCTGGTGATCGCCCGGGCCTGGCTGCGGGTGCGGCCGCCGCGCGGCCTTCAGCGCTCGCCGCGGGCGGTGCTCGACTGGGGCGCCTGGGTGCTCTCGGCGGTGAGGCCGCTCTCCCGGCGCTTGCGGGCGCGGTAGGCGGCGACGTTGGCGCGGGTGGCGCAGCGGTCCGAGCAGTAGCGCCGGGACCGGTTGGTGGAGGTGTCCAGGTAGGCGTTGCGGCAGGGTTTGGCCTCGCAGATGCCCAGCCGGTCCACGCCGAGCTCGGTGAGGTGGAAGGCCAGTCCCATGCAGGCGGTCGCGGTGAAGCCGGCGGTGGCGTTGGCGGCGTGGTCGGCGATGTGCATGTGCCAGTTGGGGCGGCTTCCCCCACTCTCGGCTCCTCCCCCACTCTCGGCTTCTCCCCCACTCTCGGCTTCGCTCGCGCGGGGGGACCCCCATGCGCGGGAGGACCCCCATGAGCGGGAGGTGCCCCCATCGTCGCGGGACTCGTGGCCGGAGATCTGCGGGCTGACCGGGAACTCCATCATCAGCGCGTTCAGCAGGTCGACGGCGAGCACCTCGTCGCCGCGGTCGGCGGCCTCGAAGATCGCGCGCAGCCGGGCGCGGACCGTGCGCAGCCGGGTGACATCGCTCTCGGTGGCCCGCCGGGCGGCCTGCTGGGCCGCGCCGAAGAGTTCACGGACCGCTTCGACCGAGGTCAGGGAGTCCCCGCCGCGCTCGGGCTGTTCGGTGTTGACCAGTCGCACGGCGTAATCCGAGTAATAGGCCAGTTCCACTTGTAGTCCTTACGGGGGCGCGTCTAAGTGCGAGTACCCATGCGTAATGAGTGTTGTCAGTACGAGGGTATTACGGGCCGGAGTGGCCGTCTGCCGGTCACCCATCAGTAGACGACCCGCAGTGGCCCACCGACACACGCCGCCACCCACCGTCTTCATGACCACCCACGGGAGGGGACGGGCGAAAAGCCCCGCGCAGCGGCTACGCCCGGCGTCGGAACGGCGCGCGGCGCGGCGGGAGGCACCGCGAGGGTGCCGCCCGCCGCGCCGCCGCGGCAGGTCCGGGAACGTCCGGGCCCGGGGTCCTCAGAGGACCTTGGAGAGGAACGACTGGGTCCGCTCGTGCTGGGGGTTGGTGAGCACGTCGCGCGGGTGGCCGGACTCGACGACCACGCCGTCGTCCATGAAGACCAGCGAGTCGCCGACCTCACGGGCGAAGCCCATCTCGTGGGTCACCACGACCATCGTCATGCCGTCGGCCGCCAGGTCCTTCATGACGTCCAGGACGTCGCCGACCAGCTCCGGGTCGAGGGCCGAGGTCGGCTCGTCGAAGAGCATCAGCTTGGGCTCCATGGCCAGGGCCCGGGCGATCGCCACCCGCTGCTGCTGGCCGCCGGAGAGCTGCGAGGGGTAGTTGCCGGCCTTGTCGGCCAGTCCGACCCGGTCCAGCAGCTTGACCGCCCGCTCCCGCGCGGACGCCTTGGACTCGCCCTTGACCTGGACCGGCGCCTCCATGATGTTCTCCACCGCGGTCATGTGCGGGAAGAGGTTGAAGCGCTGGAAGACCATGCCGATGTCCCGCCGGCGGGCGGCGACCTCGCGGTCGCGCAGCTCGTAGAGCTTGCCGTGGCTCTCGCGGTAGCCGACCAGCTCGCCGTCGACCGACAGCCGGCCGGAGTTGATCTTCTCCAGGTGGTTGATGCACCGCAGGAACGTCGACTTGCCGGAACCGGACGGGCCGATCAGGCAGAAGACCTCCCGGGGCGCCACCTCCAGGTCGATCCCCTTGAGGATGTGCGCCGAACCGAAGGACTTGTGGACGCCCTCGGCCTTGACCATCGGGACCGCGGCCTTGCCGGAGCCGGTGCTCACGGTCTTGCTCTTGCTCTTGCTCATGCCGTACCTCCGGCACGGTTCAGGCCGGCCAGCTTCGCCTTGATGCGCTGGAACGGGGTGGGCGGAAGCTGGCGGCTGGAGCCGCGGGCGTAGTAGCGCTCCAGGTAGTACTGGCCGATGCTGAGGACCGTCGTGGCGATCAGGTACCAGGCGGCGGCCAGGATCAGCATCTCGACCACCACACCGGAGTCCCGGCCGACGTTCTGCGCTGCCTGGAGGAGGTCGTAATACTGGACCGCGATGACCAGGGACGAGGTCTTGAGCATGTTGATGACCTCGTTGCCGGTCGGCGGCACGATCACCCGCATCGCCTGCGGCACGACGATCCGGCGCAGCGTCCTGCCGTGGCTCATGCCCAGGGCGTGCGCCGCCTCGGTCTGGCCCTCGTCGACGGCGTTCAGACCGGCCCGACAGATCTCGGCCATGTACGCGGCCTCGTTGAGTCCGAGTCCGAGCAGCGCGCACAGGAACGGGGTCATGAAGTCCGACCACTCGTCCTTGTAGATCGGCATGATGTCGATGTACTGGAAGACCAGGCCGAGGTTGAACCACAGGAAGAGCTGGACGTAGACCGGGGTGCCGCGGAAGAACCAGACGTAGAACCACGCCACGGACTTGGTCACCGGGTTCTTGGACTGCCGCATGACCGCCAGGATCACGCCCAGCACGATGCCGATCACCATCGCCAGCACGGTGATCCACAGGGTGTTGCGCAGGCCCTTGAGGATGTCCGCGTTGAACATGTACTCCGGTATCGCGCCCCAGTTGACCTTGCCGGCGGCGAAGGCCCGGACGAGCAGCACCAGCAGCCCGATGACGACGAGCGCGGCGACCCAGCGCCCGTAGTGGCGGACCGGTATGGCTTTGATGGGCTCGGGCTGGGCCGGCGGAGCGGCCGCCGGCGGCTCGGCCGGCTTGTCGACGTCAACTGACACGGAGGAAAGCCTTTCAGCGTGTGGCGGGAGAGGCGTGCGTGGGCCGCGCGGGGCGCGCCGGCGGAACGGGGCCGGTCGCCGGCTCAGGTGCCGCCGTTGATCTGCACTTCCTTGATCGCGGCGTCCCTGACGTTCCACTTGGCCAGGACGCCGTCGTACGCGTGGTTCTTGATCACCAGCTCCACGGCCGCCTTGATCGCGTCGCGCAGCTGCTCCTGTCCCTTGGGGACGGCGATGCCGTACGGGGCCGCCTTGAGCGGGGCGCCGCCGACCATCTGGAAGTCGTTGCCGCCGCCGGAGACCTTCACCGCGTAGGACGCGACCGGGTAGTCGCTGGAGACCGCGTCCACACCGCTGGTCCGCAGGCGGGTCTGGGCCTCGGAGTCGTTGTCGAACGCCTCGATGGAGATAGGCTGCTCGCCGCCCGCCTCACAGGCCTTGGACTTGTCCTTGGCGAGGTCGTGGGAGACGGTGCCGCGCTGCACGGCGAGCTTCTTGCCGCACATGGTCTCCCAACCGTCGATGCCCTTGGTCTTGCCCTTCTGCGTATAGAGCGAGACGCCGACGTTGAGGTAATCGACGAAATCGACACCCTCGCCGATCTTCTTACCGGTGGTGCTGTCGATGCCCTGCTGGCGGTCCTTGGTGTCCGTCATCGCCGACATCGCGAGGTCATAGCGCTGGGACTTCAGCCCACCCATGAGGGTGTCGAAGGTGGCGTTGTTGAAATTGAGCTTGATGCCCAATTCCTTACCGATTGCCGCCGCGAGATCCGGATCGATCCCTTCCACCTTGCCGTTCGAGCGGAACTCCACCGGCTTGTACGTGATGTCCGAGCCGACCTGGAGCATCCCCTTGTCCTGGACGTCCTTGGGGAGCTTGCTGAACAGCGGGGCGTGCGGATTGCGGTTCTTGGCCGCCTCCCGCCGGGCGATCGCCGCGTCGGTCTGGTCACCGCAGGCGCTGAGCAGCAACAGCGAAGCGGTGACCGTGGCTATTGCGGCGGCAGTCTTGACGGACTTACCGGACCTGCCGGCCGCCGCGCGGCGGGTGGAGTCTGCGGTCATGCGGATCCTCCTGCGGATGGGTAACCGACGTGCCAGTGTGGGCAGCCGATGTGCTGGTGAGAAGGGGGTGGGCACACACCTTTGGGCACCTTTGGCCGTCGGCCCTCGGTCGGTGACGGAATCTTGCCATCCGGACTCCGGTATTCGGACTGTCGTACAGGTCAAAATCGGATAACGGACGAGCGCGGTACGTCGTCGGCCTTGCGGCACAAGGGGAATCACCTCTCGCCGATACCGAAGGCGAAGTGAGGGGAGAGGGCCCTGTCTCGGAATTCGGACAGTCGCGGGGGATCTTCGGCGATTTCGGGCGTTCCGTCGCTAATGTCGGAGCCCTGTACCGGTAGGTAACGAATCTAACTCGTCGCCTTGCACGCCCGTCCGGTAGAAAGGGTCGTTACACCCCTCATCCGGGGCTCAGGGCGCGTGTGCGGCGCGCCCGGCGTCCGTACCTCCCCCCGCGCGGTGGCTATCCGCTGTGCAGGGCGCGGACGCGGTGCCCGCCCACCCCCCAACCAGGGAGTGGCCACCCTCAACAGATTTACGACAAAGGGGTCAGAGAACAGTGGCAGCGGAGATCGTCAATCCTCGCAGCGACAACGCGACGGGCGCGGAAGAAGGCGCGGACGGCACGTCCGGCGAATTCTTCGATCCGGCCTTCGCGCTGCATCGCGGCGGCAAGATGGCCGTCCAGGCAACCGTCCCGGTGCGCGACAAGGACGACCTGTCCCTCGCGTACACGCCGGGCGTCGCCAAGGTGTGCAGCGCCATCGCCGAGCGGCCCGAGCTCGTGCACGACTACACGTGGAAGTCCCAGGTCGTGGCCGTGGTCACGGACGGCACCGCGGTGCTGGGCCTCGGCGACATCGGGCCGGAGGCATCCCTTCCTGTGATGGAAGGCAAGGCCATCCTCTTCAAGCAGTTCGGCGGTGTGGACGCGGTCCCGATCGCGCTCGCGACCACCGACGCCGACGAGATCGTGGACACCGTCGTCCGCCTCGCGCCGTCCTTCGGCGGCGTCAACCTGGAGGACATCTCGGCGCCCCGGTGCTTCGAGATCGAGCAGAAGCTCAAGGAACGCCTGGACATCCCGGTCTTCCACGACGACCAGCACGGCACCGCCGTGGTCACCCTGGCCGCGCTGCGCAACGCCGCCAAGCTCACCCAGCGCGAGCTCGGCGACCTGCGGGCGGTCATCTCGGGCGCCGGTGCGGCCGGGGTCGCCATCGCCAAGATCCTCGTCGAGGCGGGCATCGGCGACGTGGCGGTCTGCGACCGCAAGGGCGTCGTCTCGGCGGACCGCGGTGACCTCACGGACGTCAAGCGCGAGCTGGCCGGCTTCACCAACAAGGCGGGCCTGACCGGTTCCCTGGAGACCGCGCTGGACGGCGCCGACGTCTTCATCGGCGTCTCCGGCGGCACGGTGCCGGAGGAGGCGGTGGCGAAGATGGCGAAGGAATCGATGATCTTCGCGATGGCCAACCCCAACCCGGAGATCCACCCGGACGTCGCCCACAAGTACGCCGCGGTGGTCGCCACCGGGCGCAGCGACTTCCCGAACCAGATCAACAACGTGCTGGCCTTCCCGGGCATCTTCGCCGGCGCCATGCAGGTGCGCGCCTCGCAGATCACCGAGGGCATGAAGCTCGCCGCCGCGGAGGCGCTGGCCGCCGTCGTCGCCGACGAGCTCAGCGCGGACAAGGTCATCCCCTCGCCGTTCGACGAGCGGGTCGCCCCGGCCGTCACCGCGGCCGTCGCCGCCGCCGCCCGTGCGGAGGGCGTCGCCCGGCGCTGACCTCCCGCCCCCCGCGGAGATCGCTGACGGGCCGGGCCGGCACCCCTCGTGGGTGACGGCCCGGCCCGTCCGGCATAGGGGGCGGTGGCCGGAAAGAGCGGTGGGAATCCGGTCGTCCGCGACCCCGGCGGGGCGGCGCGTGTCACACCCGCGCCCGCTGTCGCGGGGCCCGCCCGCGGCCTACGTTGGGATCATGTTTGCTGCCTACGCCGCCCGCATCGACCGCGACCAGCCGCTGAACGGCCTCGAATTGGGGGAGCGCCCGGCCCCCGCCGCCCGCCCCGGCTGGACCACCGTCGACGTCAAGGCCGCCTCCCTCAACCACCACGACCTGTGGACGCTGCGCGGCGTCGGGATCACCGAGGAGTCGCTCCCGATGATCCTCGGCTGTGACGCCGCAGGCATCGACGAGCACGGCAACGAGGTCGTCCTGCACTCCGTCATCGGGCAGACCGGCCACGGAGTCGGCCCGAACGAGAAGCCGTCCATCCTCACCGAGCGCTACCAGGGCACCTTCGCCGAGCGGGTCACCGTGCCCACCTGGAACGTCCTCCCCAAGCCCGCGGAGCTGTCCTTCGCGGAGGCCGCCTGCCTGCCCACCGCGTGGCTGACCGCGTACCGGATGCTGTTCACCAACGCCGGGGTCCGGCCGGGGGACAGCGTGCTGGTCCAGGGCGCCGGCGGCGGGGTGGCGACCGCCGCCATCGTCCTGGGCGCCGCCGCGGGCCTGCGGGTCTTCGCCACCAGCCGGGACGAGACCAAGCGCAAGCGCGCGGTGGAGCTGGGCGCCGAGGCGGCGTTCGCGTCCGGCGAGCGGCTGCCCCGGCGGGTGGAAGCGGTGATCGAGACGGTCGGCGCCGCCACCTGGTCGCATTCGGTGAAGTCGCTGCGGCCCGGCGGCACTCTGGTCATCTCCGGCGCCACCAGCGGCTTCACGCCGAAGAGCGGGGAGCTCAACCGGATCTTCTTCCTGGAGCTGAAGATCGTCGGTTCGACGATGGGCAGCAAGGAGGAACTGGCCGGGCTGCTCAGCTTCTGCGCCGCCAAGGGCATCCGGCCGGTGATCGACTCCACACTGCCGCTGGACCGGGCGCGCGAGGGCTTCGGGAAGATGGCCGAGGGCGAACTCTTCGGGAAGATCGTGCTGACCGTCTGAGCCGCCGGGCCGGGCCCGTCCCGGGCGTCAGCCGCGCCCGGGCGGCGGGACGTTGACCAGGCTCCGGTGCAGGACGTAGCCGGGCACGTCCGGTACGCCGGGCGTGCCCGCGCCCGTGTCGTCCAGCGGTACCGCCGGGGCGGGGGCGACACCGGGCAGGGCCTCGATCGCCGCCCGGAGCCCGGCCGCGGCGGCGCCGGCCGCGAACGCCCGCCAGGCCGAAGCGTCCACCCACTCCCCGTAGTTGAGCACCCGTCCGCCGTCCTGCGAGAGGTGGAAGTGGGCGCCGAGCAGCCCCGGTACCGGCTCCTCGGCCACCATCCGGAACACGGTGTCGGCGAGGGTGCGCTGGGCCTCCGGCCCGGTGGTGGCGAACGTCGGGGTCACCAGGAACGCCGGCGTCCGGGCGGCGCGCTCCTGGGCCACGTGACTGCGGTAGCGGCGATAGCGGATCAGGCCCGGACGGCGGATGCCCGGGATGGTCTGGTCGATGGGGGCGATGGCCGCGGGACGCCGGGTGCGGACCCACTCCCGGTGGGCGGCGTCGTCCGTCCACTGCGCGTAGTTGAGGACGTGGCCGCCGTCGGTGCTCAGGAACGTGGTGAGCGCCAGCATCGCGGCCGGGCGCTGCTGCTCCTCCCAGGCGGCCAGTACCGCGTCGGCCGCCGCGCGTTGGAAGCGGGCCGCGGGTACCACCCAGGGGCTGATCAGGACGGTGCCGGCGTCGGGCCGCCGGACGTCCGGGAAACCGGAGGCGGGGGCCGGGGCCGAGGCCGGGGTGGTGGCGGTCGGGGGCATGGGGGCTCCTTTTCGTGCCGGGCGGTCCTGGGGCGTCGGGCACGATGCTGCTTCCTCAAGCCTGGTTGAGGTCAAGGAGGTTGGCGTGCGCCGAGGTGTCAACCGCGGTCGGCGCGGCTCAGGCTGTCCATGCAAGTGGACAGCCATGCCCGAAGCAACGGATCCCGCCGCGCGGGCGAGCGACCCGGACCGGCGGGCGACCCGGACCCGCGGGCCGGGCTCCGCGCCGTCGCCGCGTTCCGCCGGCTGCGGGCAGAGCTGCCGAAGGCCGAGCCACGAAGGCCGGGCGGGCGGCCCACAGCCGGGACAGCCGTCGGCACCCCCGGCGCGGACCGGCGGACCGGCCCCGGTGCGGTGCGACCCACTGGCCCCGGTGCGGTCCGTCCCACCGGCCCGGTGCGGTCCGTCCCACCGGCCCGGCGCAGAACGACCCACCGGTCCAGGCGGGTGCGGTCCGTCCCCCGTGCGGACCGCACCTGCCTGGACCGGTGGACCGGCCGTTACGCCTCCCGGTCCGCCTGCGTGTGCGTGTCGTCCGCCCCCGGGCGGCGCAGCAGTGTGCCGATGTGGGCGGCGGTGGCCGCCAACCGGCGGCGGGACTCCGTGAGCTGTGCCGCGGTGACGCCGTGGTCGCGGGCGGCGTCCCGCAGGTCGTCCCGGAAACGGTCCAGCAGGCGGTCGAAGTCGCGGGCCGGGTCGCCGCTGCCCGGCTCGGTGGCCCACGCGGGCGCGGCGGGCTCCTCGGGGGCGTGCGCAGCCCGGGCCGTCGGTGCTTCCGGGGACTCCGGTGCTTCCGAGGACTCCGAAGTCCCCGCCTCGGGGGCCTCCTTGGTGAGGTCGATCCGCTCGACCGTGATCCGCGGGCCGTCCTGGGCCGTGCCGTGGTCCGCGGTGGCGCTGCGGTCCGGGGCGTCCGCGGCGTCCGGGGCGGTCCGCCCGTGCTCGTCGGCCGTATCGGTGCCGGACGTGGCGCCGGTGTACCGGCCGACCTCGCGGGACACCTCGGACAGTGCGTCCCGCACCGCCGCCGACCAGTCGCCGGTGCGCATCGCCCCCTGGGCCTGTTCCTGGACGTGCTTGATGACCCGCTGGACCTCCTCGCGGGCGAACACCTGGGCGTCCCTGGCCTGCTTGCGGGCCCGCTGGGCGTCCTGCTTGGCGCGGCGGCTCTCCTCCTTGGCGCGGCGGGCCTGCTCCTTCCACTCCTCCTTGGCGCGCCGGAACTCCTCCTTCGCCTGGCGCCAGGCGTCCTTGTCGCCGAACGCACCGTCGAAGTAGTCCGAGGCTTCCGGGAACGGCCGTCCACCGGCGGGGCCCGTGCGCCCGCTCTGCCCGGCACCGGCCTTCCCCGCACCGGCCTTCCCGGCGCCCGCCCGGGCCTGCTGGGCGGCCTCCCGGACCTCCCGGCGCAGATCGCGTGCCGAGCCGCTGACATCCGCGCGGATGTCGGAGGCGAGGGCCGCCACCGACTCGCGGATCTCCAGCTCCAGATCGGCGAGTTCCCCGCCGCGGTCGGCCAGTTCGGCGCGGCCGGCGTCGGTGATGGAGTAGACCTTGCGGCCGCCCTCGGTGGTGTGGGTCACCAGGCCCTCGGCCTCCAGCTTGGCCAGTCGGGGGTAGACCGTGCCGGCGGACGGGGCGTAGAGCCCCTGGAAGCGCTCCTCCAGGAGGCGGATGATCTCGTAGCCGTGCCGCGGGGCCTCGTCGAGCAGCTTGAGGAGGTAGAGCCGCAGGCGGCCGTGGGCAAAGACGGGGGGCATGCTCAGAGCACCTTCTTCCCGGCGGGTGGGGTCGTGGGGGAGGGGCCGTCGCCCGGTGCGCCGTCCGGCCTCTCGTCGGCGGGGCCGCCCGGTTCCTCGTCGGCGGGGCGGCGCAGCAGGGCGAGGGAGCCGGAGATGGTGGTGGCCTTGAGCCGGCCGGTGCCGGCCCCCAGCGAGCCGGTGATCCGCTTGGCGCCCCACTGGCCGGTGACCCGCAGGTCGTCGAAGGCGTTGGTGACCGCGCCGGTGGTGGTGCCCGCGTCCACCTTGGCGTCGGCCGGGTCGGGCAGCCGGATGGCGATCTCGCCGGAGACCGTGGTCAGGTCGATCTCCGCCCCCGCCGCCGGGTCCAGGTCCAGGACCATGTCACCGCTGACGGAGTCGGCGTGCACCGCGCCGCCGATGCCCTCGATGACCGTCAGATCGCCCGATACGGAGTTGAACTGGAGGTCGCCGGTCAGGGCCTGGGCCTCGACGTTGCCGGAGACGGTGTCGGCGCGGACCGGACCGGAGAGTCCGACGAGGGTGCAGTCCCCGTTCACCCCGCGCAGCTCCGTGCGCCCCGAGACGCCGGAGACGACCGCACCGGCGCCGACCACCCCGACCTCGACGCGGGTGGTGGCCGGCACCGTCACCGAGACCACCGCGCTGCGGTTCCAGCCCTTGCGCTCCAGGAACTTCAGGAAGCCCTTCCAGGGCAGGTCGTCGTAGCCGACGGAGAGGGTGCCGTCCTCGTAGGAGACCGTCACCGGCGGGCCGTGCAGCTCGGAGAGCTCCAGCCGGGCCGGCCCGCCCTCGGAGGTGCCGACGACGTTGACGGTGCCGCCCATCAGGCGCACGGAGAGGGCGCTGACGGGTTCCTCGATCTCCAGTGTGCGTGGTGCGGAGACCGTCCACTCGGTCCGGGCTGACATACCTGACCTCCCCTGGGTAGGCAGACACGCAACATATCGCGTCTTCGTTAGACACGATATATCGCAGCCCGCGGGAGTCAAGCGGGTCCACCCCCGACCCTGCCCTGATACGCCCCTGCCGTTTCCCCTAGGTGACGCCGGCCCGGCCCGCCGGCTACGCGCCCTACGCGTCGACCTCGTCCTTACGAGTCCTACGCGCCCTACGGCCTACGCGCCCTACGGCCTACGCGCCCTACGGCCTACGCGCCCTACGGCCTACGCCCCCTACGGCCTACGCCCCCTACGGCCTACGCCCCTATCCCCTACTCATCGTCCTCGTCGTCCAGCCGAGCCAGCCAGGTGGCCAGCCGCTCGACCGGAACCTCGAAGTCCGGGTTGAGGTCGACGAACGTCCGGAGCTGCTCGGCCACCCACCCGAGGGTGACCTCCTCCTCGCCGCGCCGGTTCTCCAGCTCCTCGATGCCGCGGTCAGTGAAATACACGTGCTCTCCACCAGGTCAAAGGGACATTGCGGCCAGGATAGGCAGCCGCGGGGACCCGCCGTGCCACCGGCCGGGGGCGGCCCGCACCGCCCCCGGACAGCCCGAAGGGCCCGCCCCACCGAACGGTGGGAACGGGCCCTTCGCGGACCGTGGTCAGCGGTGGCTGGACGCTTACGCGTCGAAGACCTCCGCCACCAGCTGAGCCTGCTCGGCCTGGTGCCGCTTGGCCGAACCGACCGCCGGCGACGAGCCGTGCGGCCGCGAGATGCGGCGCAGGCGCTCACCGTGCGGGACGTCGGCGCCGACCGCCAGGTCCAGGTGGTCGATCAGGTTGAGGCCGAGGAACGGCCAGGCACCCTGGTTCGCCGGCTCCTCCTGCGCCCACAGGTACTTCTCGGCGTTCGGGAACTTGGCGATCTCCGCCTGGAGCTCCTTGCCGGGCAGCGGGTACAGCCGCTCGATCCGGACCAGCGCGGTGTCGAACGCGCCGCGCTTCTTCCGCTCCTCCTCCAGGTCGTAGTAGACCTTGCCGGAGCAGAAGACGACCTTGCGGACGTCCTCGGGCTTGACCACGCCGTCGCCGATGACCGGACGGAAACCGCCGGTGGTGAACTCCGCCGCCTTCGACGCCGCGGCCTTCAGACGCAGCATCGACTTCGGGGTGAAGACGATCAGCGGCTTGTGGTGCGGGTTGTGCACCTGCCAGCGCAGCAGGTGGAAGTAGTTCGACGGGAGCGTCGGCATCGCGACGGTCATGTTGTTCTGCGCGCACAGCTGGAGGAAGCGCTCGATCCGGGCCGAGGAGTGGTCCGGGCCCTGGCCCTCGTAGCCGTGCGGGAGCAGCAGGGTGACGCCGGACGTCTGGCCCCACTTCTGCTCCGCGGAGGAGATGAACTCGTCGATGACGGTCTGCGCGCCGTTGGTGAAGTCACCGAACTGCGCCTCCCACATCACCAGCGCGTCCGGACGGGCCAGCGAGTAGCCGTACTCGAAGCCCATCGCCGCGTACTCGCTGAGCAGCGAGTCGTAGACGTTGAAGCGGGCCTGGTCCTCGGACAGGTACAGCAGCGGCGTGAAGTCCTCGCCGGTCTTCCGGTCGATCAGCACCGCGTGGCGCTGGCCGAACGTGCCGCGGCGGGAGTCCTGGCCGGCGAGCCGGACCGGGGTGCCCTCCATCAGCAGCGAACCGATGGCCAGGGTCTCGCCCATGCCCCAGTCGATGGTGCCGTCCTCGATCATCCCCGCCCGGCGCTGCAGCTGCGGCAGCAGACGCGGGTGGACGGTGATGTGGTCGGGGATGGCGACCTGCGACTCGGCGATCCGCTTGACGACCTCCTGGGAGACCGCGGTCTCCACGTGGACCGGGAACTCGGCCTGCGGCTGCGGGACCTCCGGCACGGCCGGGGCCGTGCCGGCGTCGCGCACCTCGGTGAAGACCTTCTCCAGCTGGCCCTGGAAGTCCTGGAGCGCCTGCTCCGCCTCTTCGAGGGTGATGTCGCCCCGGCCGATCAGCGACTCGGTGTAGAGCTTGCGCACCGAACGCTTCTTGTCGATCAGGTCGTACATCAGCGGCTGGGTGAAGGCCGGGTTGTCGAGCTCGTTGTGGCCGCGGCGGCGGTAGCAGATCAGGTCGATGACCACGTCCTTGTTGAACGCCTGGCGGAACTCGAAGGCGAGCCGGGCGACCCGGACGACGGCCTCGGGGTCGTCGCCGTTGACGTGGAAGATCGGCGCCTCGATCATGCGGGCCACGTCGGTGGCGTACATGGAGGAGCGCGAGGACTCCGGCGCGGCGGTGAAGCCGACCTGGTTGTTGATGACGACGTGCACCGTGCCGCCGGTGCGGTAGCCGCGCAGCTGGGACATGTTCAGCGTCTCCGCGACCACGCCCTGACCGGCGAACGCCGCGTCACCGTGCAGCTGGATCGGCAGGACCGTGAAGTCCGTACCGCCCTTGTTGATGATGTCCTGCTTGGCGCGGGAGATGCCCTCGACGATCGGGTCGACGGCCTCCAGGTGGGAGGGGTTCGCGGCCAGGGAGACGGTGATCTGCTCGCCGTCCAGGCCGGTGAAGGTGCCCTCGGCGCCCAGGTGGTACTTCACGTCGCCGGAGCCGTGCATCGACTTCGGGTCGAGGTTGCCCTCGAACTCGCGGAAGAGCTGGGCGTACGACTTGCCGACGATGTTCGCCAGCACGTTGAGCCGGCCGCGGTGGGCCATGCCGATGACGGCCTCGTCCAGTCGCGCCTCGGCCGCGGAGTCGATGACCGCGTCCAGCAGCGGGATGACGGACTCGCCGCCCTCCAGCGAGAAGCGCTTCTGGCCGACGTACTTGGTCTGCAGGAACGTCTCGAACGCCTCGGCGGAGTTCAGCCGGCGCAGGATGCGCAGCTGCTCGTCGCGCTCGGGGGACTTGTGCGCGCGCTCGACCCGGTCCTGGATCCACTTGCGCTGCTTGGGGTCCTGGATGTGCATGAACTCGATGCCGGTGGTGCGGCAGTACGAGTCGCGCAGCACGCCCAGGATGTCGCGCAGCTTCATCATGGACTTGCCGGAGAAGCCGCCGACCGCGAACTCGCGCTCCAGGTCCCACAGGGTGAGGCCGTGCTCGGTGATGTCGAGGTCGGGGTGCTTGCGCTGGTGGTACTCCAGCGGGTCGGTGTCGGCCATGACGTGGCCGCGGACCCGGTAGGAGTGGATCAGCTCGAAGACCCGCGCGGCCTTGGTGACGTCGTCATCGTGGGAGGCGTCGATGTCGCGCAGCCAGCGGATCGGCTCGTAGGGGATCCGCAACGACTTGAAGATGTCGTCGTAGAAGTCGTTCTCGCCGAGCAGCAGCTGACTCATGATCCGCAGGAACTCGCCGGAGGCGGCGCCCTGGATCACCCGGTGGTCATAGGTGCTGGTCAGCGTCATGACCTTGGAGACACCCAGCTTGTTCAGGGCGTCCTGCGAGGTGCCCTGGAACTCGGCCGGGTAGTCCATCGAGCCGACGCCCATGATCATGGACTGGCCGGGCATCAGGCGCGGCACCGAGTGGACGGTGCCGATGCCGCCGGGGTTCGTCAGCGACGCGGTGACCCCGGTGAAGTCGTCCATCGTGAGCTTGTTGTCCCGGGCCCGGCGGACGATGTCCTCGTACGCCTGCCAGAACTCGAAGAAGCTCAGCGTCTCGGCCTTCTTGATGGCCGCGACGACCAGCTGGCGCTCGCCCTTCGCCTTCACCAGGTCGATGGCCAGGCCGAGGTTGATATGCGCCGGCTTGACCAGCGTCGGCTTGCCGTCCTTCTCCGCGAAGGAGTTGTTCATCGACGGCATGGCCTTGAGGGCCTGCACCATCGCGTACCCGATGATGTGCGTGAAGGAGACCTTCCCGCCACGGGCGCGCTTGAGGTGGTTGTTGATGACGATCCGGTTGTCGAACAGCAGCTTCACCGGGACCGCGCGGACGGACGTGGCCGTCGGCAGCTCCAGGGACGCGCTCATGTTCTTCGCGACGGCCGCCGACGGGCCGCGCAGGGTGACGAACTCGGGACCCTCGGGCGCCTCGCCGGTGGGGGACTGCTTGGCAGCCGGAGCCGGCTTCGCCGCGGGCTTCGCGGGGGCGCTCTTGACGGGCGCGGGCGCAGCACTCGCGGCCGGCTTCGCCGGGGCGGCGACCGGGGCGACCGGGGCCGCGGCGGGGGGCTTCGGCGCCTGTGCGGCGGGGGCCGCCGCAGGGGCCGGGGCCGACGGGGCCGGAGCTGCCGGGGCAGCGTCGGCCGTCGGCTGGCTCGGCGCGGTGGCGCCGCCCGGCTTGTAGTCGGCGAAGAAGTCCCACCAGGCTCGGTCTACCGAGTTCGGGTCCTGGAGGTACTGCTGGTAGATCTCGTCGACGAGCCACTCGTTGGAACCGAACGCGGCAGCGGGATTCTTCCGCTGCTCTTCCTGTTCGGTCGAGACACTCGCACTGTTGGGGGACTGTAGCGACACGGCGGCAACCGCCCTCTTCCGCTTCCTAAGGTGGTGGACAGCGGGAATAAAGGCTACGCCTCTTGTGACCTTTGGTGCAGTCCGGGAGGGCCACTCGTCGCGCACGTCACATTCACCGAAGGGTTTCGGGGGCTGACTTGGCGGGAAACACACGTGGTTTGCCTGTGTGCGGGTAGCGCTCATCGCCGTCGCACCCCGGAATGAGTGCTCCCACCACCGACCCTACGTCAGTCAGCGTCAACCCCGGGATGACTCCAGCCCCGGAAGAATGACCCGGATCCGGCAACCTCGGGGTGATTCGGCCACCCCGATCCGTCCGCCGTGCAGGTCCACCGCCCAGCGCGCGATCGCCAGGCCCAGCCCCGTCCCGCCGTCGGTGCCCGGACCCGAGGGGGCGGGCCCGCCGCGGTTGAACCGTTCGAAGACCCGGTAGCGCTCGGACTCCGGGATGCCGGGGCCCTCGTCCTGCACCTCCAGCACCAGGCTCTCCGGCCCGTCGCCGCGCCGGGCCCGCACCGTGACCCGGCCGTGCCGCGGGCTGTGCTTGATCGCGTTGTCGATGAGGTTGGCGACGACCTGGTGGAGCCGCTCGGCGTCGGCGTACGCGGTCAGCTCCGGCGGGGAGACGTCGAGGTGGAGGTGGACGTCCGCCCGGGTGTGGGTGCCGGTGCCGGCGAGCCCGGAGAGCGTGGCGGCGCCGCGGCTCATGTTGGCCTCCTTGAGCACCCCGGACAGGTACGGCCAGACCTCGAAGCGGCGGGTGTGCAGCGGCACCACGCCGTTGTCCAGCCGGGACAGGTCCAGCAGGTGCTCCACCAGCCGGCCCAGCCGTTCGGTCTGCTTCAGCGCCGTCCGCATGGTGTCGGCGTCGGGCTCGCAGACGCCGTCGACGACGTTCTCCAGTACCGCGCGCAGCGCCGCGATGGGGGTGCGCAGCTCGTGCGAGACGTTGGCGACCAGTTCCTTGCGGTGGGTGTCGACCGCTTCCAGGTCGGCGGCCATGCGGTTGAAGGCGTCGGCCAGGTCGCCGAACTCGTCGCGGCGGTCCGCGCGCACCCGGCGGGTGTAGTCACCGTGCGCCATCGCCCGGGTCACCTCGGTCATCTCGCCGAGCGGGGCGGTCAGCCCGGTGGCCACGAACTGGGTGATCAGCAGCGAGGCGATGATCGAGAAGACCGTGATCACCCGCAGCTCGGTCGCGGAGTGCATCGCCACGAACACCAGGAGCGTGGTGATGATCACCGAGACGATCACCAGGGCCCCGAGCGCCGCCTTGACCGAGCGGTACGGGTCGAGCGGCCGCAACGCGTCCCAGACCCGGTCCCACAGGTCCCGTGCCCGCGGCCGCCACCGACGGATCATGCGGGCGGGGTCTCCAGGGCGTACCCGACGCCGTGGACCGTGCGGATGCGCTCGGCGCCGATCTTGCGGCGCAGCGCCTTGATGTGGCTGTCGACCGTCCGCGTCCCCGACGCGTCCGCCCAGTCCCAGACCTCGGCCAGCAGCTGCTCGCGGGAGAGCACCGCACGCGGGGTGTTCGCCAGGCAGACCAGCAGGTCGAACTCGGTGGGGGTGAGGTGGACGTCGGTGCCGCGCACCCGCACCCGGCGCTGCGCGTGGTCGATCTCCAGCTCGCCCAGCCGCAGGATGCCGCTGCGCGGGGTGTGCGCGGCCAGTGCGGCCCGCTCGACCCGACGCAGCAGGACGTGCACCCTGGCGGCCAGCTCCCGCATGGAGAACGGTTTGGTCATGTAGTCGTCGGCGCCGACCCCGAGGCCCACCAGCATGTCGGTCTCGTCGTCGCGGGCGGTGAGCATCATCACCGGCACCGGGCGCTGCGCCTGCACCCGGCGGCACACCTCCAGGCCGTCGAAGCCCGGCAGCATCACGTCGAGGACGAGCAGGTCAGGCTGCCACGCCTCGGCCGTGTCGACCGCGGCCGGGCCGTCGGTGGCGGTCTGCACCTGGAAGCCCTCCGCGCGCAGCCGGGCCGCGATGGCATCGACGATCGTCGGATCGTCCTCCACGACCAGCACCCGGCGCTGGGCGCCCGGCGTGGCCGCGGTGGTGCCGCCCTGGGTTGTCTGAGTCTGGTCCATCGCCCGCCCCTGCATGTGCCCTGCGTGGTCGCGTCTTGCTGGGCAGCAGCGTAAGGGCATGATGTGACAGTCGGCTACGCGCCCTACGCGGACCGGAGCGCCAGGTGGACCACGTCCGGGACGCCTCGGGCAACCGGGATCTCTTCGGTCCGTACACCCTCGAATCCGGCATTTCCCAGCGCCCGTTCGAACTCCGACGACGGCTGGGCCGACCACACGGCGAGCACTCCGCCGGGGGTCAGCCGGTCCCGGCAGGCGGCCAGGCCGGCGGGGGAGTAGAGCCCGTCGTTGTCCTCGGTGACGGTCCAGTCCGGGCCGTTGTCGATGTCCAAGCACAGCGCGTCGTACGCGAGTTGGCCGGCGCCCTCGCGCAGGTACGCCACCAGGTCGGTGTGCCGGACCTCGGTGCGCGGGTCGGCCAGTGCCGGTCCGGAGATCGCCGACAGCGGGCCGGAGCGGTGCCAGTCGATCACCGCGGCCTCCCGCTCGACGACCGCGATCCGGCCCCAGCGCGGCTCGGCGGCCGCCCGGGCCAGCGAGAAGCCCACGCCCAGTCCGCCGATCAGCACCGAGGGCTGTGCGCGGTCGGGCGGCAGCGCGGTCAGTGCGGCGTCCACCAGCAGTCGTTCGGAGCGTCCGTCGGAGGTGTCCATCAGGAAGCAGCCGTTGGCGATGATCTCGTAGACCGGGTCGTCCCCCTTCCCGGGCGGGGCAAGGGCGTTGGGGTCCCCGGCGGCCGGGCCCCGGCGCCGCAGCACCACCTCTCCGTAGGGGCCCGCGCGCCGGTCGAGGGTGCGTACGGCCGGCTCGGGGTCGGCGGTCGGATGCCAGGGGTGGGCGGGATCCATGCGGCCATCTTGGCCAACTCCGCGTGCGGTGGTCCAGCGTCGGGCGGACGGTGGGACGGGGCGGGTACCGCGTCCGGCGCGGCGGACGCAGTGCATCGCGCGTGAGTTGAGGGTTGTGATGGATATCACTCACACAGCTGACTCATGGGTTGGCCGTGCACAGTGGATCTCGGACGGTGCGCGGGGTCGTGGAAGGACCTGGGATGGCGAGTGCGGTGGAGACGGCCGGCGGTGCGTCGGCCGGGGACGGGGCGAGTGAGGGCGCTCCGGTGCTCCTCCCCGGGATGCCCCGGCAGCGCGGTGCCGCGGCCGCACCGGCCGCGGACGTCCCGCAGGTCGTGGCGGCGCCGTCGGACGCCCCGGCCCGCCGCCCCTGGACGGGCCTGCACCCCTGGCGGCTGCTCCCCACTCCGGCCGGCACCCCCTTCACCTTCTGCTACGCGCTGCTGCTCGTGGCCACCTCGCTCTTCGCCGAGCAGGGCGACCCCTCCCTGGTCTCCGCACTGCTCCAGGGCTCCAGTACGGACGTGGTCCACCTCGCCCAGGCGCCGCTGCTGGTGCTGGTCGCCAGTGCCCTGTGGATCGCCGGCGGGCTGCTCTCGGGGTACGCCGTCGCCTTCCTCTTCGTCCTGACCGCCCTGGAGCGGCGGATCGGCGGGGTGCGCACCGCGGCGGTGTTCTTCGGCGGGCACGCGCTGGCCACCCTCGCCACCGAGATGCCGGTCGGCTTCTCGGTCGCCGCCGGGGGACTGCCGGACAGCTCGTTGCACCGCCTCGACTACGGCATCAGCTTCGGCGTGATGACCTGCGTCGGGGCGCTCGCCGGACTGCTGCCCGCCTGGGTGCGCTGGCCGCTGCTGGTCGGCGCCGGCTACCAGGCGGTGTCCGGCCTGCTCGCCTACGTCGACCCGATGACCGACTGGGGTCATCTGCTCTCGCTCGGCCTGGGCGTCGCCGCCTGGCCGCTGCTCCGGTACTGGCGGGCGCAGCGCTCCGGGCCCGCCCCGCTGCTGGGCGACCTGGGGCACCCGGCGCTGCGGGCCACCCGGGCGTCCTGACCCCGACACCGCCCGCGCGCACGGCCCGCCGGACACGCCAGCAGCGGCGGTCGCGGAGCACGCCGCGGAGCACATCACGGAGAATGGGGTCCTTCGCGGGCGCTGTGACGGAGGGCGTCCGCCGGCCGCAGGAGCAGAGAAGAACCGTGTCGCACGAGCGCCGCCGCCCCGCCCAGGACCGCACGTCCGCCCCGCCGCAGGCCCCGGACGAGGCCCGGCTCCCGCTGCTCTCCGACTGCGGCAACTGCTTCGGCCTGTGCTGTGTGGCGCTGCCGTTCGCGCGCTCGGCGGACTTCGCCCTCGACAAGGAGGCCGGCCGGCCCTGCCCGAACCTCCGGACCGACTTCCGCTGCGGCGTCCACCGCGACCTGCGGCAGCGCGGCTTCTCCGGCTGCACGGTCTTCGAGTGCTTCGGCGCCGGCCAGAAGATCTCCCAGGTCACCTTCGAGGGGAAGGACTGGCGGACCGCGCCGGAGACCGCCCGGCCGATGTTCGACGCGTTCGCCGTGATGCGCCAGCTGCACGAACTGCTCTGGTACCTGACGGAGGCGGTGGCGCTCCCGGAGTGCCGCCCGGTGCGCGAGGAGCTACGGGCCGCCCTGGAGGAGACCGAGCGGCTGACGGCGGGCACCGCCGAGGAGCTGGCCGGGCTGGACGTGGCCGCCCACCGCGGTGTGGTCAACGTCCTGCTGCTGCGGGTCAGTGAGCTGGTCCGGGCGAAGGTCCCGGGCCGTAAGAAGGAGCGGCGGGGCGCGGACCTGATGGGGGCGCGGCTCAAGGGCGCCGACCTCCGGGGCGCCAACCTGCGCGGGGCGTACCTCATCGCGGCCGACCTCCGGGGTGCCGACCTCCGGTCCGCGGACATGATCGGCGCCGACCTCCGGGATGCCGATCTGCGCGGCGCCGACCTCACCGGCAGCGTCTTCCTGACACAGGCCCAGGTGAACGCGGCCCGGGGCGACGCGACCACCCGGCTGCCGCGCGGGCTGCGCCGCCCCGCCCACTGGTAGCGCCGAATCCCTCCCCTTCCGGTGGGGGCCCACGCCCCCTGCCCCGTAACCGAGTTGCCCGGAGCTGATCGCTCACAGCGAACATGCGGCGGGGAACAACGGCAGGCCGCTCGGCATTGAGTGGGTAAAGCTCAACTTGCTTGCCGAAGGGGAGATCATGACTGCTGATTCGGCGTCCACGGCGCCCACTGAGCCCACCAGGCTTACCCTGCCCGTGCTGCCCCTCGACGACGAGGTCGTCCTGCCCGGCATGGTGGTGCCCCTGGACCTGTCCGACGCCGAGGTGCGAGCCGCAGTGGAGGCCGCCCAGGCCGCCGCCTCGTCAGGCCCGTCGGGCAGCAAGCCCAGAGTGCTGCTGGTGCCGCGGATCGACGGGACGTACGCGGCGATCGGCACGCTCGGGCGGATCGAGCAGGTCGGACGGCTGTCCGACGGTGACCCCGGGGCCCTGATCCGGGGCCTGGGCCGGGTGCGGATCGGCTCCGGCACCACCGGCCCGGGCGCCGCGCTCTGGGTCGAGGGCACCCCCGTCGAGGAGACGGCGCCGGACGCCCTCCCCGGCGCGGTCGGCGAACTCGTCACGGAGTACAAGGCGCTGGCCACCAGCTGGCTGCGCAAGCGCGGCGCCTGGCAGGTCGTCGACCGGGTCACCGGCATCGACGACGTCCCCACCCTCGCCGACAACGCCGGATACCTGCCGTTCCTGACGAGCGAACAGAAGCTCCAGCTGCTGGAGACCACCGACCCGGTCGCCCGGCTGAAGTACGCCACCGACGTGCTCCGCTCCCACCTGGCCGAGCAGGACGTCGCCGAGTCCATCGCCAAGGACGTCCAGGAGGGCGTCGACAAACAGCAGCGGGAATTCCTGCTGCGGCGGCAACTGGAGGCGGTCCGCAAGGAACTGGCCCAGCTCAACGGCGACCCGGAGGACGAGGGCGACGACTACCGCGCCCGGGTCGAGGCCGCCGACCTGCCCGAGGAGGTCCGCACGGCCGCCCTCAAGGAGGTCGACAAGCTGGAGCGGGCCAGCGACCAGAGTCCCGACGGCTCCTGGATCCGCACCTGGCTGGACACCGTCCTGGAACTCCCGTGGCACGAACGGACCGAGGACGCCTACGACATCGCGGGCGCCAAGCGGGTCCTGGACGCGGACCACGCCGGGCTGGAGGACGTCAAGGAGCGGATCACCGAGTACCTGGCGGTGCGCAAGCGGCGGTCGGAGCGCGGGCTCGGCCTGGTGGGCGGGCGCCGCGGCGGCGCCGTACTGGCGCTCGTCGGGCCGCCGGGCGTCGGCAAGACCTCGCTCGGCGAATCCGTCGCGCGGGCCATGGGGCGGAAGTTCGTCCGGGTCGCCCTCGGCGGCGTCCGGGACGAGGCGGAGATCCGCGGCCACCGGCGGACGTACGTCGGCGCGCTGCCCGGCCGGATCGTGCGAGCCATCAAGGAGGCCGGCTCGATGAACCCGGTCGTCCTCCTCGACGAGATCGACAAGGTGGGCTCCGACTACCGGGGCGACCCGGCCGCCGCCCTCCTGGAGGTGCTGGACCCGGCGCAGAACCACACCTTCCGGGACCACTACCTGGAGGTCGAACTGGACCTGTCCGACGTGGTGTTCCTGGCCACCGCCAACGTCCTGGAGGCGATCCCCGAACCGCTGCTGGACCGGATGGAACTGGTCCGGCTGGACGGCTACACCGAGGACGAGAAGGTCGTCATCGCCCGCGACCACCTGGTGCCGCGCCAACTGGAGCGGGCCGGCCTCACGCCGGGCGAGGTGACCGTGGCGGACGACGCGCTGCGCAAGCTGGCCGGCGAGTACACCCGCGAGGCGGGCGTGCGGAATCTGGAGCGGTCGGTCGCCAGGCTGCTGCGCAAGGTGGCCGCCCAGCACGAGCTGGGCGAGCGGGAGCTGCCCTGCACCGTAGGGGTGGACGCGCTGCGCCCGCTCCTCGGGCGGCCGCACCACACCCCGGAGTCGGCCCAGGACCCGGCCGGGCGGCGGACCGCGGTGCCCGGTGTGGTCACCGGTCTCGCGGTCACCGGTGCCGGCGGCGACGTGCTCTACGTGGAGGCGTCGCTGGCCGATCCGGAGACCGGCGCCTCCGGTCTGCAGCTGACCGGTCAGCTGGGCGACGTGATGAAGGAGTCGGCGCATATCGCGCTGTCCTTCCTGCGCTCGCACGGCGCCGAACTGGAGCTGCCGGTGGGCGACCTCAAGGAGCGCGGGGTCCATCTGCACGTCCCGGCCGGCGCCGTCCCCAAGGACGGCCCCAGCGCCGGCATCACGATGACCACCGCGCTGGCCTCGCTGCTGTCCGGCCGCCCGGTCCGTCCGGACGTCGCGATGACCGGTGAGGTCTCGCTCACCGGGCGGGTGCTGCCGATCGGCGGCGTCAAGCAGAAGCTGCTGGCGGCGCACCGGGCCGGCATCACCACCGTGATCATCCCCAAGCGCAACGAACCGGACCTGGACGACGTCCCGGCCGAGATCCTCGAAGCGCTTGCGGTGCACCCGGTCGCGGACGTGCGGCAGGTGCTGGAACTCGCCCTGACGCCGGCCGCGAACGGGGAGCGGCCCGAGGTCCTGGTCGCGGCGTAGCGCCCGGAACGGCCCGGCGGACGGCCGGCCCGCCCCCAGTGGGGAGGGGCCGGCCCGCCGCGCCTCAGTCGTTGGCCAGCGCCTGGAGCCGGTCGTACGCCCCGTTGAAGCTGTTGTGGTCACCGACCGTCGGGCCGGTCGAGGTGTACTGCCAGATGGTGTGGAAGCCCCAGCCGGCCGGGAGTTCGCCGACCGACGAGCCGTAGCGCGGGACCCACAGCGGGTTGATGCTGCCGAAGGCGGAGGAGTTGCCGGTGCACTGCTTCCACCAGCTGGTGGAGGTGTAGACGACGGCGTCCCGACCGGTGCGTGCCTTGTAGGTGGCGAACCAGTCCTTCATCCAGTTCACCAGCCCGGCCGCGCTCAGCCCGTAACAGGTCGAGCCGTAGGGGTTGTACTCCATGTCGAGCGCGCCGGGCAGCGTCTTGCCGTCCTTGGACCAGCCGCCGCCGTGGTCGACGAAGTAGTTGGCCTGGGCGGCGCCGCTGGAGGTGTCCGGTGTGGCGAAGTGGTAGGAGCCGCGGATCATGCCGGAGTTGTAGGAGCCGTTGTACTGCTGCGCGAAGGACGGATTGGTGTAGCTGGTGGATTCCGTGGCCTTGACGTAGGCGAACTTCACGCCGCTGTTCCAGAGCGTCGACCAGGCCACGTTGCCGTTGTGGCTGCTGACGTCCACGCCCTCGACGGAGGCGGTCAGCGAGCGCAGCGGCGGCAGCACGCCGCTCGTGGCGCCCTCGTGCTTGGCGATCTGGGAGCCGGCCCAGTCCTGTTCGGGGTGGCGGGGCTCGGGCGCGCGCCCGGTGGCCGCGGCACCGGCCGTACCGGGCAGGCCGAGGAGGAGGGAGACGGTCGCGAGGAGGGTCCCGGCCGCGGTCGCGCGGGAGCGCACGGAGCGGTGGGGGGAGCCGGATCTGAGCACGGGCATTACGTGCCTCCGTAGATCTCGGTGGATCTCGGTGCGGTGACTTGGCGGAGAAGTGACCTTGCGAAGTGACCTTGAGGGGGGAGGAACCGGCGCCACACTTGGTGTGGCCATGCCAGAAAAGACGATACGCGCGTAGACCCCCGTGATAAAAGGGGGCCGCGAGCTGCCGTTGGTCTAATCCTGCGAAATACTGGCCCAACTGCGGTTCCGTCCGCCCGGGAAGGAAAATTTCCGGCGGCGGAAACGCGCGGAGGGCACAGCGGGGGAATTTCTGGACGGGACAACGCGGGAAAGGGCGCTGACGTGCACGACACCGAAGCCGGCGGTACCACGGCGGACGGCGAGCCGATGGGAGTGGACCCCGCATTCCTGTCCCTGGAACGCGAATTGGCGGTATTCCTGCGCCGGGCCCGCGCCTCCTCCGGCGAACTCGCCCGCGAGGTCCACCCCGACCTCGAACCGGCCGCCTACGGCCTGCTGGTGCGCCTCGCCGACGCCGGCGCCCAACGCGCCACCGACCTCGCCGCCTACTTCGGCGTCGGCAAGGCGACCATAAGCCGCCAACTGAACGCCCTGGAGAAGCTCGGCCTGGTGGCCCGCGCCCCTGACCCGGCCGACGGCCGCGCCGTCCTGGTGCGGATCACCGACGAGGGCCGGGACCGCTTCAACCGCGTCCGCACCGCCCGCCGCGCCCGCTACGCCCGCAACCTCGCCTCCTGGGACCGCGCCGAGGTCGCCGAACTCGCCCGCCTGCTCCACCGGCTGAACGCGGAGCAGGAGGGGGAGGAGGGCTAGGGCCTGCCGATGGATCGGGGTCGGACAGGCTCCGGACCTGCCCGACGGGCCACGGCCGGGTGCGCGGCGTATCCGGCCCCGATCCACCGGGCAGGCCCCCGGTCGCCTCCCGGGCCGAGGCCGCCCGGTCCGGGTCACGGTGCGACGTGGACCACCGCCGCGTCGTCCCGGGCCTTCCCCCGTGGGTGCGCGGCGCACTCCGGGTCCGCCGCCTCCAGGGCCCGCACCCGGTCGATCAGCGCCTGCGGCCCGGCCTCGGCGACCAGCGCCGCGCACTGGGCCCAGGAGCCCGCGCCGAAGACCTCCACCCAGCGGCCCGCGCCGTCGCTCAGCGCGGTCAGGGCGCGGACCTCGGCGCGCGGGGTGGTGCCGGTGACCGCGCGGGCCGCCACGGACGGATCGGCGGCCGCGGTGAAGAAGCCGCCCTCGGCGTTCCGCAGCGCCTCCACCGCGCGGACGTACTCCCGGGCCGCGGCGGCGCGTTCGGCCGAGCCGCGGGGCAGGGCCCGGACCGCCGCGCGCCGGGCGCGGACCGCGGGCGGCGGGTCGTCGAGCCGGGTGTCGAGTACGGGATGCACCGAGCCGTCCGCCTTCTCCAGGAGCAGTACGGAATCGGACAGCACCAGGTGCTCCACGGTCTCCCGGGACCAGCGCGCGGCGACCACCGTTGCCTGGGGAGTGCGGGGGTGAGAAAGGTCACAGGTGGCGCGGTGTGTGTCGGCCGTTCTGGCGAGGGCCGCGGCGAGTACCTCAGTCAGCGTCATGTCGCGGCGTGAAACCGACAGTTCGAGCATTGCGCCCCCGAGCCGGGCGGTGAACCACGGCACGGAATGGACACAGCCGTCGTCCCCCTCCGGTGGGGTCACCCCGTCCAGCAGTACCAGGGCGCCGCCGTCCCCGGAGGCAGGTAGGGCGACCGACGCGTAGTCCTCGTTGGGGCGTTGGGGATCGCCCGGCTCGGTGGCGAGTTCGATGCGCATGTCGGAAAGTCTGCCGGAGGTGGCCGAAAACGCATGGTGGCGGGCCGCCGTGACGGTCGGGTGGGTAACGGTGGCCCGGTCGGGCGCGCAGGGCCCGGGGGCCGGCTGCGGGCGGGCATCCTTCCAGGACCGGCACGCATCTCCAAACCCATCCGGGGGTTGCGCGGGGTTGCGGCCGAAACTGTTGCCGCGCGGAAGTTGATGGTCAAACTCCGATTGCTGTTCACTCGTTCAGGTGGCCGGACATGTGTTGCCGAGCCACTGCGCGACGCCGGTGGAATGGTCGTTTCCCGGATCAACCGGGGTAGTCAGGACGTCCGTCGCGACGCGCAGAGCCGGGCTGTTCCCCTTCGCGGAATTGTGCGCTGCCGCGGTCTTCGCGCAGATCCGCCCCGCGAGCGGTGAGCGAGTCGGGTCCGCGACGCCAACACGGCGTGGGCAGGCGAGACAGGATTGCGAGCAGCGGTGCGGAAGAAGCGGCTTCGGGGCGGCGCAGGGAAGCCGGGGTCACCGGCCGGATCGGTCTCGGTACCGGGCCAGGTGCCCGGTGCGGGACCCGGTACGGCGGGCGACGGCGCGGACGGCTCGGGACGGCGTCCCGCGCGGGTCCGCAACCGACTCATGGGAGCTGTCGCCGTGGTCGCCGTCGCCGTCCTGGGGGCCGGCGCCCCCGCCCTGGCGACCGCCGCCGACAACGCCGGCGGCAGTCAGCACCTGGTCGACCTGGCCGGGGTGAACGCGCAGGCCATCACCCTCGCGCACGCCCTCGCCGACGAGCGGGACGCGATGACCGCGTACGTCGCCGCCGGCCGCACCGGCCGCAACGTCACCGCCGCCCCCACCGAGTCCCAGCGCGCCCAGGTGGACCGGCAGATCGACGAACTGCGCGGCCAGGCCCAGGGGGTGGCCGGGGACACCGGCGCGTTCGCCGCCGCCGACAAGCTCCTCAAGCAGCTGCCGGAGACCCGCCAGACGGCGCTCGCCGGGCCGGCCACCGCCGATCAGGTCTACGACGCCTACAGCCAGGTCGTCCAGGCGCTCGGCACGATCAGCGACGACATCGCCCGCGGACTGCCCGCCCGGGCCGACGCCGGGGCGGCCGACACCCGTGCGCTGCCCGCCCTCGGCCGGGCCGTCGACCAGGCCGCCGCCGCCCAGACGCTGCTGCTCGCCGGCCTCAAGGCGGGCGGCACCCAGCCCCGGCTGACCGCCGCCGCGCAGGTCGCCCACGTCCGCGAGCAGGGCGCGCTCGGCGACTTCAACCAGGCCGCCAGCCAGGACGCCCGGGACCGCTTCCAACGCACCGTCAACGGCACCGACGTCGACACCGCCGAGCGCTACCTCACCAAGCTGACCGACCAGCCCTACCTGGACGCCACGGACCTGGCCCTGAGCCGGCGCCGGGTGCAGGCCGCCCTCACGGCCCGGGTCGGCCTGATGCGGGGCGTCGAATCGGCCCTCGGCACCGCCGAGGTCCAGCGCCTGGGGCAGTTGCGCGACGACGACGTGACGGACCTGGAGATCGCCATCGGTCTGGAGGGCCTCTGCCTGCTGGTCGCCGTCGGCACCGGCGTCTGGGCCGCCCGCACCCTGACCCAGCCGCTGGCCGCGCTGCGGATCGGCGCCAAGCGGCTGGCGGCCGACCCCGGCCACGAGGAGCCCATCGGCTACAAGGGCCGCAACGACGAGTTCGCCGCCACCGTCCGGTCCGTCAACACCCTGCACGCCCAGATCGCCGACACCGCACGGCGCACCGCCGAGATGGAGGGCGAGCGCAAGCGGCTGGTCGGCGGGCGGCAGCGGCTGGTCGCCGAGCGGGAGGTCCTCCAGGAGCAGGCGGAGGCCCTCAAGGAAGAGGTCGCCGCGCTCAACGAGCGGCTGGCGGTGCTGCGCACCGGCGTCCACGGCCGGTTCGTCAACCTCTCCCTGCGCACCCTCGGCCTGGTGGAGCGTCAGCTCGCGGTCATCGAGTCCCTGGAGGAGAGCGAGCAGGACCCGGAGCGGCTGGACACCCTGTTCAAGCTGGACCACTTCGGCGCGCGGATGCGCCGTAACAGCGAGAACCTGCTGGTGCTGGCCGGCGCCGAACAGCACGGCAGCAGCCACGCCGGGCCGGTGCCGCTGCTGGACATGCTGCGCGCCGCGGTCAGCGAGATCGAACGGTACGAGCGGGTGCGCATCACCTCGCTGCCGCCGCACGCCCAGGTCGCGGGGTTCGCCGCCGACGACGTCAGCCACCTGGTCGCCGAACTCCTGGAGAACGCCACCGCGTTCTCCCCGCCGGACGCCCACGTCGAGCTGTCCGGCTGGCTGCTGGAGAGCGGCGAGCTGATGCTCTCGGTCGAGGACGAGGGCATCGGGATGACCGCGGACCGGCTGGCGGAGGTCAACGAGCGGCTCTCCGACGCGGAGGCCGCATCGACCTCCGAGAGCGTGGACGAGGCGCTGGGCCTCGGCCTGTACGTGGTGGTGCGGCTGGCCGCCCGGCACGGCGTGCGGGTCCAGCTGCGGGACCGGAAGCAGGGCGGCATCACCGCCGTCGTCGTGCTGCCCGGCTCGATCCTGCCGAACCGGCCGGGACCGGTACCGGCCGCCCCGACGGCGAGCCGGGCCGTGCCGTCCGCGCCGACCCTCCCGGGCTCGATCGCGGAGGCCAACTCCAACACCCTCCAGACGCGGATGAACCGGCTCGACCCGGCGGTACCGCCGGCCGTCGAGGCGCCCCCCGCGGCCGTCCCCACCCCGGCGGCGGACGCACCGTCCGCCGAGGCCGAGCCGGCGCCGGAACCGGCGCCGGAACCCGCCGCCCAGCCGCCGGCCGGCGGTCGCGGACTCGCCGGCGACCCGTTCGTCGCCGCGGCCGAGCGCGCCATCGACGCGGCCGGACTCAGCACCCAGGCCGCGGCGGAACCGACGGCACCCGCCGAGCCGGCAGAGCTGTCCGAGCAAGCCGAACAGGTGGGGCAGGCCGAGCAGGTGGCGCCGGCCGTACCGGCCCAGGCCCAGGGCCCGTCCCAGGTCCCGACCACGCCGCCCGCCGCCCCGGAGCCCGCTGCCGAAACCGAACCGAGCCCATACGGCCCGCAGTCCCCCGGCCCGTACGCCGCCGGGACCACCGCCGGCACCACCGGCGAGCACACCCGCCCCGGGGAGACCACGCCGCCGGCCGAGGGCACGCCCCCGGCCGAGGGCGCCCCGGCCGTCCCGGCGCCCGGCAAGCGGCGGCACGCCGCCCCGGCACCCGCCACCCCCGACCCGTACGCCATCGGGCCGGACCAGCACACCCGCCCGGCACCGGAAGGGGTGCCCGACGGCGCCCCGGAGCCGGTCGCCGCCCCGGACCCGGCACTCCCGGGCCAGGCATCCCCGGCGCAGGCACCCGGTGCGCCCCGGCCGCAACGCCGGACCACCACCGGGCTGCCCAAGCGCACCCCGAAGAACGTGGCGCAGAAGAAGGCGCCCGCCGCGCCCCGCAAGACCGGTGCCGCCAACGCCGAGGCACTGCGCCGCCGGCTCGGCGGCTTCCAGCAAGGAGCGCGGAACGGCCGACGCGATGTGGCGGCCGAGATCGCGGATCACACCGCGGACCAGACCATCCCAGAGACGGACACCGACGGAGCGGGGGCCCCGGGAGAAAGCCATATCGGCGAGGAGGCACGCGATTGAAGGCGCAAGCGCCCACTGCTTATGGACACGGACTGAGTAGCCAGGCACGCAACCTGCACTGGTTGCTGACCAATTTGGTGGATGAGGTGCCCGGCGTCCACTCGGTCGCGGTGGTGTCCTCCGACGGTCTGCTGCTGCTGTCCTCCGACCCCGAGCGGGCCGAGGCCACGCCGGTCCACACCGGCGACGACGAGGGCCCCCGGGGCTCCAGCGCCGACCTCGCCACCATCGTGTCCGGCCTCGGCAGCCTCACCAACGGCGCGGCCAAGCTGATGGACGGCGGAGCCGTCAAGCAGACGATGGTCGCGATGGACGAGGGCAGCCTGTTCGTCATGTCGATCAGCGACGGCTCGCTGCTCGGCGTGCACGCCACCCCGGACTGCGATATGAGCGTCATCGCCTACCACATGGCGCTGTTCGTCGGCCGGGCCGGTCACGTCCTCACCCCCGAACTCCGCACCGAACTGCGCAAGTCGATGGAGAACGTCCAGTGAGTAGTACTCCGCAACTCCCCGTGCGCGGCGGGGATCGCAAACCCGCGCGGGTCCGGCCGTATTCGCTGACCGGCGGCCGGACGCGGTTCGGCCACGTGCTGCTCGTCGAGACGTTCGTGGCCGCGCTGGAGGCCCCCGAGGAGCGCCGCGAGCTGACCTCGGGCGGTTGGGGGGACCGCGTGATGCCGGAGATGCGCGCGATCGTCGAGCTGTGCCGCCGGATGCGCTCGGTCGCGGAGATCTCCGCACTGCTCAAGATGCCGCTGGGCGTGGTCCGCGTCCTGCTCAGCGATCTTGCCGACCAGGGAAAGATTCGCGTCTACGGCACCGGGCACGGCACCGGCCGGCCCGACCGCGCGCTGCTCGAAAGGGTGCTGAGTGGACTTCACAGGCTCTGACACGATAGCGGCCGGGACCAGGCCGGCCGCCGGCTCCACGGCACCGGCCGGCCCGGCCACCGCCGCCGACGCGGGGCTGCAGAGCTGGCAGATGGACCGGGCGCAGGCGCCGGTCGCCACCAAGATCGTGGTGGCCGGTGGCTTCGGCGTCGGCAAGACCACCTTCGTCGGATCGGTCTCGGAGATCACCCCGCTCCAGACCGAGGCGGTGATGACCGAGGCCAGCGAGGCGACCGACGACCTGACCGCGACGCCGGAGAAGACCACGACCACGGTCGCCATGGACTTCGGCCGGATCACCCTCGACCAGGAACTGGTGCTGTACCTCTTCGGTACGCCCGGCCAGCAGCGCTTCTGGTTCATGTGGGACGACCTGGTGCGCGGCGCGATCGGCGCGATCGTGATGGCCGACACCCGCCGGCTGGAGGACTGCTTCCCGGCGCTCGACTACTTCGAGAGCTGCGGACTGCCGTACGTCGTCGCGGTCAACCACTTCGAGGGGACCGAGCGGTTCGACGTGGAGGACGTCCGGGACGCGCTGACCGTGCCGCCGGAGGTGCCCGTCGTGGTGATGGACGCGCGGCGCCGGCCCACCGTCATCCAGGCACTGCTCGCGCTGGTCGGCCACGCCCTGGACGTCACCCCCGAATAGCCTCTTTCCCGCCACCCCTCAGGCACCCCGAACAGCAGGAACAGAGAAGAGCCCGCCATGCGGAAGATACTCATCGTCGGAGCCGGGCAGTCCGGTCTCCAACTCGCGCTCGGCCTCCAGTCCCAGGGCTACGAGGTCACCCTGATGTCCAACCGCACCGCCGACGAGATCCGCTCCGGCCGGGTCATGTCGACGCAGTGCATGTTCGACACCGCCCTCCAGCACGAGCGCGACCTGACACTCAACTTCTGGGAGAGCCAGGCACCGCGCATCGAGGGCCTGGGCGTCTCGGTCGCCGCCCCCGGCAGCCACGCCGAGCCCGACGGCACCCAGCGCGCCATCGACTGGGTCGGCAAGCTCGACGGCTACGCCCAGTCCGTCGACCAGCGGGTCAAGATGGCCGGCTGGGTGGAGACCTTCGCGCAGCGCGGCGGCCAGGTGGTCATCCACGGCGCGGCAGTCTCCGACCTGGACTTCTTCGCACAGCGCTACGACCTGACGCTGGTCTCGGCCGGTAAGGGCGAGCTGGTGTCGATGTTCGGCCGGGACGCCGCCCGCTCGCCGTACGACGCCCCGCAGCGCGCGCTGGCCGTCTCCTACGTCCACGGCATGGGCCCGCGCCCGGAGCACCCGGAGTACGACGCGGTGCGCTGCAACATCGTCCCCGGCGTCGGCGAACTGTTCGTCATGCCGACCCTGACCGTCTCCGGCCGCGCCGACATCCTCTTCTGGGAGGGCATCCCCGGCGGCCCGGTGGACGCCTTCCAGGGCGTGCGGGACCCCCAGGAGCACCTGGCCATCACGCTGGACCTGATGAAGACGTTCCTGCCGTGGGAGTACGCGCGCAGCGCCGAGGTCGAACTGACCGACGCCAACGGCACGCTGGCCGGCCGCTACGCCCCGACCGTCCGCAACCCGATCGGCAAGCTGCCCTCCGGCGGCCTGGTCCTGGGCGTCGCGGACGTGGTGGTCGCCAACGACCCGATCACCGGCCAGGGCTCCAACTCGGCGTCCAAGTGCGCCGCGGCCTACCTCGACGCCATCGTCGAGCACGGTGACCGGCCGTTCGACGCGGAGTGGATGCGGACCGCCTTCGACCGCTACTGGGAGACCGCCCGGCACGTCACCAAGTGGACCAACGCGATGCTGGCGCCGCCGCCGGAGCACATCCTGAACCTGCTCGGCGCCGCCGGCCAGCTCCAGCCGGCCGCCGACCGGTTCGCCAACGGCTTCGACGACCCGTCCGACTTCGAGAACTTCTTCTTCGAGCCCGAGAAGACGGCCGCGTACCTGGCGTCGCTGACCGGCGCCTGACGGGGCCCCTGAACAGCGGTCCCGCGGCCGTCACCGGCCGATATCGGTCATCGCCGGTCGTCGCCGCCCGTCGGTCATCAGCCCTCAGTACGCGCCGGAAGGTCGTTCATCTCGATGCTTCTGAGCCGTTTCCTCGCCCTCGGGGGCAGTCGCATGCCATGATCCTTTCGGCTTTGCCGATGACGATGACTGCTTACTACGGAGTGGGGACAACGTGGCCGAGCGCCAGAACGGCACTGTGAAGTGGTTCAACGACGAGAAGGGCTACGGCTTCATCACGCCGGAGTCCGGCCCCGACCTGTTCGTGCATTTCCGGGCGATCGAGGGAAACGGCTTCAAGAGCCTTCAGGAAGGCCAGAAGGTTACCTTCGAGGCCGTTCAGGGGCAGAAGGGGATGCAGGCCGACAAGGTCCAGGTAGCCGCCTAGGCATTCCCTCCGGATCGGCGAACGGCCCTACCCGGGTGACCGGGTAGGGCCGTCCGCGTTCCGCGCCGGGGCCTACTTCAGGACCGCGAGGGCGGCGTCGTAGTTCGGCTCCTCGCTGATCTCCGGGACCAGCTGCGAGTGGAGGACCGTGTCGTTCTCGTCCAGCACGACGACGGCGCGGGCGGCCAGCCCCGCGAGCGGCCCCTCGGCGATCGCCACGCCGTAGTCCGCGCGGAACTCCGGGCTGCGGAAGGTGGAGAGGCTCTGCACGTTCGTAAGCCCCTCGGCGCCGCAGAACCGGCCCTGGGCGAAGGGCAGGTCGGCGGAGATGCACAGCACCACCGTGTCGGCGAGCTCGCCGGCCCGCTCGTTGAACGTGCGGACGGAAGCCGCGCAGGTCGGGGTGTCGACGCTGGGGAAGATGTTCAGAACCTTGCGCTTGCCGGCGAAGTCCTTCAGCGACTTGTCCGCCAGCCCCTCGCCGACCAGGGTGAAAGCCGGCGCCTGGCTGCCGGTGTCGGGCAGGCCGCCGTCGATCCGTACCGGGTTGCCCTTCAGCGTGACCTGAGCCATGGGGCTCCTCCTTCGATAGTCATGTCGCAACCCCGTGATCGTACTGGGGGTGGGCAGGTGGCCACGGAGAGCGGGTCGGGCGCACGCCCGGCGGGCCGTGCGGTGGTCCGTCGGCCTGCGGTGTCAACGCCGCTTCCCCCAGGGCCACTTGGGGCCTTTGCCGGCCCGGCCCTCCGGGTCGTAGGCGTACTGCCAGCCGCGTGGCAGCCCCAGGCGGCCGGTGGGGCCGGGAACCCGGCGGTAGACGTGGACCTCCGGCGGCCGGCCGTCGTCGCGGGGTACCGGGATCTCGTAAGTCTTCGGGGGCAGGCCGGTGGGGCCGACCAGGACCGGGAGGACCCGGCCGTCCAGGGGGCCGCCGACGAAGAGGGTGTTCTCGCTACGCACCGCCCCAGTCTCACAGCAGGTGGGCGGCCTCGCTCACGACGGGCAGGATCCGGCGCGCCAGCTCGCCGGCCGGGCCGTCGGGGGCCTCCCGCTTCAGCGCCGCCCGGATCACCCGCGCGCTCTGCGGGTCCCGGGCCGCGGTGGCGGTCAGCAGCGCGACGAAGTGGTCCACCAGCCAGTCCCGCAGCTCGTCGAGGGTTGGCTGCTTCTCCTCGTCGAGCCAGATCAGTGAGGCGGCCTCGACCGCGGTGATCCACATCCGGACCGTGGTCCGCAGCCGCGGGCCCGGCGCCGGCTCGCCGAGGTGGTGCAGGATCTGCTCGGCGGCGGCGCGCCGGACCTCGTCCACGATCGCGGTCGTCCGGGACGTCTCGACCACGCTGCCGCCCTGGAGCAGGGCGCTGAACCCGGCGTCGTGCTGGTCGACGAAGGCCAAGTAGCGGTCCAGGGCGTGGCCCAGCCGCTGGGTGAGCGGGCCGGTCTCCGGCTCCGCGAAGCACTGCTCCAGCTCGTTCGCTGCGCTGCGCAGCGCCGCCTCGTACAACTGCTGCTTGCCGCCGGGGAAGTAGCGGTAGACGAGCGGCCGGGAGACCTCGGCGGCGGTCGCGACGTCGTCCAACGAGACGTCCTCCGGCACGCGCTGGGCGAACAGGCCCAACGCGGCGGCCAGCAGCTGGCTGCGGCGCTGCTCCACGCTCAGCCTGCGGTAGGCGGGTCTGGGTACTGCTGGGGCGGTGCCGCTGCCGTTCATGAACAGCAGCGTAACCGCCGGGGATTTCCCCTCGTACAGGTGCTCGGGGCGCAGCGGGCCGCGGGCGGGGCGTTCAGGCCAGCAGTCCCGAGCTGCGCCACAGTCGGCGGCCCACTCCGCGCAGCACCCCGATGTCGTCGAGGAAGTCGGTCAGCCGCTTGGCGCCGTTCTGCATGACCTCCCGCCGGTGGCCGCTGGCCTTCACCTGCGCCATGGCCGCCCGCTTGTCCAGGCCGACATTGGTGTAGACGTCGGGGTTGATGAAGGCGATGGCGAAGACCCGGGCGAACTCGCCGGAGGTGACCCGGGTGAACTCCTGCGACCACTTCGGTGCGGTCACCATCTGCCGCCGCAGTTCCTCGCGTGCGTAGCGCACGTGCCGGGCCTCCTCCACCACGTGGATCCGCGTGACGCCCCGGACCAGGGGCTGCACCCGCTCGTCCGGGAAGGTCAGCCGCTGCATCCAGTCGAGGACCTCCTCGCCGAGCAGGGTCGCGGTGAAGGAGCCCGGGGTGGTGGAGATCGTTTTGAAGACGCGGCCGAGGTTCTGGTGCGCCCGGCCGACCGGGTACCAGGGCGTGTCCCCGCGCGAGATCAGCCGGGCGAACATCTTGGAGTGCCGGCACTCGTCCTCGATCTCGGTGAGCGCGTACCGGACGTGTGCGCTGGTGGCCGGCTTGTCGTAGATGTGCCGGACGAGCAGCTGCATGAGGATGATCTCGAACCAGATGCCGAGCGAGGCGAGCGCCGCGGCCTCGTGCTGGGAGAGCAGGATGCGCTGCTCCTCGCTCATCCGCCGCCACATCGGGGTGTCGTAGAGCGACACCAGCTCCGGCGGCCAGAACCACTTGCCCGCTTCGAAGGGGGCGTCCCAGTCGAGTTCGGTGTCGGGGTCGAAGGAGTGCTTGGCGGAGGAGGCGAGCAGCCGCTCGGCGATCTGCTCCCGGTCCTTGAGCAGCCCGAGGGCATCCCGCAGGACGTCGAGGTCCGCTTCGGTCATTGCGGTGGGCGCGCTCGTCATGGCTCTGGCTACACCTCATAGTCGGAGTTACCCGCGGTCACATGCGGCTGCCTCTTATGAGACTGCCTGTCAGTAAGGACGTCAATCCCTCGCGCACGACTTATTGACCCGCCAGTAAGAAGCGTGTGAATCTGCCAACGGGCCGCCCGACAGGGGGCGTTCGGCGAGCGGAAGAGGTGCGGCCGGTGTCGACCCGAGAGTTGTACGTACAGGACCCAGGCGACTCCCTCTGGACCGTGCCGGCCACCGGCGCGGCCCGCTTCACCTGGGAGGCCATGTATCCGGGGGAAAAGAACGGCTCCGGACGCGACCGACTGCTGGCCCTCTACCAAAAGGGCAAGGACAAGCAGTGGGACGCCGGTACGCGGATCGACTGGGACCTGGAGGTGGACCCCAAGGACCCGCTCGGCACCCCCGACGACGCCCTCTCCCTCTACGGCACCCCGTACTGGGACAAGATGACCGCCAAGGACCGCGGCGACCTCCGGCAGCACTACACCTCCTGGCAGTTCAGCCAGTTCCTGCACGGCGAGCAGGGCGCGATGGTGTGCGCCGCGCGGATCGTGGAATCCGCCCCCGACCTCGACGCCAAGTTCTACTCGGCCACCCAGACCATGGACGAGGCCCGGCACGCGGAGATCTACGCCCGCTTCCTGAAGGACAAGATCGGGATGCTCTACCCGGTCAACGACAACCTCAAGGCACTGCTCGACGACACCCTCGCCGATCCCCGCTGGGACATGCCCTACCTCGGCATGCAGGTGCTCATCGAAGGACTGGCGCTGGCCGCCTTCGGCATGATCCGCGACACCACCACCAAACCGCTGCCCCGGCAGATCCTCACCTACGTCATGCAGGACGAGGCCCGCCACGTCGCCTTCGGCCGGATGGCGCTGCGCGACTACTACCGCCAGCTCACCGACGCCGAACTCCGCGAACGCGAGGAGTTCGTCATCGAGGGCTGCTACCTCATGCGCGACCGGCTGCGCGGCACGGAGGTCCTGGAGAACTTCGGCATCCCGCCCAAGGAGGCCGCCGAGTTCACCGAGCGCTCGGAGTTCCTCCGGCTCTTCCGGAAGCTGCTGTTCAGCCGGATCGTCCCGTGCGTCAAGGACATCGGCCTGTGGGGCACCCGCCTCCAACGCGCCTACCTGGACCTCGGCGTCTTCGAACTGGGCGACGCCAATCTGGACCTGCTGATGGCCCAGGACGAGGAACTCGCCGAGCAACTGGACGCCCAGCGGTTCGCCGCCGAAGAGGCGGCCCGTACCGCCGAGGTCGCCGACGCCATCGCCCGGGGCGCCGCCGAGGACTGACGGCCACCGCCCCAACTGCCTGCCGCCGGACGGGACGGAGCGCCGCCCCCGCCCCCGCACCAATGGCAGGATCCGCCCATGGACACCGACGACCGACGGCGCGCCGCGGTGCGCGGCAGCATCGAGGGCCTGGCGCACGGCGACGCCTTCGGCGAACGCTTCTTCGGGCTCTTCCGGCCCGAGGCGGCGGCCCGGGAGCTGATCGCCGCCCGCCGCCTGCCGCCCGAGCCCAAGTGGCACTGGACCGACGACACCGCTATGGCGCTCGACCTGCTCGCCGTCCTGGCCGAGCACGGTGATGTCCGGCAGCCGGACCTGGTGGCGCGGTTCGCCGCCACCTACCGCGCCGACCCGGGCCGCGGCTACGGCTCCGGCATGCACGCCCTGCTGCCCCGGGCCGCCGCCAAGCCGGCGGAATGGCGGGAGTTGGCGCACGCCCTCTTCGGCGGCGAGGGCAGCCTCGGCAACGGCGCCGCCATGGGGGTCCCCCCTGCTCCTTAAGAGCTTGGGGGAGGGTCGCCCCGCTCGGCGCCTGGTTCCACCACGACCTCGACCGCGCCGCCGCGCAGGCCGCCCTCCCCCAAGCTCTCAACGAGCAGGGGGAACCCCCATCGCGGAGGTCACCCACGCCCACCCCCAGGGCGTGGCCGGCGCGGTGGCGGTGGCCGTCGCCGCCGCGCTCGCCGCCCGCGGCGCGCCGCTCGAACTGTCCGGGATCGCCGCCCGCACCCCCGACGGCGCGGTCCGCGAGGGCTTGCTGCGCGCCGCCGCACTCCCGCCCGGCACCGGCCCCGAGGAGGCCGCCGCGGCCCTCGGCAGCGGCCGCCGGATCCTCCCCCAAGCTCTCAACGAGCAGGGGAACCCCCATCGACGACACCGTCCCGTTCGCCCTGTGGTGCGCCGCCGGCCACCCCGACGACCTGGCGGCCGCCCTGTGGACCGCCGCGGCCGGCCTCGGCGACGTGGACACCACCTGCGCCATCACCGGCGGAGTGGTGGGCGCCGGGACCAGGGCCGCGGCACTGGGGGAGGAGTGGGCGCGACGACGGGAGCAACTGCCGGACTGGGTCGCCGGGATCTGAGGTCCCCGGGGCCGCCAAGCCCGGCCGCCAGCTCGACCCGCGGCCCGGGCCGGCCCCGGCCCGCCGCCCCCGCCCGTCACCCCGCACCCGTCACCCCGTCAGGAACTCCGCCAACCGCCGGTCCAACTCCGCCGACCGCAGCTCCGGCAGCGCATGGTGCCCGGCCCCCGGCAGCGTCACGATCCGCGCCCCCGGCAGCGTCCGCCCGGCCGTCTCCGCGACCCGCCGCACCGCGTGCGCGCGGCTGCGCCCGGCCAGCAGCACCAGCGCGGGCGGCGCGGCGGACCCCAGCCGGGCCACCTCCGGCCGCGGCCCGGTGACCGGCCGCCCCCGGAACTCCCGTCCGCCCACCCCCATCAGCCGGACCAGCTCCGGCGCCACCGCCGGGCCGCCCCGGCTCTCCCACGCCAGGAACCGCCGGGCACTGTCCTCGCCGGGCCGGACGAACAGCGGCACCGCCCGCACCAGATACGCCGCCCGGAACCCCGCGAAGCACTGCGTCGGGTCGAGCAGCGCCAGCCGGTCCACCCGGTCCGGGGCGTGCACCGCGTACCCCAGCGCGAGCCGGCCCCCGTACGAGTGCCCCAGCAGCGCGGCCCGTTCGGCCCCGAGCGCGGTCAGCACCCCGTCCAACCAGGCCATCAGGTCCGCCGGCCGGCGCAGCGGCCGCCCACCGGGCACGCTCAGCCCCGGCGCGCCCATCAGGTCCACGGCGTACGCCCGGTGGGTGCGCGCGAGGGCGGCGACCCGCGCGTACCAGCCGGCGGAGGTGGTCCCGCCGCCGCTCAGCAGCACGGCCGGCGGCCCGTCGGCCGGCCCGCAGGCGTTGACCCGGGTGGTGCCGAACTCGGTGTCCAGCGCGAGCGGTTCGACCGGGACGGGCCAGAGCGCCAGGACCTGCCCGTAGGCGGCCCGGAACGCCGGGGACACCGGGGACGCCGGGGAAGCCGACGGTGCGGCGGTGGTGGGTGGTGTGGGTTCGGCGGTCATGGTGCGCCTCCGCGGCGAGGACGACGGCAGACGGACGGGCGATAATTGGCTTGCTCAGCAAGTATCTTGCTGAGCAAGCTAATTGGCGATCGTACGCGCCCCGGCCGCGTTAGGTTGCCGGTGCGGGACGTACGGGCCGGGTGCAGGAGAGGCGGAGAGCGGTGAAGGTGGCGCAGGAGCGGGAACCGGAGGGCATGGACCTGGTCCATCTCCTGCGCGAGGTGACGGTCCGACTCGACCTCGCGGGCGGGGAGTTCGCGGCCCGCAACGGCCTGCACCCCACCGACCTGCGGGCCCTGATCGCCCTGTTGGACGCGGCCCGGGCCGGCGAGGAGCTGACCGCCGGGCGGCTCGGCGCCCGGCTCGGCCTGAACTCCGCGGGCACCACGGCGTTGGTCGACCGCCTGGAGCGGCTCGGGCACCTCCGCCGGGTCCGCGACACCCGCGACCGGCGGCGCGTCCTGCTGGCCGTGGACCCGAGCGCGGTCACCCTGGGCCAGTCGTTCTTCGGCCCGCTGATCGAGCGCACCCTCGCCCTGCTCGACACCTTCGACGCCGACGAACGGGCCGCGATCCGGCGCTTCCTGACGGGGGTGCGGGACACCGCGGACGGGACGTGACGGCCGGCGGGCCTACCGCCGCCCGGACCGGGCCAGCCACCGCCCCTCGTGCCGGGACACCTCGATCGGCCGCCCGAAGCAGGCCGTCATCCGCTCACCCGTCAGCACCTCCGCCACCGGGCCGAGTGCCTGCACCCGCCCGTCGCGCAGCAGCACGGCCCGCCCGATGGCCGGGGACAGCTCCTCCAGGTGATGGGTGACCGTCACCGTCGCCAACTCCGGCCGCCGCACGGCCAGCCGGTGCAGCGCGTCGATCAGGTCCTCGCGGGAGGGCAGGTCCAGCGCGTTGAACGGCTCGTCGAGCAGGAGCAGCGAAGGATCGGCCATCAGCGCGCGGGCGATCAGGATCCGGGCCCGCTGCCCGCCCGAGCAGACGCCGTACGGCCGGTCCGTCAACTCCTTGCAGTCCAACTCGGCCAGCAGCTCATGGGCCCGTTCCCGGGTCGCCGGGTCGTACGTCCGCCACAGCGGCTGCACGGTGCCGCTCGCGCCGGTCAGCACCACCGTGTGCGCGGTCGCGTCCTGCGGCACCTTCTGCGCACCGGACACCAGGCCGATGACGGCGCGCAGCTCCCGTACGTCCACCCGGCCGAGCCGGTGGCCGAGCAGCTCGACGGTGCCGACGGTGGGGAACATCAGCGCGCCGATCAGCCGCAGGACGGTGGTCTTGCCGGCGCCGTTCGCGCCGAGCAGCGCCCAGTGCTCACCGGCGCGCACGGTCCAGTCGATGCCGTCGAGGATGACCTGGTCGGTGGTGTGGCGGCGGACGCCGACGCCGGCCAGCGCGGCGACCACCCGCCCCGCGTCCGGTCGGTGCAGGTCGGTGGGCCGGGGGGCCGGGGACTGCGGTTCCGAAGGCTGCGTGGGAGTCATCGCGGCAGATTAGCTGCGTACGACACCTTTCTGGGCGGGCGTCCGATGCGTGGAACCGCGGGAGCCGGTTCCGGATGCCGGGCCCGACCCGCCGGCGGGAGGCGCCGATGTCCGCGGGGCGTCGCGCATCCGGAGGCCGTCAACTGTCCGAAGGGCCCGGAAAGTCCGTAGTGGCGACCGGAGCGCGGCAGTGACTTCAGTCACTCAAGTCGCTCAGCTACTCAGTCACTCAGCTACTCAGTCACTCAGTCACGCCAGCCCCAGCAACGCCCGCACCCGGGCGTACTTGGCCGTCAGCCGCTCCCGGGTCGGCGCGTCCAGGACCGCCAGCCGGGCCGGATCGGCGTTGTGCGCCAGGTCCGCCTCCTTGACCAGCAGCGCACCGGGCGTGGCCAGGATGCGCGCGGTGTACTCCTCGACCGGCTCCCCGGGCCGCTTGCTGACCGCCAGGACCATCGCCTTGGTCGACTCGTCCAGCGCCGCCCCGGCCAGCCACGCGGAGCTCACCGCCCCGTCCTCGACCGCGTCGTGCAGCCAGGCCGCGGCGATCTGCGCCGCACTGCCACCGCGCGCCCGCACCCCCGCCGCGACCGCCGCCAGATGCTCGGCGTACGGCCGGCCCGCCTTGTCGGTCTGCCCCTCGTGCGCGCGCCGGGCCAGCGCTTCCACCTCGGCGAGCGAGAGCCGCGACCGTTCCGCGGGGGCCGGGGAGGATTCCGCATCACAAACCATGGCGCCATTGTGACGGCGGGCCGGGCCGCCGCGGACACCGGCCACCGGACGGCCCGCCCCGCGCAGTCCGTCGCCTCACCGTCGCCTCACCGCAACCCCGCCGCCAGCACCGCCCGCGCGATCGGCCCGGCACTGCCGCCCCCGCTGATGTCCGCCCGCTCGGCCTCCGCGTCCTCCACGACCACCGCCACCGCCGCCACCGGCTCGTGGCTCTGCCGGTCCCGCACCCACGCGATGAACCAGGCGTACGGCGTGCCCTCGTTGCGCACGCCGTGCTGCGCGGTCCCCGTCTTGCCGCCCACCGTGAACCCGTCGATCGCCACGGTCCGCCCGCTGCCGTGCTCGACGACCTCGGCCATCAGCTCCTGCAACTGCTGGGCGGTGGCCGGATTCATCACCTGCCGGGTCGGCTCCCGCGCCCCGGGGGCGACCAGCACCCCGTGCGCGTCGGTCACCCGCTCGACGAGGTACGGCGGCGTCAGCTGGCCGTCGTTGGCCACCGCCGCCGCCACCATCGCCATCTGGAGCGGGGTGGCGGCGGTGTCGTACTGCCCGATCGCGGAGAGCGCCAGCTGCGCCGGGTCCATCCTGGTGTCGAAGGTGCTGCGCGCGACGGGGGAGGGGAGCCGCAGCCCCGGGTCGTTGAAGCCGAACCGCTCCGCCGTCCCGGCCATCGCGCGCAACCCGACACCGACCCCCAGCCGCGCGAAGACCGTGTTGCAGGAGAGCCGGAACGCTTCCCGCAGCCCCACGTGCGCACAGCCCGCCGTCGGATTGCCCAGCCGGGTGCGGGTGTCCGGCAGGGTGTACGGGTCGGGCACGTCCAGCGGGGCGTCGAGGTCCTTGACCAGACCGCTGTCCAGCGCGGCCGTCGCGGTGACGACCTTGAAGGTGGAGCCGGGCGGATAGGTCTGCCGCAGCGCCCGGTTGAGCATCGGCCGGTCCGCCGCCTCGTTCAACCGCCGCCAGGCAGCGGTCACCGACCGCCCGTTCCCGGACAGCTCACCGGGGTCGTACGACGGCGAGCTGACCAGCGCCAGCACCCGCCCGGTGCGCGGTTCGACCGCCGCCACCGCACCCTTCCGGCCGGCCAGCCCGTGGAACGCGGCGCGCTGTATCGCCGGATCGACGGTGGTCTCGACCCGACCGCCCGGCGGCCGGCGGCGGATCAAGCGGTCCCACCACGGGAACGTGACCAGCCGGTCGTCGGTCCCGGCCAGGATGCCGTCCTCGGCGCCCTCCAGCAGCGAGGTGCCGTACGTCTGCGAGGCGAAGCCGGTGACCGGCGCGTACAGCGGGCCGTCGGTGTAGGTGCGCTCGTAGCGCAGCCGCCCGCCGCTGTCCCGCGCGCCGGTGACCGGGCGGCCGCCGACCAGCACCGCACCGCGCGGCTGCGCGTACCGGGCGATGGCGGCCCGCCGGTTGGCGGAGTTGCCGGTGTAGCGGTCCGCCTCGAAGACCTGCACCCGGACCGCGTTGACCAGCAGCGCGGCCAGCAGCAGGAACGAGAACGCGGCGGTGTGCCGGATGCCGCGGATCACCGGAGCGCCCCGACGACGTCCGGGGCGGCGCGGGCCGGCCGGGCGGCGGTCGCGGCCCGCGGCCCGCGCGCCCGGTCGCTGATCCGCACCAGCAGCGCGACGATGATCCAGTTGGTCACCACCGACGAGCCGCCCTGGGCCAGGAACGGCATCGCCATCCCGGTCAGCGGGATCAGCCCCATCACCCCGCCCGCGATCACGAACACCTGGAGGGCGGGCAGCGCCGCCAGCCCGACCGCCAGCAGACTGCCGAAGGGGTCACGCAGTCCGAGCGCCGCCCGGTAGCCGCACGCCGCCAGCAGCGCGTACAGCAGGAACAGCGCGCTCAACCCGGCCAGCCCCAGCTCCTCGCCCAGCGTCGCCAGGATGAAGTCCGACTTCATCGCGAACCCGATCAGCGACGAGTGCCCCTGCCCCAGCCCCGTCCCGAACGTCCCGCCCGCGGCGAACGCGAACAGCGACTGGGCCAACTGCCCCGGCCCCCGACCCGCCGCGATCCCGGCGAACGGCTGCAACCAGTCCTGAACCCGGACGTGCACATGCGGCTCCAACGTGCCCACCGCCGCCGCCCCGGCCGCCGCCAGCAGCACCCCCACCGCGATCCACCCGGTCCGCCCCGTGGCCACGTACAACAGCACCACGAACACCCCGAAGAAGAGCAGCGACGTCCCCAGGTCCCGTTCGAGGACCAGCACCCCCACGCTCACCAGCCAGATGGCGACGACCGGCCCGAGCACCCGGCCCGCCGGCAGCCGCAGCCGCCACACCACCTTCCCGGTGTGCGCCAACGCCTCCCGGTTGGCCGCCAGGTACGCCGCGAAGAACACCGTGATCAGCACCTTGGCGAACTCGCCCGGTTGCAGCGAGAACCCGGCCGCCCGGATCCAGATCCGCGCCCCGTTGACGGCCGGGAAGGCGATCGGCACCACCATCAGCGCCAGCGCCAGCGCCGCGCACCCGTAGGCGCACCGCTGGAGTGCCCGGTGGTCCCGCAGCACCGCCACCACCCCGATGAACAACGTCACACCCACCGTGGACCACACCAACTGCGCGGGCGCGGCCTGATCGGCCGGCGTCTCCAGATCGAGCCGGAAGATCAGCACCAGCCCGAGCCCGTTGAGCAGCACCGCGGTCGGCAGCAGCAACGGATCCGCGTACGGGGCGCCGAACCGCACCACGAGGTGCGCCAGCAGCGCCAGCCCGCCCAGCCCCGCCGCGTACCGGAGCGCCCCGGCCGGCACCGCATGCGTCCTGGCCAGCCCCACCGCCAGATAGCCGCAGACGCTGATGAGCACGGCACCCACGAGGAGGGCCAGTTCGACCCCCCGCCTCTTGGGCCGCGGCGGCGCCGGGGCCCCGTCGGCCACCCGCCCACCGTCCACCGCCGTCGCCCGCACCTCGGCCGTATCCGCCCCGTCCGCCACATCCACATCGGCAACGTAGCAAGCAAATCCCAGCATTTCGCCCATAACGCCCATAGGTCCCGTTGTTGTACCCGCCGCGCACCGGCTTCCGGGCGGACCCCGGTCCGGGCGGCGGACGGGGGCGGGTCCGGTCGGCCGGGCCCCTAGGGGGAGAATCAGGGACCTCATAGGGGTAGGTCCGGGCTGTTCTGTCAACGAGGCCAATGGCAGTTTGTAAACTCGGTCAGAACGAAAAGCAGAAGGCCGAGCTCGTCACGCTGATGCGGACGACCGATCGAACCGGTCGACGCCATGGACACGCGCCATGGCGCCGCACGCGAGGGGCTATGGCGTACGACACCAAGCACGCCGAGTGAAGGTCCCGCGCCGTTTCGGCCCACGGGGGCGGCCGAGCGCGGGTGACCGTCCCCCGCGACGAAAGGCAGTATGAGCGCCATGACGACCCTCCGTTCCCGGATCTTCGCCTGGGCCGGCCGCCTCTACCTGGCGAGAACGCGGAAGAAGGGCTTCGACCTTTCCCGCATGTCCTTCTTGCCGGACGCCGTCCTGATGCCCTTGCGTCGGGACGGACTCGACCCGGTGCCCGACCTGGCCGCCGTCCGCGAGCGCGAGCCCATCAGTAAGCTCCCCGTGCCGATAGCCGCCAACGTCTGGCTGGTCACCGGCTACGACGAGGTCAAGGCGGTGCTCGGCAAGGCCGACGCCTTCAGCTCCGACTTCACCAACCTCGTCGGCAAGGCCGGCGCCGGCGCCGAACAGAACCCCGGCGGCCTGGGCTTCGCCGACCCGCCCGTGCACACCCGCCTCCGCCGGCTCCTCACCCCCGAATTCACCATGCGCCGCCTGAGCCGGCTCACCCCCCGCATCCACGACATCGTCGAGGAACGCCTCGACGCCATGGAGCAGGCCGGCCGCAACGGCGACCCGGTGGACCTCGTCGCCGCCTTCGCCCTCCCCATCCCCTCCCTCGTCATCTGCGAGCTCCTCGGCGTCCCCTACGAGGACCGGGCCGACTTCGAGCGCCTCAGCGCCGCCCGCTTCGACCTCTTCAGCGGCGCCAACGCCTCCTTCGGCGCCATATCCGAATCGCTCTCCTACTTCCGCGACGTCGTCAAGAAGCAGCGCGAAAACCCGGGCGACGGCCTCCTGGGCATGATCGTCCGCGAACACGGCGACTCGGTCACCGACGAGGAACTGGCCGGCCTCGCCGACGGCGTCCTGACCGGCGGCTTCGAAACCACCGCCAGCATGCTCGCGCTCGGCGCCCTGGTCCTCCTCCAGGACCCCCAGCACTTCGCCGCCCTCAAGGACGGCGACGACGCCGTCGACCGCTACGTCGAAGAGCTCCTCCGCTACCTCACCGTCGTCCAGGTCGCCTTCCCCCGCTTCGCCCGCGAGGCCCTGGAGATCGGCGGCGTCCAGATCTCCGCCGGGGACGTCGTCCTCTGCTCCCTCAGCGGCGCCGACCGCGACGGCGAACTCGGCCCCGACATGGAGCAGTTCGACCCCCACCGCGCCAAGATCCCCTCCCACCTCGCCTTCGGCTACGGCATCCACCGCTGCGTGGGCGCCGAACTCGCCCGCATGGAACTCCGCGCCGCCTACCCCGCCCTGGTCCGCCGCTTCCCCACCATGCGCCTCGCCGCCCGCCCCGAGGACCTGGAATTCCGCAAGCTCTCCATCGTCTACGGCCTGGACTCCCTCCCGGTCCGCCTCGACGCCTGACCACCACGCCCCCCGCCCCCGCCCCCACCTCCCGACCGGGCCCCCACCGGCCCGAGCGGAAGGTGGGGGCGGGGAACCCGGGGCTGCTCCGCCATCCGGCGCCATCCGGCACAATCTGCCCGTGACCATTCGCCTGCTGATCGCCGACGACCAGGAGATGGTTCGCCGCGGAATGCGGCGGATCCTGGAGCACCAGCCGGACATGGCAGTCGTCGGCGAGGCGGCCGACGGCGTGGAGGCGGTGGAGCTGGCACGGCGGCTCACCCCCGATGTGGCCCTGGTGGACATCCGGATGCCGCGGCGGGACGGCCTGGAGGTGACCCGGCTGCTGGCCGGCCCCGAGGCGCCGCACCCGGTCCGCGTGGTCGTCGTCACCACCTTCGACCTCGACGCCTACGTCTACCCCGCACTGCGGTACGGCGCCTCGGGCTTCCTGCTCAAACGCTCCGGCCCGGCGCTGCTCGTCGAAGGCGTCCGGGCCGCGATGGCGGGCGACAGCCTCATCAGCCCCTCCATCACCGTCCGTCTGCTCCAGCACCTCACCGGCAACCCGGCCGAGCGGAACCACGGCCGCCGCTTCCGGAAACCCCGCCGGGACGATGACCTCCTCACCCACCGCGAAATCGAGATCGCCGGCAAAGTCGCCCAGGGAATGACCAATTCCGAAATCGCCGCGGAACTCTTCATCTCGCCCGGCACGGTCAAGACCCACCTCGCCAGCATCCAACGGAAGCTGGGCGTCCGTAATCGCGTCGGAATAGCCGTACGCGCCTGGGAATCGGGCTACGCGACGGGCCGCACCCCATGACCCAACCGCCCTTCTCCGCCCCGGCCTTACCCGCCCCGACCACGCCACCCCCAGGCCGCCGCAGTCGTCGCCGGCACACAGGCGCGTACGCCGCCGCCGGCGCGATGCTCGCCCCGGCCCCCTTCGCCCCACCCACCGCCTGGCTCCCGGCGCTCCTGGCCGCCCTCGCCCTCACCGCGGCCCTCCACCCCTGGCCGACCGCCCGCCTCACCCTGACGCACGCGGCCGCCACCACCGCCACCGCCTCCCTAGCCCTCGACCTCGCCTACCCCGGCCCACCCGGCCTGCCCCTCCTCTGGCTCCCCTTCGAAGCCCCGGCCCTCCTCCTGCTCCTCTACCGCACGATCCGCCACCTACCCCGCCACCAAGCGCCCGCCCTGGCCACCCTCACCGCCACCGCCGCCCTCACCCTCCCCCTCCGCCTCACCCTCCACGACCCCCGCACCGGCCTGAAGGAATCCCTCTTCCTCATGGCCCTGGCCACCGTCCCCACCGCGACCACGGCCCTCGCCGCCCGCTACCTCCGCGCCCTGGACACCCGCCGCACCCACGCCGTCGCCCTGGCCCGCCACCAGCAGCGCCTCGAACTGGCCGAGGACCTCCACGACTTCGTCGCCCACGAACTCACCGGCATAGTCCTGGAAGCCCAGGCCGCCCAACTCGACGCTGAGGAAACCCCGAACGACGGCACGGAACGCCCCGACGCCCCCGCGGGCACTCAAGGCCCCGCCCACCCCGCCCACCCCGCCCTCCTCGCCCGCATCGAAGCCGCCGGCCTCCGCGCCCTCGACTCCATGGACCGCACCGTCCAGACCCTCCGCCAGGGCCCCGCCCTCGCGGCCCTCCCCGACCTGGTGGCGCGCTTCACCGCCTCGACCCCGGCGACCGTCTCCCTGCACCTCGACCCGGCACTCCTGGCCGCCCACCCCAGCCCCCTCTCCCCGGAAGCCGAGGACACCGCCTACCGCACCGTCCTCGAATCCCTCACCAACATCCGCCGCCATGCCCCGGGATCGACCCGTGTAGAGGTCACGGCGGACCGCCCCCACCCCAACACCCTCCGGCTCACCGTGACCAACGCCACCGCCTCGACCCCGCCCGCCCCACCGACCGTCCCCCGCCCCGCGAGCGGCACCGGCCTGCCCACCCTCACCGCCCGCATCACGACCCTGGGCGGCACCCTGACGGCCGGCCCGACCGACCACGAACCGGGAACGGAGCCGCCGGGCTGGCGGGTGACGTGCCTCCTCCCCTTGAACGCGCACCACTGAGAAGCCGCAACCGGCAACAAAAACGCAGGCAAGGGAAACGCACCCAACAAAAACCCGAGCAATAAACCCGAACAAACCCGAGCAGCAGACCCGGGCGGAAACCCCGGGCGGAAATTCCGGACAACAAAAAATCCCCTGACCGGCTTCTCGCCAGTCAAGGGATTTTCGGCACCTTCTCTGAGGTGCCCCCGGCAGGATTCGAACCTGCGCACACGGCTCCGGAGGCCGTTGCTCTATCCCCTGAGCTACGGGGGCGTTGTCGCTGCTTGTTGCGGCGACGGGTAGAACACTACCAGCTCCGATGGGGTGGTCATGAACGTTTTGGTGGCCGGTCGTGGAGCCGGCGGGCGGGGTGGGTCCGGGGGTGGAGGAAGGGGGACGAGGGGCGCGGCGGGGAGCGTCTCGGAGGGCCTAAGGAAGGTCGCCCTTACCGCATGCGGAGGGCGGGTCGGCGGTGGTCGCCGAAAGGTCCCTCGCACGGGGGCGGAAGTGGGCAAAACCGGGACGCAGCTGCAAGTGCACACCTAGTCTCATGGTGTGCCTGGCTTGTCCGGTCGGATCCTTGTGGTGGATGACAACAAAGTGATCCGGCAGTTGATCAGGGTCAACCTTGAGCTGGAGGGCTTCGAGGTCGTGACCGCGGCTGATGGTGCCGAGTGTCTGGATGTCGTGCATCAGGTCAGACCCGACGTGGTGACCCTCGATGTCGTGATGCCGAGGCTGGGCGGGTTGCACACCGCGGCACGGCTGCGTTCCGACCCGCGGACGTGGGACATCCCGATCGCCATCGTCAGTGCGTGCTCGCAGGGCGAGGTGGACAACGGGGAGTCGGTGGGGATCGACGCCTTTCTGGCCAAGCCGTTCGAGCCGACAGAGTTGGTGCGCACGGTGGGGATGCTGGTGCGCGAGGGGCGGCAGCAGCAGCGGGAGCACCCGGGGGATGAGGGGTGCGGGGGTTGCCCCGAGGGCGCCGGCGCCGGGGGTGGTGCGGAGACCGAGGGTGCCGGTGGCCGGGGTGAGGCGCCGCGGGGCGACCTGGCGGGGACGGGTGGTGGGGTGTCCGAGGAGGCCGCTCCGGGGGACGGTGTGGAGAGCGGTGGCTCGGCGGGCGGTGAGCCGGGCAGTGGGGGAGGACGGGCCGCCGGGTGACGCATCGCGGTCCCTTTGAGCGGGGCGTTTCCTCGTTCCCCGCTTCCGTCGTCGGCCCGTAGGCCGCCTGTACGCCGGTCCGTTTCCCTACGGACCGTGGCCCGGTGTCCACAACGCGAAACCCGTTCGCGTGGGCACCCCCCTCCTCCCATACGCTTGTCCTGTGACCCCGGCCGAGCTCTCCCGTACCGTCCTGCGCTCCGTGCGTGGTGCCGTTGAGGAGCGGGAGCTCTCAGTGCCCGTGCCGGCGCGGATCGTGGTGCAGCCGCCGCCGCGGCCCGGGTGTGGGGATTACGCCTCCAATGTGGCGCTTCAGCTCGCGCAGCAGGCGGGGCGGCCCGCACGCGAAGTGGCCGAGATCCTACGGAGGCGGCTGGCGGGGAGCGCCGGGATCGCCCGGGTCGACATCGCCGGGCCGGGGTTCTTGAATTTCACGTTGGGGGACGGGGCGTCGGCCGGTCTCGCGGGGGAGGTACTGGCCCGCGGGGAGCGTTATGGCGAGGCCCCTGTGTCCGGTGCGGCGGGACCGGGACGGGTCGGCGAGGCGGCTCGATACGTGGGGGAGTGGGCCGAGGCCCGGGAGACCGTCGTGGGCGAGGTCCTGGCCCGGCTCGGGCGGGACGAGGCACGTACGGAACGGCCGCCGGACACCGGTGACGGGGAGTTGACCCGACTGGTGGCCCGGCTCGGGGTCGACGAGGCGCGGTGGGCGCTGCTCAAGCCCGCGGCGCACGACCCGGTGCGGGCGCCGGAGCGGCCGGTGCAGCACGAGGACAACCCGCGGTTCCGGGTGCAGTACGCCCACGCCCGGACGCGTGCGATGGCGCGGAACGCCGGCGAGCTGGGGTTCGCCGGCGAGCCGGGGGACGTGACGGCGGACGCCGCCGGCGGGGACGTGCGGGTCCTCCAGACGCTGGAGAGTGCTCTCGCCACGTATCCGACCGTCACCGCGACCGCCGCGCGGCGGTGCGCGCCGGACCGGGTGGTGCGCCACCTGGAAACCACCGCGGACGCCTATCTGCGCTGGCAGGAGGAGTTCTGGCCGCTGCCCGTCGGCGAGCAGAAACCCTTGGCCGTGCACCGCGCCCGGGTGGCCCTTGCCGAAGCCACGGGGACGGTGTTGGGGAACGGCCTGCGCCTGCTCGGCATCTCTGCTCCTGAACACGTCTGAACCACCTATGCCTGAGTCTGGAAATGTCTGATGTACGCGTCCGAACACCCGCGGGGCGCGCCGACGACTGCCCCGCTCAGCACCTCTGAACGATCTTGAGGGGACCGTTTCCGTTATGAGCCGTTCCGCGCATCCCGCAGGGCCCCGCCATGGCGACGTACTGCCCGAGGGGCACTACGCCGGGCCGCCCGCCGATCTCAACTCCCTTGACCCGCAGGTCTGGTCCCGTACCGTCCGGCGCGACGCCGACGGTGCGGTGACGGTCGGCGGGCTGGCCGTGACCGCGCTCGCCGAGGAGTTCGGCACGCCGGCGTACTTCCTGGACGAGGACGACTTCCGGGCCCGCTGCCGGTCCTGGAAGGACGCGTTCGGGCCGGACGCCGACGTCTTCTACGCGGGCAAGGCGTTCCTGTCCCGGGCCATCGTGCGGTGGCTGACCGAGGAGGGCCTCAACCTCGATGTCTGTTCGGGGGGCGAACTGGCCACGGCACTGGACGCCGGAATGCCCGCCGAGCGGATCGCGCTGCACGGCAACAACAAGAGCACCGAGGAGATCACCCGGGCCGTCGAGGCCGGCGTGGGGCGGATCGTGCTCGACTCGTTCCAGGAGATCGTGCGGGTCGCGCACATCGCCGAGCGGCTCGGCAAGCGGCAGCGGGTGCAGATCCGGGTCACGGTCGGTGTCGAGGCGCACACCCACGAGTTCATCGCGACCGCGCACGAGGACCAGAAGTTCGGAATCGCACTCGCCGGCGGCCAGGCCGCCGAGGCGGTGCGGCGCGCACTGAAGCTGGACGGACTCGAACTCATCGGGATCCACAGCCACATCGGATCGCAGATCTTCGACATGGCCGGATTCGAGGTCTCCGCGCGGCGGGTGGTGCAGCTGCTCGCCGAGGTGCGGGACGAGCACGGCGTGGAGCTGCCGGAGATCGACCTCGGCGGCGGACTGGGCATCGCCTACACCTCCGACGACGACCCGCGCGCACCGCACGAGATCGCCGGGGCGTTGCGCGAGATCGTGGGCCGCGAGTGCGAGACGGCCGGGCTGCGGGTGCCGCGCCTGTCGGTCGAGCCGGGCCGGGCGATCGTCGGCCCGACCGCCTTCACGCTCTACGAGGTCGGTACGGTCAAGGAGCTGGAAGGGCTGCGGACGTACATCTCCGTGGACGGCGGGATGTCGGACAACATCCGCACCGCGCTGTACGACGCGGAGTACAGCGTGGCGCTGGTCTCCCGCACCTCCGACGCCGAGCCGATGCTCTCGCGGGTCGTCGGCAAGCACTGCGAGAGCGGGGACATCGTCGTCCGGGACGCCTTCCTGCCCAGCGACGTCGCGCCGGGGGACCTGCTCGCGGTGCCGGCCACCGGTGCGTACTGCCGGTCCATGGCGAGCAACTACAACCACGCGCTGCGGCCGCCGGTGGTGGCGGTCAAGGACGGTGCGGCCCGGGTGATCGTCCGGCGGGAGACGGAGGAAGATCTCCTGCGGTTGGACGTCGGGTAGGGGCGAATCGCCGGGACCGGGCTCCGGATGAAATAAATGTCTCGGCATCCGGACGAACGGCAGAAACCGCCGTCCGGTGCGTGAGACTGGTGCATGACCAGGAAACTGGTGCATGACCGAGCATGAAACTGCTGGATCGAAGAAAAGACGAGGTCGAATGATGCGTACGCGTCCGCTGAAGGTGGCGCTGCTGGGCTGTGGTGTGGTCGGCTCAGAGGTGGCGCGCATCATGACGACGCACGCCGACGACCTCGCGGCCCGCATCGGCGCGCCCGTGGAGCTCGCCGGGATCGCCGTCCGCCGCCCGGAGCGGGTGCGGGCCGGGATCCCGGCCGAGCTGATCACCACCGATGCGACCGCCCTCGTCAAACGCGGCGACATCGACGTCGTCATCGAGGTGATCGGCGGGATCGAGCCGGCCCGCGGGCTGATCACCACCGCCTTCGAGCACGGTGCGAGCGTGGTCTCGGCCAACAAGGCGCTGGTGGCGGCCGACGGTGCCGCACTGCACGCGACGGCCGAGAAGTACAACGCCGACCTGTACTACGAGGCGGCGGTCGCCGGTGCGATCCCGCTGGTGCGGCCGCTGCGCGAGTCGCTCGCCGGGGACAAGGTCAACCGCGTCCTGGGCATCGTCAACGGCACCACCAACTTCATCCTCGACAAGATGGACACCACCGGCGCCGGCTACAGCGAGGCGCTCGACGAGGCCACCGCGCTGGGGTACGCCGAGGCCGACCCGACCGCCGACGTCGAGGGCTTCGACGCCGCCGCCAAGGCCGCGATCCTCGCCGGGATCGCCTTCCACACCCGCGTCACCATCGACGACGTGCACCGCGAGGGGCTGACCGAGGTCACCGCCGCGGACATCGCCTCCGCCAAGCGGATGGGCTGCACCGTCAAGCTGCTGGCCATCTGCGAGCGGGCCGCGGACGGCGCGTCGGTGACCGCGCGGGTGCACCCGGCGATGATTCCGCTGACGCATCCGCTGGCCTCCGTGCGCGAGGCGTACAACGCGGTCTTCGTGGAGGCCGACGCGGCCGGTCAGCTGATGTTCTACGGGCCGGGTGCGGGCGGTTCCCCGACCGCCTCCGCGGTCCTCGGCGACCTCGTCGCGGTCTGCCGGAACAAGCTCGCCGGTGCCACCGGGCCGGGGGAGTCCGCGTACACCGCGCTGCCCGTCAGCCCCATGGGTGAGGTCGTCACCCGCTACCACATCAGTCTCGACGTGGCCGACAAGCCGGGCGTTCTGGCTCAGGTCGCGACGGTCTTCGCCGAACACGGCGTATCGATCGATACGGTCCGTCAGCAGGGGAAGGACGGCGAGGCCGACCTCGTCGTCGTCACCCACCGAGCGACCGACGCGGCCCTGTCGTCGACGGTCGCGGCACTGCGCGAGCTGGACACCGTCCGCGGTGTCGTCAGCATCATGCGGGTCGAAGGGGAGTAAAGGAACCCATGTCTGCCAATTCCACCGTGACCACCACCAGCAGTCAGTGGCGCGGAATCATCGAGGAATACCGTGACCGGCTTCCGGTCAGCGACACGACCGAGGTCGTCACCCTCCGGGAGGGCGGTACGCCTCTCGTACCGGCCCAGGTGCTGTCCGAGCGCACCGGCTGCGAGGTGCACCTCAAGGTCGAGGGTGCCAACCCCACGGGCTCCTTCAAGGACCGCGGGATGACGATGGCCATCACCCGCGCCAAGGAGGAGGGCGCCAAGGCGGTCATCTGCGCCTCCACCGGCAACACCTCCGCCTCGGCCGCCGCCTACGCGGTCCGGGCCGGGATGGTCTGCGCGGTACTGGTCCCGCAGGGCAAGATCGCGCTCGGAAAGATGGGCCAGGCGCTGGTACACGGCGCCAAGATCCTCCAGGTCGACGGAAATTTCGACGACTGTCTGACGCTGGCCCGGGGCCTCTCCGAGAAGTACCCGGTCGCACTTGTGAACTCCGTTAACCCGGTGCGCATCGAGGGGCAGAAGACCGCCGCCTTCGAGATCGTCGACATGCTCGGCGACGCCCCGGACATCCATGTGCTGCCGGTCGGCAACGCCGGCAACATCACCGCCTACTGGAAGGGCTACCGGGAGTACGCGGCCGACGGCATCGCCGCGCACACCCCGCGGATGTGGGGCTTCCAGGCATCCGGCAGCGCCCCGATCGTGCGCGGTGAGGTCGTCAAGGACCCGCACACCATCGCCACCGCGATCCGGATCGGCAACCCCGCCTCGTGGGAGTTCGCCGAGCGCGCCCGGGACGAGTCCGGCGGCCTCATCGATGAGGTGACGGACCGTCAAATCCTCGCTGCCTACCGCCTGTTGGCCGCGAAGGAGGGTGTCTTCGTGGAGCCCGCGTCGGCCGCCTCGGTCGCCGGTCTGCTCAAGGCCGCCGAGGAGGGCAAGGTCGACCCCGGCCAGCGGATCGTCTGCACGGTCACCGGTAACGGCCTCAAGGACCCGGACTGGGCGGTGGCCGGTGCCCCGCAGCCGGTCACGGTCCCGATCGACGCGGACGCCGCCGCCGAGCGACTCGGCCTCGGCTGACCGTCCCGGACACCCCCGGGACCTGCGGATACGTACGGGGACGACGGGCCGGCCAGTCGCCCGCCGTCCCCCGTACGACACCTTGCGCAAAGCCCCGGCAAACACTGCAAAGGCCGTGTTGGGGCATGCGGTGGCGCGCGACACGCATCGTGCGCCTCCTGTGCGCCCTATGTCGCGACAGAACCTTCCTTCGATAGGCTGGCACCCAACTCCCCTCCCCACGGCATAACGCAGTGGTGCGCAGGGCAGGTCAGAACAGACCCCACGAGCCGGCCGGGCACCTCGGTGCCGCGGCGCTGTGCTCGGGGGCAGTACCGCAGTTTCAATCAAGGAGAGTCATCGAGCGATGGCCGGTCCCGCGTTCCGCGCCGCCGCCGTCCGGGTGCGCACCCCCGCTACCAGCGCCAATCTCGGCCCCGGCTTTGATGCCCTGGGACTTTCCCTGGGCCTGTATGACGACGTCGTAGTGCGGGTGGCCGACTCCGGTCTGCACGTGGACATCGCCGGCGAGGGTGCCGACACACTGCCGCGCGACGAAAGCCACCTGCTCGTACGGTCCATGCGCACCGCCTTCGACCTGCTCGGCGGGCAGCCGCGCGGCCTGGAGATCGTCTGCGCCAACCGCATTCCGCACGGCCGCGGTCTGGGCTCCTCGTCGGCCGCCATCTGCGCCGGGATCGTCGCCGCCCGCGCCGTGACCATAGGCGGCGAGCAGAAACTCGACGACGCCGCGCTGCTGGAACTCGCCAACGAGATCGAGGGCCACCCCGACAACGTCGCCGCCTGCCTGCTCGGCGGCTTCACCCTCGCCTGGATGGAAACCGGCACCGCCCGGGCGATCCGGATGGATCCCGCTGATTCCATCGTTCCGGTGGTCTTCGTGCCCGGAAAACCGGTGCTTACCGAGACCGCTCGCGGACTGCTGCCGCGCACCGTCCCGCATGTGGACGCCGCGGTCAACGCCGGTCGCGCCGCACTGCTCGTCGAGGCCCTGACCAGGCGCCCCGAGCTGCTGCTCGCCGCGACCGAGGACCGACTTCACCAGGAATACCGCGCCCCCGCGATGCCGGAGAGCACGGCCCTGGTGAACCGACTGCGCGCGGACGGCGTCCCCGCAGTCATCTCCGGTGCGGGCCCGACGGTGCTCGCACTGGTCGAAGAAGCGGCGGCCGACAAGGTCGCGGCGCTGGCGGGAGAGGGGTGGGCGGCCAATCGGCTGACCCTCGACGCAGCCGGTACGTGTGTGCTGCCGCTCGCCGGGTGACCATGACCAGTGATCGACGATTACCGGTCTTGAGAGGGGGAATGTTTGTTGGATCCGGTAGTGTTAACCTCAAGTCAGTACTCGACGCCAGTGTGGCGCGGTGCTTCGTGTCCCCCATCGGGACCACTTTCTTCCGGGAGCCTCCCAAACTGCTTGGAGCAATGGCCTGAGCAGAAGTGAGCACGCTCCGGAATCGGCGTGGCGACAACAGTCACACCCCAGATCTTCACGCCGGAGCCCTGAATTGATCTTTCCGCCGTATCCGGCGGGACCACCGCCCCGGCCCGGTCCGCAAGACCAAGGACCCAGCCGGACAGCACAACCGGTCGCCGAGCCAGACAGGCCGACGCCCGCTCCAGGGAAGGACCCTTCGTGAGCGACACCACCGATCTGATGGGCGCGCGCACCGATGGCAGTGCCACCACGCCCGCCACGGACGCTCCCGCCGCGCCTGCCACCACGCGGCGCCGCCGTTCCGGCACCGGCCTTGAGGGCATGGTCCTGGCAGAGCTGCAGCAGATTGCCTCCGGCCTCGGTATCAAGGGCACCGCGCGGATGCGCAAGAGCCAGCTGATCGAGGTCATCAAGGAGAAGCAGACCGGCGGCTCCGGGACCGCAGCCAAGGCCGATGCGCCTGCCGACACCGAGACCAAGCCCAAGCGCCGTACGACCTCCAAGGCCCGCACCGGCGAGGACGGTGTCGAGCCGGCCGCAAAGACCGAGAAGGCCGCCAAGTCGACCAAGGCGGCGGAGAAGTCCGGCGCCCAGCAGCAGATCGACATCCCGGGCCAGCCCGTCAGCGACGAGGCGCCGGCCGGCGAGCGTCGCCGCCGTCGGGCCACCGCCCCCGCGGGCAGCCCGGACGCCGACGTCCGCACCGAGGCCAAGGCCGAGGCCGCCACCGCGGTCAAGACCGAGGTCCGCACCGAGACCGCGGTCGCCCCGCAGGAGGCCGGCGAGGGCCGGTCCGCCAAGGGTGCCGAGCGCCAGGAGCGCGGGGACCGCCAGGAGCGCGGTCAGAAGGGCGAGCGTGGTCGGCGCGACCGCGGTGACCGTGAACGCGGTGACCGTGACCGTGGTGGTGACCGCGACCGCGGTGACCGTGACCGTCGCAAGACCGACGCGGGTGACGCCGGCAGCCAGGGCAGCAACCGTCAGCGGGACCGCCGGGACGGCGGCGACGACGAGGACTTCGAGGGCGGCCGGCGCGGTCGGCGCGGTCGTTACCGCGACCGCCGCGGGCGCCGTGGCCGCGAGGAATTCGCCAACGAGCCGCAGGTGGCCGACGATGACGTGCTGATCCCCGTCGCGGGCATCCTCGACATCCTCGACAACTACGCGTTCATCCGGACCTCCGGCTACCTGCCCGGCCCGAACGACGTGTACGTCTCGCTCGCCCAGGTCCGCAAGAACGGCCTGCGCAAGGGCGACCACGTCACCGGCGCGGTCCGTCAGCCCAAGGACGGCGAGCGGCGCGAGAAGTTCAACGCCCTGGTGCGCCTGGACAGCGTCAACAGCATGGCGCCCGAACAGGGCCGCCAGCGGGCGGAGTTCGGGAAGCTGACGCCCCTTTACCCGCAGGAGCGGCTGCGCCTGGAAGGTGAGTCGGGCGGTCTGACGACCCGAATCATCGACCTGATCACGCCGATCGGTAAGGGCCAGCGCGGTCTGATCGTGGCCCCGCCGAAGACCGGCAAGACCATGATCATGCAGGCGATCGCCAACTCGATCACCCGCAACAACCCCGAGTGCCACCTGATGGTCGTCCTCGTCGACGAGCGTCCGGAAGAAGTCACCGACATGCAGCGGTCGGTCAAGGGCGAGGTCATCTCCTCGACCTTCGACCGCCCGGCCGAGGACCACACCACCGTCGCCGAACTCGCCATCGAGCGCGCCAAGCGTCTCGTCGAGCTGGGCCACGACGTGGTCGTCCTGCTGGACTCCATCACCCGCCTGGGCCGCGCGTACAACCTCGCGGCGCCCGCCTCCGGCCGCATCCTGTCCGGTGGTGTCGACTCGACCGCGCTCTACCCGCCGAAGCGCTTCTTCGGTGCCGCGCGCAACATCGAGGACGGCGGTTCGCTGACCATCCTGGCCACCGCGCTGGTCGAGACCGGCTCGCGGATGGACGAGGTGATCTTCGAGGAGTTCAAGGGCACCGGCAACCTGGAGCTCAAGCTCGACCGCAAGCTCTCCGACAAGCGCATCTTCCCGGCGGTGGACGTGGACGCGTCCAGCACCCGTAAGGAAGAGATCCTGATGGGCAGCGACGAGCTGGCCGTCGTGTGGAAGCTGCGTCGGGTGCTGCACGCGCTGGACCAGCAGCAGGCCATCGAGCTGCTGCTGGACAAGATGAAGCAGACGAAGTCCAACGCGGAGTTCCTGCTCCAGATCCAGAAGACGACGCCGACCACGGGCAACGGCAACGACTGACGCCCGCGGCCGCGCCGCACGCACGACCGGGCCCCCTCACCCCCCGCGGGTGAGGGGGCCCGGCTTTTTTGTTCCGCTGCTGTTCCGCCCTGCGCCCCGGATGTGACCTGTGCCGCGCGGCGCCGTGCCCCGCTTGAGACCTTTCGCACAGATCCGTACCGCGTACGCAGTTTCCGCCGGCCGGTGCGGTACGGCGAAAGCCCTGGTGAGAGCCGCCCCGGAGCCCGTGCACCGGCTCCGGACGCCCCGGCCTTCTAAGAAAACGCTCATAACGCGCTGTGCAACCCTTCCGGACAGCCTCCCGTCTGACTAGGCAATCAACTGCCTGCGGCAGGGGGACGGCCAGGAGCAGTCGACCGATGAAGGACTGAGGAACAGATGGCGCAGAGCGACGGGACCGCAGGGAAGGCCGGAGACCGGGGCCGGGCCCTGCGTGCCACCGGCCAGCGGCGCAAGGCCCCGACCCGGGGCCGCCGAGTCCTGACCATCACGCTGTGCGCGCTGGTCAGCGCCGTCCTGCTCGGCGGCGCCGGGCTCGGCTACCTCTACTTCAAGTTCAACGGCAACCTCAAGGGCGTCGACATCAACGCCGCCCTCGGCCAGGACCGTCCCAAGAACGTCGACAACGGCTCGATGGACATCCTCGTCATGGGTTCCGACTCCCGCTCCGGCACGAACGCCTCCTACGGCAAGGACGAGGGCGGGGCGCGCTCCGACACCGCGATGGTCGTGCACGTCTACAAGGGCCACCAGAAGGCCAGCGTCGTCAGCATCCCGCGGGACACCCTGGTCACCCGGCCCACCTGCACCAAGGACGGCCGGACCGTGCCCGGGCAGCACCGGGCGATGTTCAACACCGCCTTCGAGGTCGGCGGGCCGGCCTGTGCCGTCAAGACCGTCGAGTCGATGAGCGGGATCCGCATGGACCACTTCGTCGAGGTCGACTTCACCGGCTTCAAGAAGCTCATCGACGCCCTGGGCGGGGTGGACATCACCACCACCAAGGCGATCAACGACAAGTACAGCCACCTGCACCTGCCGCCGGGCAAGCACACCCTCAACGGCGAGGACGCCCTCGGCCTGGTCCGCACCCGGCACGGCGTCCCCGGCGGCGACGGCAGCGACCTGGGCCGGATCCAGCTCCAGCAGACCTTCGTCAAGGCGCTGATGAAGCAGGTCCGCAGCGTCGGCGTGCTCTCCAACCCGGCCAAGCTCTACGACATCGCCGACACCGCCACCAAGGCCGTCACCACCGACACCGACCTCAACTCGGTCACCGCGCTGACCGGCCTGGCCAAGGAGCTCGGCGGGATCTCGTCCGACGGCATCGACATGGTGACGCTCCCGGTGGCCTACGACCCGGTCAACCCCGACCGGGTGCTGCCGCTGGCCACCCAGGGCCGGAAGGTCTGGGACGCGCTCCGCCACGACCAGGACATTCCCAAGGCCGCGATCAAGGGTTCCGCAGGTGACAAGGGTGGTACGGCCAACTACGTCAAGTAGTCGCAATTGCCCCCGGGCCGCCCGGGAATAGTGGTGGCCGTACCCCGGTTTTGGGAGATACGGCCAGTGCTGGCAGACTGGACCGTCGGCCCCGGTTCACGTGACGCAATCCGCGCCACGACCCGGTGCACTCCCGAACCTAGGAGAATCCCTTGAAGCGCGACATCCACCCGGAGTACGTCGAGACCCAGGTCAGCTGCACCTGTGGCGCGTCCTTCACCACCCGTAGCACCGTTGCCGGCGGCAACATCCGCGCCGACGTCTGCTCGGAGTGCCACCCGTTCTACACGGGCAAGCAGAAGATCATGGACACGGGCGGCCGTGTGGCCCGCTTCGAGGCCCGCTTCGGCAAGTCCGCCGCGGCCGCCAAGAAGTAGCGACCCGCAAGGCGCCGGTCTCCGGTCGCCCCCGGACAGGGGGGACCGGACCGGCGTCTTTGTCGTCCGGACCCTCTGCCTCCCGGCCCGGGTCCGGCCCGCCGCACAGCGGCAACGGGGCACAGCCACCCCGGGAAGCCACACCAGCAGTCAGCAGAGGAACACACGATGTTCGAGGCGGTCGAGGAACTGGTCGGCGAGCACGCCGATCTCGAAAAGCGGCTGGCCGACCCCGCGGTCCACGCGGACCAGCGCGAGGCCATGCGGCTCAACAAGCGCTACGCGGAGCTGACCCCGATCATCGCCACGTTCCGTGCCTGGAAGCAGACCGGCGACGACATCGAGACCGCTCGGGAACTGGCCGCGGACGACCCGGACTTCGCCGACGAGGTCAAGGAGCTGGACGTCCGCCGCGGGGAGCTCACCGAGAAGCTGCGACTGCTGCTCGTCCCGCGCGACCCCAACGACGACAAGGACATCATCCTGGAGGTCAAGGCCGGTGAGGGTGGCGAGGAGTCCGCGCTGTTCGCCGGCGACCTGCTCCGGATGTACCTGCGGTACGCCGAGCGGGCCGGCTGGAAGACCGAGATCCTCGACGCCAACGAGTCCGACCTCGGCGGCTACAAGGACGTCCAGGTCGCGGTGAAGACCAAGGGCGGCGGCGGTGCCACCGTGCCGGGACAGGGCGTCTGGGCGCGACTGAAGTACGAGGGCGGGGTGCACCGCGTGCAGCGGGTGCCCGCCACCGAGTCGCAGGGCCGGATCCACACCTCCGCGGCCGGTGTGCTGGTCACGCCGGAGGCCGAGGAGGTCGAGGTCGAGATCGGCCCCAACGACCTGCGGATCGACGTCTACCGCTCCTCGGGGCCGGGTGGCCAGTCCGTCAACACCACCGACTCCGCGGTCCGGATCACCCACCTGCCCAGCGGCATCGTGGTGTCCTGCCAGAACGAGAAGAGCCAGCTCCAGAACAAGGAGCAGGCACTGCGCATCCTCCGCTCGCGGCTGCTGGCCGCGGCCCAGGAGGAGGCCGAGCGGGAGGCGTCGGACGCCCGGCGTAGCCAGGTGCGCACGGTGGACCGCTCGGAGCGGATCCGCACGTACAACTTCCCGGAGAACCGGATCTCGGACCACCGGGTGGGCTTCAAGGCGTACAACTTGGACCAGGTGCTCGACGGCGAGCTGGACCCGGTCATCCAGGCGTGCATCGACGCCGACGCGGCGGCCAAGCTCGCCGCCGCCCAGTAAGACCGCAAGACCCAGGACGTATCGGCTGGAGGACCAGTGAACCTGCTGCTCGCGGAGGTGGCCCAGGCCACCCAGCGGCTGGCCGACGCCGGCGTGCCCTCACCGCGCTTCGACGCGGAGGAGCTGGCCGCGCATGTGCACGGCGTCAAGCGCAGCCAGCTGCACACGGTCCCCGACGCGGACTTCGACGCCCGCTATTGGGAGGCCATCGCACGCCGTGAGGCGCGCGAGCCCCTCCAGCACATCACCGGTCGGGCGTTCTTCCGCTACCTCGAACTCGCCGTCGGGCCAGGGGTGTTCGTGCCCCGCCCGGAGACCGAGTCGGTGGTCGGCTGGGCCATAGACGCGGTGCGCGCCATGGACGTCGTCGAGCCCCTGATCGTCGACCTCTGCACCGGTTCCGGGGCGATCGCCCTCGCCCTGGCGCAGGAGGTCCCGCGGTCGCGGGTGCACGCCGTGGAGCTCTCCGAACAGGCCCTGACCTTCGCCCGCAAGAACGTCGAGGGGTCCCGCGTCGTTCTCCACCAGGGCGATGCGCTCACCGCGCTCCCCGAACTGGACGGGCAGGTCGACCTGGTGATCTCCAACCCGCCGTACATCCCGCTCACCGAGTGGGAGTACGTCGCCCCCGAGGCCCGTGACCACGACCCGGAGCTGGCGCTGTTCTCCGGCGAGGACGGTCTGGACACCATCCGGGGCATCGAGCGGACCGCACACCGCCTGCTGCGGCCCGGCGGCGTGGTCGTCGTCGAGCACGCCGACACCCAGGGCGGGCAGGTGCCGTGGATCTTCAACGAGGAGCAGGGCTGGGCGGACGCGGCCGACCACCCCGACCTCAACAACCGGCCCCGATTCGCCACCGCGCGCCGGGCGACGCCATGAGCCGCCCCACTCCGGCGCCGAGGCAGCCGATGCATCCGCAGTATTCGTTCCGCGTAACCGTTCCGCATGAGGAGGACCGCTAATGGCACGGCGATACGACTGCAGCGACGCGACCGACCGCGCGACCGGCCTGCGTGAGGCCGCCTCGGCCGTCCGCCGCGGCGAGCTGGTCGTGCTGCCGACCGACACCGTGTACGGCATCGGTGCGGACGCCTTCAGCCCGGAGGCCGTCGGCGACCTGCTGGAGGCGAAGGGCCGCGGTCGAGGGATGCCCTCCCCGGTCCTGGTCGGGTCCCCCAACACGCTGCACGGCCTGGTCACCGAGTTCTCCGAGCAGGCCTGGGAGCTGGTCGACGCGTTCTGGCCGGGGGCGCTCACCCTCGTCGCCAAGCACCAGCCGTCGCTGACCTGGGACCTGGGCGAGACCCGCGGCACGGTCGCCGTGCGGATGCCGCTGCACCCGGTCGCGATCGAGCTGCTCAACGAGTTCGGCCCGATGGCGGTCTCCAGCGCCAACCTCACCGGCCACCCGTCGCCGCAGGACTGCGACGCCGCCCAGGAGATGCTCGGCGACTCGGTCTCCGTCTACCTCGACGGCGGCCCGACGCCCGCCGCCGTGCCGTCCTCGATCGTGGACGTCACCGGAAAGGTGCCGGTGCTGCTGCGCGCGGGCGCGATCAGCGCCGAGGAACTGCGCAAGGTGGTCCCCGAGCTCGAGGTGGCGAATTGATGCCGCCCCCGGGGCGTGGCATAGCGGGACCAGGCGACGACACCCGGTCCGCCCCGGCGGACCCCACGGCCTGTTTCCGGATCCTCCACGTCAGTACCGGCAACGTCTGCCGCTCGCCGATCACCGAGCGGCTGCACCGCCACGCCCTGGAGGAGCGGCTCGGCGACGTCCGTCGCTGCGGGCTGCTCGTGGAGAGCGCGGGCACCTGGGGCCATGAGGGCGCCCCGATGGAGGCGCACGCCGCGACCGTGCTCGCCGACTACGGCGCGGACCCGGGCGGCTTCATCGGCCGCGAGCTGCTCGACGAGCACGTCATCCGGGCCGACCTGGTGCTGACCGCCACCCGCGACCACCGTGCGCAGGTCATCTCGATGGGGCACTCCGCCGGGCTGCGGACCTTCACGCTGAAGGAGTTCAACCGCCTGGTTCGCGCCATAGATCCGGCCACCCTGCCGGCGCCCGACCCGGACCTGCCGGACGGCGGGCTGGTCGAGCGCGCCCGCGCGCTGGTCGGCGCCGCCGCCGCACTGCGCGGCTGGCTGCTGGCCCCCAACCCGGAGTCCGACGAGGTCTACGACCCCTACGGCGCACCGATCACGTTCTTCCGCTCCATCGGCGACGAGATCAACAGCGCGCTCGATCCGGTCGTCACGGCCCTGACCGGGGTCCCCGCACCGGCGTAGACCGACGTAGATCGGGGTAGGGCCCGCCCCGGAACGCCCGGGGAACGGCCCTGGTGGCCCCTGTGCGGCCCGTTGACCGGCCCCGGGACCCCGATGCCCCGCCCGCCGCGCCCGATCCCCGTACCGCGCCTACATTGGGATTGGGGCCTGCCCGGGCGATCAGGGTTCGGACGGGCCCTGGGGGCACGGCAGACGTGCCCTGGTCCCCGTACGAGGCCCGGAGCCAGCGATGCCCGCCACCACCGCGTCATCCCGCCGTACGTCCCCCGCCGACCGCACCGCGGCCGCTGAGCCCCGGATCGCCGCGGCGGCCGAAACCGCCCAGCAACAGGCGCGGACCGCCGCCCTCGACGACCTCACCCGGCCGCCCGGCTCCCCGGACTTCGCCGCACTGCTGAGCCAGGATCCGGAGATCGCCGGCGTCCTGCTCGCGGAGAGCGCCCGGCAGAGCGACGGGCTCCAACTCATCGCCGCCGAGAACTTCGCCTCACCCGCGGTCCTGGCCGCCCTCGGCTCGCCCTTGAGCAACAAGTACGCCGAGGGCTATCCGGGCGCCCGGCACCACGGCGGCTGCGAGATCGTCGACCTCGCCGAGCGGATCGCGGTGGAGCGCGCCAAGGCCCTGTTCGGCGCCGACCACGCCAACGTCCAGTCCCACTCGGGGTCTTCGGCCGTGCTGGCCGCCTACGCCGCCCTGCTGCGCCCCGGGGACACCGTCCTGGCGATGTCCCTGCCGCACGGCGGGCACCTCACCCACGGTTCGCCGGCCAACTTCTCCGGCCGGTGGTTCGACTTCGCGGGCTACGGCGTCGACGAGGAGAGCGGGCTGCTGGACTACGAGGCGATCCGCGCACTGGCCCGCGAACGGCGGCCGAAGGCCCTGGTCTGCGGCTCGATCTCCTACCCGCGGCACATCGACTACGCGGCGTTCCGCGACATCGCCGACGAGACCGGCGCCTACCTCATCGCCGACGTGGCACACCCGATGGGGTTGATCGCCGGCCGCGCGGCGCCCAGCCCGGTCCCGTATGCCGACGTGGTGTGCGCGACCACCCACAAGGTGCTGCGCGGGCCGCGCGGCGGGATGATCCTGTGCCGGGCGCGGCTGGCCGAGCGCATCGACCGCGCGGTGTTCCCGTTCACCCAAGGGGGTGCCCAGATGAACGCGGTCGCCGCCAAGGCGGTGGCGTTCGCGGAGGCCGCCCGGCCGGCGTTCCGGACCTACGCCCATCAGGTGATCGACAATGCCCGGGTGCTGGCGGACGCGCTGGCCGGGGAGGGCCTGACGGTCACCACCGGTGGCACCGACACCCACCTGATCACCGCGGACACCACCCCGCTCGGCGTGGACGCGCGCACCGCCCGCGGCCGGCTGGCCGCCGCCGGGGTCGTGCTGGACACCTGCGCGCTGCCGTGCGCCGGGGCGCCCGCGGCGTCCGGGGCCTGCCCGACCGGGATCCGGTTGGGCACCGCGGCGGTGACGACCCAGGGGATGGGCGAGGCCGAAATGCACCGGATCGCCGAGCTGATCGGGGCGGCGCTGCGGGAGGACGGGGCGGTGCGCGCCGCGGTCGCCGGGCTGGTCGGCCGATTCCCGCCGTATCCGGATCAGGGCTGATCCGGGCGGGCTTTCGGAACCGTCCGCGGGGCGGCGGCGTCCTTCCTGGTGCTCCCCTGTATTCACGACCAGGGGTCGGACACGCATAAGGTGTGGGGCTGTGATGGCCAGCTATCTCTATGGGGCAGCCCGTGCGTGAATACCTGCTGACGCTGTGCGTCACTGCCGCGGTGACCTACCTGCTGACCGGCCCGGTGCGGAAGTTCGCGATCGCAGCCGGTGCGGTGCCGGAGATCCGCGCCCGTGACGTGCACCGCGAGCCCACTCCCCGGCTGGGCGGGATCGCGATGTTCGGCGGGCTGTGCGCGGGGCTGCTGGTCGCCGCGCACCTGACCAACCTCAAGAGCGTCTTCGAGACCAATGAGCCGCGGGCGCTGCTGTCGGGCGCCGCGCTGATCTGGATCCTCGGCGTGCTGGACGACAAGTGGGGCGTGGACGCGCTGGTCAAGCTGGGCGGCCAGATGATCGCCGCGGGCGTGATGGTCCTCCAGGGCCTGACGATCCTGTATCTCCCGGTCCCCGGCATCGGCACGGTCGCGCTGACGCCGATGCAGGGCACGCTGCTGACCGTCGCGCTGGTCGTCATCACCATCAACGCGGTGAACTTCGTGGACGGCCTGGACGGTCTGGCCTCCGGCATGGTGTGCATCGCCGCGGCCGCGTTCTTCATGTACACGTACCGGCTCTGGTTCGGTTACGGCATCGAGGCGGCGGCGCCCGCCACCCTGTTCTCGGTCGTCCTGATGGGCATGTGCCTGGGCTTCCTGCCGCACAACATGCACCCGGCGCGGATCTTCATGGGCGACTCCGGTTCCATGCTGATCGGCCTGGTGATGGCGGCCGGCGCGGTCTCGCTGACCGGTCAGGTCGACCCGGACCTGCTCAACCAGAAGGCGGGCGGTCTGCGTGAGGCGACCCACGCGATGGTGCCGGTCTACATCCCGCTGCTGCTGCCGCTGACGATCATCGCGGTGCCGGTCGCCGACCTGATTCTGGCCATTGTGCGAAGGACGTGGAAGGGCCAGTCGCCGTTCGCCGCGGACCGCGGGCATCTGCACCACCGACTGCTGGAGATCGGGCATTCCCACAGCCGCGCGGTGCTGATCATGTACTTCTGGTCGGCGCTGATCGCGTTCGGCGCGGTGGCGTACTCGGCGAACGACGCGAGCATGTGGATCGTGCTGGGGATCGTGCTGCTCAGTGCGGTCGGCCTGGTGCTGCTCCTGCTGCCGCGCTTCACCCCGCGGGCCCCGCTCTGGGCCCAGCGGCTGGTCCCGCCGCGGTACCGCCGGGTCGTCCGCGGGCCGGCGTTCGCGGGCGCCCAGGGGGCGGACGCCCCGTCAGACGGGGCGACCGACGAGGCGTCGGGGGAGGAGTCCCGGACGCCGATTCCGGCCGGGATCCACGGCGCCACGGCGATCGGCGACCGGTCACGTTTCGTGGACCGCCGGAGGGCGGGGAGTCATCGCTGAGGCGCTGCGCTGTCGCCCGAATGTGCGTCGGGAATCGGGATGGTTGACCCCATACCAGACAATCGACGACCCGTCAGTGCACCTATGGGCGCCTTCACTCTCACGTGTGACAGGATCCACACGAACCAGGTAAAGACCTCATCAAATAGTTTGTGATACCGTTCACGAAACCCGGCGCTAGAGCCGAAGGACCGTAGTGCGACGGTCCATTGGCCTCAGGTTCTTCCTCAGCCCGGGTCTACGCTCGTCCCTGACGACATCACCCCCACCCATTGCCGGAGCGCCACCATGCAGTCGAATGACGCCCGACTACTCCTCCACGCCGTCGTGCCCACCGTCGCCGCCGGCTCCATCGCCGTTGCCGTGAGCGGTGTCACCGCGGGTGCGACGGGAGCGATCGGCGCCGTCTTCGGCACCGTGCTGGTGGTGCTGGTGATGGGCGCAGGGCTCGTCGTCCTGCAGCAGACCGCGAAGAAGCTTCCGCAGTTGTTCCAGATGATGGGACTGCTGCTGTACACCGTGCAGATCCTGTTCGTGGCGGTGTTCCTCATCGCCTTCAAGGACACAACGCTCTTCGATACCAAGGCATTTGCTTTCACCCTGCTCGCCGCCACCCTCGTATGGATCGCCGCCCAGACGCGCGGCCATATGAAGGCGAAGATCCTGTACGTGGACCCCGACTCCGCGGAGGCCAAGGCGGCGGAGACGGCGGGGTCGCCGACGTGACTCGTAGGGCCGAGATAAATGGCCTCATGCGGGCCTGCTATCGTCCGGTGCCAACTGCGGCGCTGATGGCGCAGGCGGCTGAGCTCCCGGAGTCCACGAACAGGAACGGGAAGTTCTCGCGGCCGATGCCTGTGATCCGGTCCGGCCTAGTGCCGACCAGCCGCCCCCTAATCCGTAACACCAGTCCAGTGCCGCTCCGTGGCTCAACGCCGCGCCGACACAACGAGGTTGCCGTACCTATGCGCCACGCTGAAGGAGCTCGCGGTGAGTGCTGAAACGATGCTCGCCTTCGAGACCGACTGCCACATCTTTTCCGGGTGCGGCTTTGATGCTCCCGGGCTTCATAACTTCGTCTTCGAGCCGCTCTTCACCATCGGTGGCTTCGAGTTCAACAAGCCGATGCTGCTGGCTCTGCTCAGCACGGTCGTTGTTGTGTGGTTCTTCTGGGCTGCATTCGGCCGGGCAAAGGTTGTGCCCGGAAAGCTCCAGATGATCGGCGAGGCGGGCTATGACTTCGTGCGCCGCGGGCTCGTCTATGACGCGCTGGGGAAGAAAGAAGGCGACAAGTACGTCCCCTTCATGGTCTCGCTGTTCTTCTTCGTGTGGATGATGAACATCTGGTCGATCATCCCCGTCGCCTCCTTCCCGGTGACGTCGGTGATCGCCTTCCCCGCGGGTCTCGCGGCGATCGTCTACATCCTGTGGGTCTTCCTCACTTTCAAGAAGCACGGCTTCGTCGGCGCCTTCAAGAACTTCTCCGGTTATGACAAGTCGCTCGGCTGGGTCCTGCCGCTGCTCATGGTCATCGAGCTCTTCTCGAACCTGATCATCCGGCCCTTCACCCACGCGGTACGGCTCTTCGCGAACATGTTCGCGGGCCACCTGCTGATCCTGATGTTCACCATCGCCAGCTGGTACCTGCTGAACGGGATCGGCTTCGTGTACGCCGGTGCGTCGTTCATCATGACCCTGCTGATGACGGCCTTCGAGCTGTTCATCCAGGCCGTCCAGGCGTACGTCTTCGTCCTTCTGGCCTGCAACTACGTCCAGGGCGCGCTCGCCGAGCACCACTGAGCACCCCGCCTCCCACCCCAACAGCTGTCCGGTGGCCAACCCCCATCGGTACGTGAAACGAGAAGGAAGTAACGGCATGTCCGCTGCTCTCGAGATGGTCAACCACCTCGCCGCCGCCGGCGACTCCGCCAAGACCACGGTCGTCGGCAACGTTGCCTCGATCGGTTACGGCCTCGCCGCCATCGGCCCCGGCGTCGGCGTCGGCATCATCTTCGGTAACGGCACCCAGGCCCTGGCCCGTCAGCCCGAGGCCGCCGGCCTGATCCGCACCAACCAGATCATGGGTTTCGCCTTCTGTGAGGCGCTCGCCCTGATCGGCATCGTCATGGGCTTCGTCTACAAGTAAACCGAAGCCACATCGACTATCCATTCAGACGGAAGGCACTGATGTGAACGCCCTGGTCAACTTGGCGGTGGAGGTTCCTGAGAACCCCCTGGTCCCGCCGATTCCAGAGCTGGTCATCGGCCTGATCGCTTTCTTCATCGTCTTCGGCTTCCTCGCCAAGAAGCTCCTCCCGAACATCAACAAGGTTCTGGACGAGCGTCGGGCGCAGATCGAAGGCCGGATCGAGGATGCCGAGGCGACTCAGGCCGAGGCCCAGCAGGTTCTCGCGGACTACCGGGCCCAGCTCGCAGACGCTCGCCACGAGGCCGCGCGACTGCGCCAGGAGGCGCAGGAGCAGGGCGCGACTCTCATCGCTGAGATGCGCGCCGAGGGCCAGCGGCAGCGTGAGGAGATCATCGCTGCCGGCCACGCCCAGATCGAGGCGGACCGCAAGTCCGCCGCCCAGTCGCTGCGCCAGGACGTGGGCACCCTCGCCACCGAACTGGCCGGCAAGCTCGTCGGCGAGTCCCTTGAGGACCACGCCCGGCAGAGCCGGACCATCGACCGCTTCCTCGACGAGCTTGAGGCGAAGGCGGCGTCGGACGCGACGAAGGCTGAGGCCAGCCGATGAATGGAGCGAGCCGCGAGGCACTCGCTTCCGCACGCGAGCAGTTCAACGCGCTGACGGACAACACGTCCGTCGACGCGGCGAACCTCGCCGAGGAGCTGGCTGCCGTCACCGCTCTGCTCGACCGCGAGGTGTCGTTGCGTCGGGTCCTCACCGACCCGGCGCAGGCCGGCGAGGCGCGGGCCGAGCTGGCCCGGCGGCTGCTCGGCGGTCAGGTTGGCGAGGCCACCCTCGATCTGGTCACCGGCATGGTCAAGGCCCGCTGGTCGCGCTCGCGCGACCTGTCGGACGCGATCGAGGAGCTGGCCTACAGCGCGGACCTCGTCGCGGCCCAGCGGGTCGACCGACTGGACGACGTCGAGGACGAGCTGTTCCGGTTCGGCCGGATCGTCGCGTCCAGCGGTGAGCTCCGTCGTGCGCTGACCGACCGGAAGGCCACGACGTCCGCCAAGACGGAACTGCTGCACACGCTGCTGGGCGGCCGGGCCAACCCGGTCACCGAGCGACTGGTGATCCGTCTTGTCGCACAGCCGCGGAGCCGTAGCCTGGAGGCGGGGCTCGACGCCCTCTCCAAGCTGGCGGCGGCTCGCCGGGACCGGATGGTCGCGGTGGTCACCTCCGCGGCGCCGCTCAGCGACGGACAGCGGCAGCGCCTCGGCGCGGCCCTGACCCAGCTGTACGGCCGGCAGATCCACCTGAACATCGACGTGGACCCTTCGGTCCTCGGCGGCGTGCAGGTCCGGATCGGCGACGAGGTCATCAACGGGACCATCTCGGAGCGCCTCGAAGAGGTGTCCCGGCGGATGGCCGGCTGACCCAGCCACCAACTCAAGAGCTGCGCACCCGGCGGCCGCACACCGGACCCGCCGGACCGAAAGGTCCGGCCGCGGTCCGGACGACGCCCCCGGGAGAACAGCACAAGCACGACGGCGGCCCGAGTTGGGCCGTAAGCGGAACTCCGGGGGACGAGCCCCCGGACAGCCGCACGTAACTTCGGGCCCAACAAGGAGAGCAGGGAACCCAGATGGCGGAGCTCACGATCCGGCCGGAGGAGATCCGGGACGCGCTGGAGAACTTCGTCCAGGCGTACAAGCCGGACGCGGCCTCGCGCGAAGAGGTCGGCACGGTCAGCGATGCCGGTGACGGCATCGCGCATGTCGAGGGCCTGCCCTCGGCGATGGCGAACGAACTGCTGAAGTTCGAGGACGGCACGCTCGGTCTTGCGCTGAACCTGGAAGAGCGCGAGATCGGTGCGGTCATCCTCGGAGAGTTCAGCGGCATCGAGCAGGGCCAGCCGGTGCAGCGCACCGGCGAGGTGCTCTCGGTCGCGGTGGGCGAGGGCTACCTCGGCCGCGTCGTCGACCCGCTGGGCAACCCGATCGACGGCCTCGGCGAGATCGAGACCGAAGGCCGCCGCGCGCTGGAGCTGCAGGCCCCCACGGTCATGCAGCGCAAGTCCGTCCACGAGCCGATGGCCACCGGCTACAAGGGCGTCGACGCGATGACGCCGATCGGCCGCGGTCAGCGTCAGCTGATCATCGGCGACCGCCAGACCGGCAAGACCGCCCTGGCCGTCGACACGATCATCAACCAGCGCGACAACTGGCGCTCCGGTGACCCGAAGAAGCAGGTCCGCTGCATCTACGTCGCCATCGGCCAGAAGGGCTCCACCATCGCGTCGGTCCGCCGCGCGCTGGAGGAGAACGGTGCGCTGGAGTACACGACCATCGTCGCCGCCCCGGCGTCCGACCCGGCGGGCTTCAAGTACCTGGCGCCCTACACCGGCTCGGCCATCGGCCAGCACTGGATGTACCAGGGCAAGCACGTCCTGATCGTCTTCGACGACCTCTCGAAGCAGGCCGACGCCTACCGCGCCGTGTCCCTGCTGCTGCGTCGTCCGCCGGGCCGTGAGGCCTACCCGGGTGACGTCTTCTACCTGCACTCGCGTCTGCTGGAGCGCTGCGCCAAGCTCTCCGACGAGATGGGTGCCGGCTCGATGACCGGTCTCCCGATCGTCGAGACCAAGGCGAACGACGTGTCGGCGTTCATCCCGACCAACGTCATCTCCATCACCGACGGCCAGTGCTTCCTGGAGTCGGACCTGTTCAACGCCAACCAGCGTCCGGCGCTGAACGTCGGTATCTCCGTCTCCCGAGTCGGTGGTTCCGCGCAGCACAAGGCCATGCGCCAGGTTTCCGGCCGGCTCCGCGTGGACCTCGCCCAGTACCGCGAGCTGGAGGCGTTCGCCGCCTTCGGTTCCGACCTGGACGCGGCCTCCAAGGCGCAGCTGGAGCGCGGTAAGCGCATGACCGAGCTGCTCAAGCAGGACCAGTACGCCCCGTACTCGGTCGAGGACCAGGTCGTCTCCATCTGGGCCGGTACCAACGGCAAGATGGACGACGTCCCGGTCGAGGACATCCGCCGCTTCGAGCGGGAGCTCCTCGACTACCTCCACCGTGAGAAGAAGGACCTCCTGACCAGCATCCGCGAGGGCGCGAAGATGTCGGACGACACCATTGGTGCGGTCTCCGAGGTCATCGACGGCTTCAAGCGGCAGTTCGAGACCTCGGACGGCAAGCTGCTCGGCGAGGACGCCCCGGCCGGCACCGGCAAGTGACGACGGAAGGGACCTGATCCATGGGAGCCAAGCTCCGGGTCTACAAGCGTCGCATCCGTTCCGTCACCGCGACCAAGAAGATCACCAAGGCGATGGAGATGATCGCCGCCTCGCGCGTCGTCAAGGCGCAGCGCCAGGTGGCGGCATCGACGCCGTACGCGAGTGAACTGACCCGCGCGGTGACGGCGGTTGCCACGGGCTCGAACACCCAGCACCCGCTGACGACCGAGGCGGAGAAGCCCGCCCGGGCCGCGCTGTTGCTCATCACGAGCGACCGCGGTCTGGCCGGTGGCTACTCCTCCAACGTCATCAAGGCCGCGGACCAGCTCACCGAGCGGCTCAAGGCCGAGGGCAAGGAGGTCGACGTCTACATCGTCGGCCGCAAGGGTGTGTCGTACTACAACTTCCGCGAGCGCAAGGTCGTGGAAGCGTGGACCGGCTTCACCGACAGCCCGACGTACGCGGATGCGAAGAAGATCGGCGCACCGCTCATCGCGGCCGTCCAGCAGGACACCGCCGAGGGCGGCGTGGACGAACTCCACATCGTCTTCACCGAGTTCATCTCGATGATGACGCAGACGGCGCTCGACGACCGTCTGCTGCCGCTCAGCCTCGACAAGACGGCGGAGTCGGAGGAGACGCCCACGGGCGAGATCCTCCCGCTGTTCGACTTCGAGCCGTCGGCCGAGGACGTCCTGGACGCCCTGCTGCCGCGGTACGTCGAGTCGCGGATCTACAACGCACTGCTGCAGGCCGCCGCCTCCAAGCACGCCGCCACGCGGCGCGCGATGAAGTCGGCGACCGACAACGCGGAAGACATCATCAAGTCGCTCTCGCGGCTTGCCAACGCGGCCCGCCAGGCCGAAATCACCCAGGAAATCAGCGAGATCGTCGGCGGCAGTGCCGCACTGGCCGACGCGACCGCGGGGAGTGACTGACACATGACCACCACTGTTGAGACGGCCGCTGCCACGGGCCGCGTCGCCCGGGTCATCGGCCCGGTCGTCGACGTGGAGTTCCCCGTCGACGCGATGCCGGAGATCTACAACGCCCTGCACGTGCAGGTCGACGACCCGGCCAACCCGGGCGAGAAGCGGACGCTGACCCTTGAGGTCGCGCAGCACCTGGGCGAAGGCCAGGTCCGTGCGATTTCGATGCAGCCCACCGACGGTCTGGTCCGCCAGGCCCCGGTGGTCAACACCGGCGCGGGCATCACCGTCCCGGTCGGCGACATCACCCAGGGCAAGGTCTTCAACACGCTCGGCGAGATCCTGAACGAGCCGGAGGCCGAGTCCCAGATCACCGAGCGTTGGGCGATCCACCGCAAGGCGCCCGCGTTCGACCAGCTCGAGTCGAAGACCGAGATGTTCGAGACCGGCCTGAAGGTCGTCGACCTGCTGACCCCGTACGTCAAGGGCGGCAAGATCGGTCTGTTCGGTGGTGCCGGTGTCGGCAAGACCGTTCTGATCCAGGAAATGATCATGCGTGTGGCCAAGCTGCACGAGGGCGTTTCCGTCTTCGCCGGCGTCGGTGAGCGCACCCGTGAGGGCAACGACCTCATGGACGAGATGGAGGAGGCCGGCGTTCTGGACAAGACCGCGCTGGTCTTCGGCCAGATGGACGAGCCGCCGGGCACCCGTCTGCGCGTGGCCCTGGCCGGTCTGACCATGGCGGAGTACTTCCGCGATGTGAAGAAGCAGGACGTGTTGTTCTTCATCGACAACATCTTCCGCTTCACCCAGGCCGGTTCCGAGGTCTCGACCCTGCTCGGCCGGATGCCCTCCGCGGTGGGCTACCAGCCGAACCTGGCCGACGAGATGGGCATCCTGCAGGAGCGCATCACCTCGACCCGTGGTCACTCGATCACCTCGATGCAGGCGATCTACGTCCCCGCGGACGACCTGACCGACCCGGCGCCGGCCACCACGTTCGCGCACCTCGACGCCACGACCGTGCTGTCGCGTCCGATCTCGGAGAAGGGCATCTACCCGGCGGTCGACCCGCTGGACTCGACGTCCCGCATCCTGGACCCGCGGTACATCGCGCAGGAGCACTACGACACCGCCTCGCGCGTGAAGTCGATCCTGCAGAAGTACAAGGATCTGCAGGACATCATCGCGATCCTGGGTATCGACGAGCTCGGCGAGGAGGACAAGCTCATCGTCCACCGCGCCCGTCGTATCGAGCGCTTCCTGTCGCAGAACACCCACGCTGCCAAGCAGTTCACGGGTGTCGACGGCTCGGACGTCTCGCTCGACGAGTCGATCACCGCGTTCAACGCGATCGCCGACGGTGAGTACGACCACTTCCCCGAGCAGGCATTCTTCATGTGCGGCGGTATCGACGACCTGAAGAAGAACGCCAAGGAGCTGGGCGTCTCCTGACCCCCATCGGTCCCGGGGGCGGCCCTGGCCGCCTCCGGCCCGTACGACGACTAGTATTTGACCCAACATCTGCCACACCAGGCAGGTGGAGACCCGAGGAGCCATCGTGGCTGAGCTGCACGTCGAGTTGGTCGCCGCGGACCGTCAGATCTGGTCCGGCGAGGCCAGCCTGGTCGTCGCGCGCACCTCGTCGGGCGACATCGGCGTCATGCCCGGACACCAGCCGCTGCTCGGCGTGCTGCAGTCGGGCCCGGTGACGATTCGTACGACCGGTGAGAGCGGGGACGGCACCGTCGTCGCCGCGGTGCACGGCGGCTTCATCTCGTTCGCCGACAACAAGCTGTCGCTGCTCGCAGAGGTGGCCGAGCTGTCGGACGAGATCGATGTCCAGCGCGCGGAGCGGGCCCTGGAGCGAGCGAAGTCGGAGGCCGACGCGGCCGCCGAGCGTCGCGCCGATGTCCGGCTGCGTGCGGTGGCGGGCGTTCACTGAGCCCCGTCACCGACGAGATCGATCCTCAGCCGCGGGCTGCCCGGAGTTCCGGAGCGGTCCGCGGCTGAGGCAATGCAGGTGCGTTTCCCTACCTTCGGACTCCACCCGGGGGTAACCCAACGAAGCGAGGAGGTCGGTCGAGATGGTCCTCGCTCTGCTTGTGAGCGGCATCGTCGTGGTACTGGTGCTGCTGGGCCTGTTCGTCTTCGGGCTACGGCGCAGGCTCATCCAGCGCTCCGGGGGGACGTTCGACTGCAGTCTTCGGTGGAACGTGCCGGAGGACGAGCCCAGCGGCAAGGGCTGGATCTACGGCGTGGCGCGGTACAACGGTGACCGGATCGAGTGGTTCCGGGTGTTCTCGTACGCGCCCCGGCCCCGCCGGCTGCTGGAGCGCTCCGCCATCGAGGTGCTGGAGCGCCGCATCCCGCAGAGCGAGGAGGAGCTCGCGCTGCTCTCCGACTCCATCGTGCTGGCCTGTGCGCTGGGCGGAACCCGCGTCGAGCTGGCGATGAGCGAGGACGCGCTCACCGGCTTCCTGGCCTGGTTGGAGGCGGCGCCTCCCGGCCAGCGGGTCAACGTGGCCTGAGCCGATGGCCACCGCATCGGTCCCGGACGGGTGCGGTGGCCGTCAGCCGTTCGCGCCGCCGCCGGGCGGGCAGCGGCGCGAACGCGGTCCGTCCCGTGCGGTCAGTGCGTGCCGGGAACCCAGCGGGTCAGGTCGCGCGAGGGGCTGAACAGCCGCGGTGCGACGACCTTGAGGTGGGACGGCGGGTCCTGCCGGGTGGGCGCCAGGCAGAGGACCTGGGTGCCCTCCTCGCTCGGTGGCGGTCCGGCGGTTGTGCCCTCGGCCTCCTGGAAACCCGCGAAGCGGTAGGCGACTTCCATCATCCGGTTGCGTTCGGTACGCCGGAACGCGGCCGTCAGGGACTGGCCGGCCCGTGCGGCCTCGTCGGTGATCCAGCGCAGCAGCGCCGCGCCCACCCCGAAGGACACCACCCGGCACGAGGTGGCGAGCAACTTGATGTGCCAGGTGTCGGGACGCCGGTCGAGCAGGATCACCCCGATCGCGCCGTGCGGGCCGAACCGGTCGGTGAGCGAGGCGACCAGCACCTCGTGCCGCTCGTCCGCCAGCAGGGAGCGCAGGGTCTGCTCGGAGTAGTGCACCCCGGTGGCGTTCATCTGGCTGGTGCGGAGGGTCAGTTCGCCGACCCGGGAGATGTCCTCGGCGGCGGCCCGGCCGATGGTCAGCTCCAGGGCGAGGGAGCGCAGGAACTCCTCGTCGGTGCCGGCGTGTTCGGCGCGTTCGGTCTCCCGGCGGAGGCCCGCCTGGTACATCTGCCGGCGGCGGCGGGCGTCGCTGGTGACCACGGCCGGGGTGAACTCCGGGTGGTCCGGTAGCGACGCCGCGTCCTCGGCGGGGTAGCAGCGGACCTCGGGGTGGTGGAACGCCACCTCCGCGCGTTCGGCGGGCTGGTCGTCGATGAAGGCGAGGGTCGACAGCGCGAAGTTCAGCTCGTCGGCGAGGGCACGGACCGAGGCGGACTTCGCGCCCCAGCCGATCTGCGGCAGGACGAAGTACTCGGCCAGCCCGAGCTTCTCCAGGCGTTCCCATGCCTGGTCGTGGTCGTTGCGGCTGGCGATCGACTGGAGGATGCCGCGTGCGTCGAGGGTGGCGATCACCTCGCGCAGGGCGTCGGGGACCTCGACGTCGTCGTCCTCCAGCAGCGTGCCGCGCCACAGGGTGTTGTCCAGGTCCCAGACCAGGCACTTGACGGTGGCAGGCGGTTCCGTCACTTGCTCGTTCTCCTTTGCCGGGGCGGGGTTCATACTTCCCACAGCGTCACGGTCCAGGCCGCGACGGGGCTGTTGCTGAGCACCAGGACGTGCTGGCCGGGGTCCAACTCGCCGCGGGCCAGCAGGCGGTCCAGGTTGAGGACGACGTCCATCGGGCCGAGATGGCCGAACGCGGCCAGGTGCGTCGCGCACACGGGGTGGATCGGCAGGCCCAGGGAGATGCGGTAGAAGTCGTAGGCGCTGGCGGTGACGTTCTGCATCAACGCGGCGGCCACGTCGTCCTTGCCCAGGCCCGCGTCGGCGAGGACCCGGTCGACCAGGTCGCCGAGCCGGTTGCGGCTGTGCATGGCGAGTTCGAAGGAGTAGCGGTCGTTGTCGGTGCACTCCTCGCGCCACTGCGACCAGGGCCGGTGCTTGTAGTCCACCTTGAACAGGTCGTGGAAGGAGCTGTCCACCTCCATCCGGTGCGCCTTCAGCACCGGTCGGCCGCCCCGGACCAGGGTCATCGCGAAGGCGCCGTCCCCGATCACGGTGACCGGGCGGCGGACCCGGTCGGCGGCGGTCGGGCGGCTGCCGTAGGTGATCAGGACGCTCTTGCGGGTGGGGTCGCCCAGGAGCAGGTCCCGGCCCAGGCCCCAGGCGGCCGAGGAGCCGGCGCAGCCCAGGCCGTCGACCGTGAACGGGAACGTGCCGTCCAGGCCGGCGAGATGGGCGATCTTCCCGGCGTCCGAACCGATCAGCACGTCCGGTGCCCGTGACCCGATGTGCAGCAGGAGGTCGGGGACCTCCGACTGTGTGGCCATGAGCTCGCGGCAGGCCCGGGCGGCGAGTTCGGTCGGTTCGGTGTCCGGGAAGATCCCGACCGTGCCGACCCCCGCCTGCTCGGCGAACTTCAGCTCCTCGTCGCTCAGCCGGGCCAGTTCGGGCAGATCCGCGACGGGCACCCGTTCGTCCGGCAGCAGACAGTGCACCGCCCCGATTCCGACGGCGTTCATACGGCCCCTTCCAGCGCTCGCTCGGCGAGGATGAGCTGGCAGATCTCCTCGCTGCCCTCGATGATCTGCATCAACTTGGCGTCCCGGTACGCCCGGGCCACCGGTTCGCCGTCCACCGAACCCGCGGAGGCCAGGACCTGCACCGCGGTGGCGGCGGACCGGGCCGCATGGCCCGCGGCGACGTGCTTGGCGAGCACCGCGGCGGTGCTCAGCTCGGGGGACCGGTCGTCCCAGCAGCCGGCGGCGTGTTCGCACACCCTGGTCGCGGTCTGCTCCGCGACCAGCAGTTCGGCCAGGTGCCGGGCGACCAACTGGTGCTCGGCCAGCGGCTTGCCGAACTGCTCCCGGTCGCGGGCATGGGCGGCGGCGGCGCGCAGACAGCTGCGGATGATGCCGACACAGCCCCAGGCGACCGACATCCGTCCGTAGGTGAGCGCGAGGGTGGTGAGCAACGGGAGTGACTGGCTGGTGCCCGAGAGCACCTGGGTGGCCGGCAGGCGCACGTCCTCAAGGAGCACGTCGGCGTGGCCGGCCGCGCGGCAGCCCAGCGGCTGGGGGATCGGGCGCACCGTGACGCCGGGCGTCGTGGCGGGTACCAGTACCGCGGCCGCACCGTCCTGGTAGCGGCCGAACACCACCAGCAGGTCGGCGTATCCGGCCGCGGTGGACCAGACCTTGTGGCCGTTCAGGACCACCGTGTCGCCGTCGTCCTTGACCGTGGTGGCGATGGCCGAGAGGTCGCTGCCGGCCTGCGGTTCGCTGAACGCCACGGCGGCGAGGTCGCCGCGGGTGAGGCGGGTCAGTGCCTCGGCGCGCTGCGGGCGGGTGCCGAACCGCTGGATGGTCCAGGCCGCCATGCCCTGGGAGGTCATCACGCTCCGCAGCGAACTGCACAGCGCTCCGGCGTGGGCGGTGAGTTCGCCGTTCCGGCGGCTGGAGAGGCCGGGGCCGCCGTACTCGGCGGGGACCTCGGCGCACAGTGCGCCCGCCGCGCCGAGCCTGCGGAGCACCTCCACCGGTATGGCGCCGGCCAGGTCCCAGGCGGCGGCCCGGTCGCCGACCTCCGTACTGATCAGGTCCGGTAGGTCGTCACTCACCGGCGTCGGCCCCGGTGAGGCGGAGTACGAGCGCGGTCATGTCGTTCACCGTGCGGAAGTTGTCGATCCGAAGGTCCGGTCCTTCGATGGCGAGGTCGAAGGTCCGCTCGATGTGCACGACCAGTTCCATCGCGAACATCGAGGAGACGCCGCCGTCGGCGAACAGGTCGGTGTCCGACGCCCAGCTGGTCTTGGTGCTCTTCTCCAGGAACTGCTTCAGCTCGGTCTCGACGTCTTCCGCCACGAACCGGCGCTCTGTGGTCGACTCGCTCATCTCGGCTTCCTCTCGGGCTTCTTGTGAATGAGGGTGAGGCCGTCCGCCACGGCGAGCAGCGAGATGTCCACGCGTTCGTCGTCGCGCAGCCGGGTGTTGAGTTCGCGGATGGCCAGGGTGTCCGGGTCCTGCACGGCCGGGTCGACGACCCTGCCGAAGAACAGCGTGTTGTCCAGCACCAGCAGCCCGCCCGGCCGCACCAGCGCCAGGGACTGCTCGTAGTACCGGAGGTAGTTGGCCTTGTCGGCGTCGACGAAGGCCAGGTCGAAGCTGCCGGGGCCGCTGTGCGCGAGGAGGTCGTCGAGGGTCCCGGTCGCGTCGCCGAGCCGCAGGTCGATCCGGTCGGCGACCTCGGCCCGCTGCCAGTAGCGGGTGGCGATGCGGGTCCAGCGCTCGTTGTTGTCGCAGGTGACCACCGTGCCGTGGGGAGGCAGGGCGCGGGCCATGCACAGGCTGCTGTAGCCGGTGAAGGTGCCCACCTCCAGCACCTTTGCGGCCCCGGTCAGCCGGACCAGGAGGGCGAGGAACTGCGCCTCCTCGGGCAGCACCAGCATCGCCTGGAGCATCGGCATGCCCGCCGTCTCGGCGCGCAGGTCGCGCAGGACGTCGTCGTCGCGCAACGACATCTGCCGGACGTAGTCCCTGAGCCGGTCGTCGAGGATGAGCTGATCGGCCATCAGGCCACCGCGCCCGGGTAGGTGTAGAAGCCGCGGCCGTTCTTGCGGCCGTGCTCGCCGTCGCGCACCTTCTGGAGCAGCAGGTCGCAGGGGCGGCACCCCTCGTCGCCGGTGCGCTGGTGCAGGACCCACAGGGAGTCCACGAGGTTGTCCAGGCCGATCAGGTCGGCGGTGCGCAGGGGACCGGTGCGGTGCCCCAGGCAGTCCTGCATCAGGGTGTCCACGTCCTCGGCGGTGGCCCGACCCTCCTGTACGACCCGCGCCGCGTCGTTGATCATGCGGTGCAGCACCCGGCTGGTGACGAAGCCGGGGCCGTCGCCGACGAAGACCCCGCGCCGGTCGAGCGCCGCGAGCACCCGCCGGACGGCCGCCACGGTCTGCTCGCCGGTGCGGGCGCCGCGGATGACCTCGACGGTCCGGATCAGGTACGAGGGGTTCATGAAGTGGACGCCGACCAGCCGCTCGGGGTCCGGGAGTTGGGACGCGAGTTCGTCCACCGGGATGGAGGAGGTGTTGGTCACCAGCGCGGTGTCGGGGCCGGTCGCCGCGGCGGCCTCGGTCAGTGCCTTGACCTTCAGTCCGGCGTCCTCGGTGACCGCTTCGATCACCGCGTCGATCGCCGTGTCGCCGTCGCGGCGGTCGCCGAGCGAGTCGCTGATCGCCAACTGCCCCTGGGGGACGTCCGGACGGGCCCCCATGAGGTGGGCCATCCGCAGCTCGCGCTCGATCCTGGCGCGGGCCCCCGCCCGCTTCTGCGGGTCGGTCTCGACCAGGAGCACCGGGACGCCCTGGCCGAGGGCGAGTGTCGTGATGCTGACGCCCATGACACCGGCTCCCAGAACGGCCAGTCGCGCGGCCGGGTCTTCCATTGTCACCGCATACCTCCGTTACCTAGCGGTTGACAGCACAATTAATTGCATTGCTCAGGCAGCAGGTTGAGGTTATTGCTCTGTTGAAAGTTGAAAGTAGCGGTCCGGGGGGCCGAATTCCTCAAGAGGGCGACAGGGGTGCGGCCCGCGGCGGGCGCGGGGGAACGGGCCGGGGCGGAGAAACGGTGCCCCTGGCCCGGCTCAGGTGTCGAATCCGGTGTGCGGACCTGCCGGTCGAGGAATCCGGAGTGCTTCGTTCCGCGAATTACACCGGTGTGATGCGTGGGGGTCTGCGATGCGAAGCCATAACCCTCCACTTAGATCAGCTGGAGTCTGGACCGTAGCATGATTGTTCTGGGTTGGCGTCGGAATCATTCGTTCCGGAAAGTGCCTGCCGGTTCCGCCCGATGCACTTCCCGGGTATGCCCGGGGGAGTTGCCGGCGGGATGGCCGTGACCTGCGGCGCCCCGGTAATGCACCAGGTGGGGCCCGGAGTCGGTCGAGATGTCCCTTGATCGAATCTCTTGCCACCCCTTGAGAATCGATGTTACGTTCCCGTCTCAGAGGAGCAGGCGGGCGCCTTCCGCCTGAGCTGCTGACGTCAGTGTGTCAACGGGGGTTGAGGATGCTGGGTTGCTGCAGTCCGCCTGTCTGGGCCCTGTCGGCGAAGAAGCCCGAAGGTAGTTCTCCCCATGCCAATGCGAGGGCCTTTTAGCAGGCCCGTGCGTCGCGTTCTGCTACGCAAGTCCTGAAGTTTTCGTTGGTGTTCATTTGAATGTCTACCGAGCGCTGCCCTGCCTGATGGCACGGCGCGGTGCGGTGGCCTGTCGCGATATCCGTTCAGCTATGTCACCCGGGCGAGACGAAGGTCTATGGACGACAAGCGTGCTCTTCTCCTGAAAATGCTGGCTGCCGTACAGCAGGTCGCTCCCACTGCTCCGGATACCGCGGATGACGCGGATATCGCGGTCATCGGGCTGGCCGGGCGCTATCCCTCGGCCCGCACACCGGATGAGCTGTGGCGCAATGTCGCCGAGGGTCGGAATTGCATCAGCGAGGTACCCGCCGACCGTTGGGACGTGGAATCGCACTTCCACCCCGAGGCGAAGGACGGCCGCAGTTACAGCAAGTGGGGCGGCTGGCTCTCCGACGTCGACAAGTTCGACCCGTTGCTCTTCCAGATCTCGCCCTCCGACGCCGAGGAGATGGACCCGCAGGAGCGGCTGTTCCTGGAGACGGCATGGGCGACCGTCGAGGACGCGGGATATCGGCCGCGCGGATTGAGCGACGGCAATCCGGTGGGTGTTTTCGCCGGCGTGATGAACAACGACTACGAGCTGCTGGCCGGGGAGAGCAGCGCGTACGGGGTGCACACCCACGCGCGCTCGGCCCACTGGTCCCTCGCCAACCGGGTCTCCTACGTCCTCGACCTGCGCGGACCGAGCCTCACCGTGGACAGCGCCTGCTCGGCCTCGCTCACCGCCATCCACCTGGCCTGCGAGAGCCTGCGGCGCGGGGAGTGCCGGGTGGCGATCGCCGGCGGGGTCAACCTCATCCTGCACCCGCTCCACCTGGGCATGCTCGCCGACCGCCAGATGATCTCCCGCGGTGACCGGTGCCGCAGCTTCGGTGCCGGGGCGGACGGTTTCGTCGACGGCGAAGGCGTGGGCGCCGTCCTCCTCAAGCCGCTGTCCGAGGCGGAGGCCGACGGCGACCGGATCTACGCCGTCCTGAAGGGCTCCGCGCTCAACGCCGGTGGCCGGACCAGCGGTTACACGGTGCCGAACCCGGCGGCCCAGGCCGAGGTGATCGGCGCCGCGTTGCGCCGGGCCCGGATCGACCCCCGCACCGTCACCTACGTCGAGGCGCACGGCACCGGCACCCCGCTCGGCGACCCGATCGAGATCGCCGGGCTGCGCGAGGCGTTCCGCACCGGCACCGGCACCGGCACCGCAGCCGGTGCCGACCCGGGCAGCTGCGCCATCGGCTCACTGAAGTCCAACATCGGCCACCTGGAGTCGGCCGCCGGCATCGCGGGCCTGACCAAGGTGCTGATGCAGCTCCGGCACGGCGTCCTGCCGCCCTCCCTGCACTCGGCCGAACTGAACCCGGACATCGACCTGTCCGGCACCCCGTTCCGGGTACAGCAGGAAGCCGCACCCTGGACCCGTCCGGTGGTGCGCGACGCGGACGGCCGGGAGCGGGAGCTGCCGCGCCGGGCCGGCATCAGCTCCTTCGGCGGCGGCGGGGCCAACGCGCACCTCGTCGTCGAGGAGTACCGCGGCAGCCGGGCGGCCACCGTGGACGGCACCGGCCCCGAACTGATCGTGCTGTCCGCCCTCAGCGAGGAGCGGCTGCGGGTCTACGCGGGCGAACTCGCCGACTTCCTGGACCGGCAGCCCACCGACGACGGCGCCCTGAGGCGGTGCCTCCAGGTGGCCGCCGAGGTCCTGCGGGTCCGGCCGGAGGACCTGGACCCGGACGGGGAACTCGCCGACCACGGCTGCTCGGCGGCCGAACTGACCGCGCTGAGCGAGCGGCTGGGGCGGGACACCACCGTGCCCGGCACGGCCTCGCTGCGCGAACTGGCCGGCGGTGGACCGGCGATCTCCCTCGCCGACCTCGCGCACACCCTGCGCGTCGGGCGGGAGCAGTTGGACGTCCGGCTCGCGTTCCCGGCGACCGGCCCGGACCGGGCACGCGACGTGCTGCGGGCGGTGGCCGCCGGCACCGAGACCGGCACCGAGACCGGCACCGAGACCGGCATCGAGCTCAACGACAGCAGCCGCACCCGCCGCGGGCTGGGCGGCGACGCGCCGGACCGCTTCGCGCGGGCCCTGGCCGACGGCGACCTGGCCACCGCCGCCCGGCTGTGGACCGAAGGGGTCCAGGCGCACTGGCCCGCCACCGGCGCCCGGCGGATCGGCCTGCCGACGTACCCCTTCGCCCGTAAGCGCTACTGGATCCCGCTGCCCGCACAGGCGGCGCTGCCCGCACCCGGGGCGCCGCGCGCTCCCCGAGCGGCCGGGCCCGAGCCGAGCGCCGGACCCGAGGCCGTCACCACCCCGGTGGTGCCGGACGGCCGGGAACTCGGCTACTACCAGCCGGTCTGGTACCCCGAGGCACTCGCCGCCCCGCGCCCCGCCGCACGAGAGACCGACCGGGTCGCGGTGCTCACCGCCGGCGAACCCGACGCCCTCGCCCGGGCGTTGCTGCGCCACCACCCCGGAGCCGAACTGGTCCGACTCGACCGGGACGACCCGGCGACGGTGCTCACCGCCCCGGTGCGGCACCTCTACCACCTCGGCGGGCTGCGGCGGCCGGACGACGTGGCCGCCGGGCTGCGCGACGGCGTGCTGGCACTGTTCCGCACCCACGGCCTCGGCACCCGGCTCACCGTGGTGACCAGCGGTGCGTACGACGACAACCCGCACGCGGCGGGGATCCTGGGTTTGGCCCAGATCGTGGCCGCCGAACGCCCCGACCTCGACGTCACCTGCATCGACGTGACCGACACCGATCCGCAGGCGGCACTGGCCGCGGTGCTCGTGGAGCCCCCGGACCCGGGCGGGCGGGCGGTCCTGCTGCGGGCCGGCCGACGGCACGTCAGGCGCCTGGTCGAGACCCCGCTGCCGGCGCCGGACCGCTCGCCCTACCGCAGCGGCGGCACGTACCTCCTGGTCGGCGGGACCGGTGGCATCGGCCGCGCCCTCTCGGAGGAGCTGGCCCAGCGGTACCAGGCCAATCTGGTCTGGGTCAGCCGTAGTCCCCTCGGCCCCGAACAGCGGGCCACCGCGGAGCGGGTGCGCGCGGCGGGCGGCCGGCTGGTGCACCTGCGGGCCGACGCCGCGGACCCGTCCGCACTGCGCGCTGCGCTGGCCGAGGCCCGGCAGCACTTCGGTGCGCTGCACGGCGTCTTCCACGCGGCCATGGCGTTCAACGCCAGCACCCTCGCCGAACTCACCGAACCGGAGCTGCGCACGGCGCTCGCCGCCAAGATCGACGGCTCGGTCGCGCTGACCGACGCGCTCGGGGACGAACCCCTGGACTTCCTCGCCTTCTTCAGCTCGGTGGGCTCCTTCGTGAGCGCCGCGGGCAACGCCGCCTACGTGGCGGCCAGTTCCTTCCAGGACGCCTACGGCCGGGCGCTGTCCACCCGCCTCCCGTACCCGGTACGGGTGGTCAACTGGGGCTACTGGGGCCTGGTCGGCTCCGGAGCGCAGCCGGGCCTCCAACAGATCTTCCGGCGCAACGGCGTCGAGGCGTTCTCGGTGCGCGAGGGGCTGGACGCCCTGGAGCGGGTGCTGGTCCACGGCCCGGTCCAGGTCATGCCGATCCGCGCCGACCGGCAGGCCCTGGAGGTGCTGGGCCACCGCGCCTCGGCACTGGCCGGCCGGATCGCCCCGCCGGCGCCCGCCGACCCGGGCGCCGTAGCCGTCCTCGTCGGCTACGACCGGCTCTCCGCGCTCTGCGAATCCGCGCTGCTCGACGTCTACCGGCAGATGGGCGCCCTCACCCGCCCCGGCGAGCGGGAGAGCGTGACCGGCCTCGCGGACCGGCTCGGCATCGTCCCCAAGTACCACCGGCTGCACGGAGCCCTGCTGAACATCCTCGCCGACGCCGGACACCTCGCCGTCCGGGGCGACGCCGTCGAGGTCCTCGCGGCCGGGGACCGCACCCCCGCGGACCACCGGGAAAGCGAACTGGACCGGATAGCCGCCGACCACCCGGACATCAGGGCCACGGTGGAGCTGACCCGGCTGTTCCTGCGGAGCTACCCGCAGGTGCTGCGCGGCGAGGTCGGCGCCACCGAGATCATGTTCCCGAACGCGTCGATGGAACTGGTCGAGGACTTCTACCGCGGCAACCCGCTCACCGACTCCTTCAACGCGCTGGTCGCCGAGACGGTGGCCGAGCACGCACGACGGCGGGTGCCGGCACTCGGCGCCGATCAGCGGCTGCGCGTCGTGGAGTTCGGGGCCGGCACCGGCGCCACCACGGACCGCGTCCTGCCCGCACTGTCCCCCTGGGCCGACCGCGCCGAGTACGTCTTCACCGACATCTCGCCGCAGTTCCTGGAGGCCGCCGAGGAGCGGTTCGGCGCCCGCCACCCGTTCACCCGGTTCCGCATGCTCAACCTCGAACGGCCCCTCACCGAGCAGGGCTTCACCCCCGGCAGCGCGGACGTCGTGGTGGCCACCAACGTCGTGCACGCCACCGGCGACCTGCGCCGCACCCTGCGTACGGCGCGCGAACTGCTGCGCCCCGGCGGGTGGTTGGTGCTCAACGAGCTGACCTCGATCCGCAGCAGCATCACCGTCACCGGCGGTGTGCTGGAGGGCTGGTGGGCCTTCACCGACCCGGAGCTGCGCATCAAGGACGCCCCGCTGGCCACCCCGCAGACCTGGCAGCGGCTCCTGATCGAGGAGGGCTTCGGCGACGCCCTGGTCCTGGACCGCGGTGCGGCCCTCGGCCAGCACGTGATCATCGGGGCGAACGCCGCCGCTGCCCCGGCGGCCCCGGCGACCGCGCCGGCCGCCGACCCGGCGCCGCTGCCAGGTCTGCGGGCCGGCCACGCCGCCGCGGCGGGTCAGGGGCTGCTGTCCCGGCTCGGCGACATCGTCGCGGCCACCCTGAAACTCGACGAACCGGCCGACCCCGAGCGGCTGCTGTCCGACTACGGCTTCGACTCGCTCAGCGGTATGAAGATCGCGGCGGCGATCGAGGACGAGCTGGGCCTCCGGGTCCGGCTGGGCGACCTGCTCCAGCACCCCACCCTGCGTGACGTCGCCGACCACCTCGCCGGACTGACCGGCGACGGGCCCGGCGAAGAACAGCCCCCGGCGCCGCAGCCCCGGCCGGAAGCGGTCGCCTTCCCGCTCTCGGCGGGCCAGCGGGCGCTGAGCGTGATCGAGCGGACCGCCCCCGGCAATTACGCCTACAACCTGCCGCTGGCGTTCTGGCTCGCACCGGACACCGACGAAGCCGCCCTGCGCGCCGCGCTCCAGTCGATGGTCGACCGGCACCCCCAGCTGCGCGCCCGGGTGACCGGCGACCAGCAGATCATCGAACCCGCCCGTCAACTCACCGTCAGCCGACGGGAGATGGGCACCGGCGGCCCGGACGAGGTCCGCGAGGCGGCCCGGGCGGCGGTCCGGGAGCCCTTCGACCTGGCGCGCGGACCGCTGCTGCGGGCCACCCTGTTCGCCCTGGCCGACGGCCGGCGGGTCCTGCTGCTCACCTTCCACCACATCGTCTTCGACGGCCTGTCCATCGCCGTGTTCCTGCGCGAGCTGTCCGCGTTCTACCGGCGGCGCCCGCCGGCGACCGCACCGTCCGCGACCTTCGCCGACTTCGTCGACTGGCAGACGGAGCTGCTGGGTTCGGAGCACGGCGACCGCCTGCGTGCCCACTGGCTGCGGCAGCTCTCCGGCGACCTGCCCGCGCTCCAGCTCCCGCTGGACCGCCCCCGCCCGGCCGTGCCGAGCTACCGCGGGGCCTCCGTCGAAGGCCGGCTGACCGCAGGGCAGATCCAGGCCGCCCGACGGCTGGCCGCCGAGGAGCGGACCTCGCTCTTCACCGTCCTGCTCGCGGTCTACGCCACCCTGCTGCACCGCTACTCCCAGCAGGACCGCATCCTGATCGGCACCCCCGTCGCCGGGCGCCCGTCCCCGCAGTACGCCGAGGTGCTCGGCTACTTCATGAACATGGTCGTCCTCAAGCACGACATCGACCCGGAGCAGGACTTCCGGACCCTGCTGCGCGACGCGCGGGACACCGTCCTTGCGGCCCTGGAGCACAGCGACTACCCGCTCCTGACCCTCGCCCAGGAACTGCGCGGGTCCCGCCTCTTCGACACCGCCTTCTACTTCCAGAACTGGGTGGAGGACGACACCGACACCGCACCGGTGTCCGGGGTGTTCCCCGGCGTCCACCAGGAAGGCGAATTCGACGTCACGCTGGAGGTCGTCGAGGAGCCCGAGGGGGCCCGGTACTGCCTCAAGTACAACCCGGACCTCTTCGACGAGGACACCGTGCGGCGGCTCGGCGCGCACTTCGGCGTGCTGCTCGACGCGGCCCTGGCCGGACCGGACCGCGCCGTCGACCGCCTGCCCCTCCAGAGCGCCGACGAACTGCGCGCGGCCCAGGAACGGCACCGGCGGGTCCGGCGCGACTACCCCGAGGACCGCACCCTGCCCGCCCTGTTCGCCGAGCAGGCCCGCCGCACACCCGAGGCGATCGCGGTGTCCGACCCGGACGCCACGCTGACCTACCGGGAGCTGATGGCCCGGACCGACGCGCTCGCCGACCGCCTCCGGCACCGCGGAGTCGCGCCGGGACGCCGGGTCGGTGTGCTGGTCGACCGGTCCGCTGACCTGCTCGTCGCCCTGCTGGGCGTGCTCGCGGCCGGTGGCGCCTACGTACCGCTGGACCCCGGCTACCCGGCCGAGCGGCTGCGGTACATGGCCGAGGACGCCGGCCTCCACCTGCTGCTGGTGCGCTCCTCCGGTACGCACCCCGACCTCGGCACCCCCGTCCTGGCGGTCGACGCGGCCGACGACGGCATCGTTGGCATCGACGGGACTGATGGGACTGATGGGACCGCGGCGACCGTCGGCGGGTCCCGGCCGGGGGAGGGTGCCGGGCCGACCGCGCACGATGCCGCGTACGTGATCTACACGTCGGGATCGACCGGCCGCCCCAAGGGCGTCCAGGTACCGCACCGGGCGCTGGCCAACCTGCTGCTCTCGATGGCCGAGGAGCCCGGTCTGACGGCGGGCGACCACCTGCTGGCGCTCACCACCGTCTGCTTCGACATCGCCGCCCTGGAACTGTTCCTGCCGCTGATCACCGGCGGCCGGGTGGAGCTCGTGCCCACCGAGGTCGCCCGGGACGGCGTCCTGCTGCGCCGCCTGCTCGACGCCAGCCCGGCCACGGTCGTCCAGGCCACCCCCGCCACCTGGAAGATGCTGCTCGCCGCCGGCTGGACGGGCAACCCCGCGCTGAAGGTGCTGTGCGGCGGAGAGGCCCTCGACCAGGACACCGCCGAGCAACTGCTGGCCCGCGCCGGTCAGGTGTGGAACATGTTCGGGCCGACCGAGACCACCATCTGGTCGGCCGTGTGCCGGCTCGTGCCCGGCGAGCGGGTCACCATCGGCCACCCGATCGCCAACACCGAGCTGCATGTGCTCGACACCCGGGGCCGGCCGGTCCCGGCGGGCGTGCCCGGCGAGCTGCACATCGGGGGCGCGGGCCTGGCCACCGGCTATCTGGGCCGCCCGGAGCTGACCGCGGAACGGTTCGTCACCACCGACGGCGTCCGCCGCTACCGCACCGGCGACCTGGTGCGCGCCCTGCCCGACGGTCGGATCGCGTACCTGGGCCGGCTCGACGCCCAGGTGAAGGTCCGCGGCTTCCGGATCGAACCGGGCGAGATCGAGGCGGTGCTGCGCACGCAGACCGGGGTCCGCGAGGCCGCCGTGGTCGCGCGCCGCACCGGCGGCGAGAACGTCCTGTACGCCTTCCTGGTGCTCGACGGCGGCGCCGCGCTGCCGCCCCGCGAGGCGCTGGCCCGGTGGCTGCCCCCGCATATGGTCCCCGAGGTCCTCCTCCCGGTGGCGTCGCTGCCGCAGACGCTCAACGGGAAGGTGGACCGCGGCAGACTGACCGCCGCGCCCCTGGCCGAGCTGGGCGCGGCGGCCGCCCCGGAACGTCCCGGACACCCGGCGGCCCCGGTGCGCGCGGCGGCCGCCCCCGAGAGCCCCGCGGTCCGTACCGCGGAGCTGACCGAGCTGATCGCGGACCTCCTCGGCACGGACCCCGGGCAGGTCCCCCCGGACGTCCCGCTCGGCCAACTCGGTATGAACTCGGTCAGCTTCACCGCGCTCAGCACCCGGATCAGCGAGCGGTACGGCACCGAAGTGCTGCCGACGCTCTTCTACCGCTACCCGACCGTCTCCGCGGTCGCCGCCCACCTGGCCGGGGCCGGCCGCGGCGACGTACCGCGCGAGGAGGCCCCGCCGGCCGGGACCGGCGGCCCGGCGCCCGCCGCGCCTACCGCGCCCGCCGGGGCCGCGGCCGGCAGCGCCCCGGCCGCCGCCGACCGCACCGGAACCGGCGACATCGCGATCGTCGGCATGGCCGGCCGACTGCCCGGTTCCGCCGATCTCACGGAGTTCTGGGAGAACCTGGCGCAGGGCCGGGACCTGGTCACCGAGATCCCCGCCGACCGCTGGGACTGGCGCGCGCACACCGGGAGTTCCCGCTCCCGCTGGGGCGGATTCCTCTCCGGCGTGGACCGTTTCGACGCCGCCTTCTTCGCGATCTCGCCCCGCGAGGCCGAGCTGATGGACCCCCAGCAGCGCCTGCTCCTCGAAGCGGTGTGGTCGGCGATCGAGGACGCCGGATACCGGGCCTCGGACCTCGCGGGCCGGCGCGTCGGCGTCTTCATCGGCACCACCAACTCCGACTACACCGAGGTGCAGCGGGCCGCCGGACGGACGGCCGAACCGCACACCCTCACCGGCGCCGCCCAGTCGATCATCCCGAACCGCATCTCGTACCTCCTGGACCTGCGCGGCCCCAGCGTCGCGGTGGACACGGCCTGCTCCAGTTCGCTGACCGCCGTGCAACAGGCGGTCACCGCGCTGCGCGACGGCACCTGCGACCTCGCGATCGCGGGCGGCGTCAGCCTGATCCTCGACCCGGGGCTCTACACCGCCCTCAGCCGCAACGAGATGCTCAGCGAGGACGGCCGGTGCAAGGCGTTCGACGCCTCCGCCAACGGCTACGTGCGCGGTGAGGGCGTGGGCGTGGTGGTGCTGCGGGACCACGCGGCCGCACGCCGGGACGGTGACCGGGTGGCCGCGGTGATCAAGGCGGCCGCGGTCAACCACGGCGGCCGCACCACCTCGCTCACCTCGCCCAACCCCGGCGCGCAGGCCGACCTGCTCGTCGCGGCCTACCGGGCGGCGGGCATCGACCCCCGCACCGTCGGCTACATCGAGGCGCACGGCACCGGCACCGCACTCGGCGACCCGATCGAGATCGCCGGTCTGACCGAGGCGTTCGGGCGGCTGCGCGGCGACGCCGAGGTGACCGGACCCAGCTGCGGTATCGGCTCGGTGAAGACCAACATCGGCCATCTGGAAGCCGCCGCCGGGATCGCCGGACTGCTCAAGGTCGTGCTCGCACTCCAGCACCGCACCCTCCCGGCCAGCCTGCACTTCCGCGAGCGCAACCCCTACCTCGAACTGGACGGGAGCCCCTTCGAGATCGTCGACACCACCCGGCCCTGGTCCGCACCCGTGGCCGACGACGGCACCGCGCTGCCCCGCCGCGCGGGCGTCAGCTCCTTCGGCTTCGGCGGCGCCAACGCGCACGTGGTGATCGAGGAGGCGCCGGCCGTACCGCACGGTCCGGACCGGGCCGAGGAGGACCTGTTCGTCCTGTCCGCCCGGACCGAGCGCGGCCTACGGGAGCAGGCCCGACGGCTGGCCGCCTTCGTCCGGCGCACCGAGCCCGCGCCCGCCGATGTCGCCTTCACCCTGCGCACCGGCCGGGAGGCCATGGAGGAGCGGCTCGCCTTCGTCGCCCGCGGCCGCACCGAACTGCTGGCGCAGTTGGACGCCGGCGCCGAGGGCCGAGCCGGGACGGGGGCGCTGCGCGCCCGGGTGAGCGGTGACCGGCGCCGCACCGCGGCCTCGCGCGGCGCGGCCTGGCAGGACTTCGTCCGCGCGCTGTCGGCCGAGCGGGACCTCGCGTCCCTGGCCCAGCTGTGGACCGACGGCGCGGACGTGGACTGGTCCGCACTGCCGCCGGCCCGCCGGATCGGGCTGCCCACCTACCCGTTCGAGCCGACCCGGCACTGGGTCGACGCACCGGCCCCGACCCCGGCCGACGGCCGTGCTCCGAGCGTCGCCCCGGCCCCGGCCGACGGTGCCGCACTGCTGGACGAGAACGTCTCGACGTTCGGCGAGGCGGTCTTCGCCAAGCGGCTCACCGGGGCGGAGTTCTACCTCGCCGACCACCAGGTCGGGGAGGAGCGGGTGCTGCCGGGCGTGGTGTACCTGGAGATGGCGCGGCTCGCCGGCGAGCGGGCGCACGGCGCCGCCGCGGTCCGGCGGATCGACGACATCGTCTGGGCCGCGCCGGTCGCCCTCCGGCCCGGCCGGCACAAGGACCTGCGGGTGGCGGTGGCGCCCTCCGGCGCGTTCGAGATCGTCGGGACGCGCCCGCACGCCCGCGGTCGGGTGGTGTTCGACGCGCCCGGCGCGGACGCCGCGCCGGCCCCCGACCGGATCGACCCGGCCGCGGTGCGCGCCCGGTGCCACCGGCACCGGACCCGGCAGGAGACCTACGCCTACTTCCACACCCTGGGCTTCCGGTACGGCCCGGCCTTCCAGGTCGTCGAGGAACTGGCGCTCGGTGACGGCGAGGCCCTGGCGCGGCTGCGCCGCCCCGAGAACGGCGCGTACGCGTTCCACCCCTCGCTCCTCGACGGAGCACTCCAGACGGCCGGTTGGCTGGTGGCGGGCTCGACACCGCACCTGCCCTACTCGATCGGATCGGTGCAGCTCTTCGGCGAACTGCCGGCCGAGTGCCTGGTGCACGCCGAGGCGGTGGAGAGCCGCGCGGACGCCCAGGTCTTCCGTATCGTCCTGGCCGCCCCCGACGGCACCGTGGTGGCGCGCATCGAGCGCTTCACCCTGCGCGCCGTACCGCAGACCGAGCCCGCGGTGCACGCCTTCGAGCCGGTGTGGCAGGAGACGGACACCGCACCCGAACCCGCCCCGCGGACCGCGACCGGACCGCTCGCCGTCCTCGACACCGGGGACGGCCGCGCCCAGGCGCTCCGCGACGAACTCGCGCTCCTCGCACCGGAGTTGATGGTACGCGTCGGTGACGTGGAGACCGCCTCGTGCGTCGTCCACCTCGCCACCGGGGACGGGCTCGACGCGGCGCTGCGCGACGGGTTCCACACGGCCCTCGACGTCTGCCGGACCCGGATCGCCGGAAGCGGCGGACCGCTGCGCTACCTGTACGTCCACGACGACCGGGCCGGTGCCGCCGGGGCGGCGCACCGCGCGCTCGACGGCTTCGCCCGGTCGATCGGCCAGGAGTACCCCGCGATCCGGATGAGCGTGCTGGCCCGCACCGGCTCCACCACCGCCTCCGTCCGGGAGCTCGCCGCGCTGGTGCTCGCCGAACTCCCCGGCGGCGAACCGGAGGTGCGGACCGGCACCGGTCGGCGCGCGGCCCGCGGCTGGCGCGAACTCGACCTCCCCGGGACCGGTGCCTCGCCACTGGCCCGGGACGGCGCGCACCTCATCACCGGCGGTTCCGGGAAGCTGGGGCGGCTGGTCGCCGAACGGATCGCCCGGCACCCCGGCGCCCGCATCGTGCTGGTCAGCCGGACCGCACCGACCGAACCCCTGCCGGACGGCTGGCTGCACCTGAGCGCCGACGTCGCCGTGCGGGCCGACGTCGAGCGGGTGGTGGCCGAGGCCCGGCGCCGCTTCGGACGGATCGCCGGTGTCGTGCACGCGGCGGGCACGCTGCGGGACTCGCTGGCGCTGCACAAGAGCCGCGCGGACGCCGACGCGGTACTCGCGCCCAAGGTGCGGGGCCTGGTCCACCTGGACGAGGCGACCCGGGCGGACGACCCCGACTACCTCCTCGCCTTCGGCTCGACCGCCGCGGTGTTCGGCAACGTCGGGCAGACCGACTACGCCTTCGCCAACAGCTTCCTCGACCACTATCTGGAGCGGCGCCCCGGCCGCAGCCTGACGGTGGACTGGTCGCTCTGGCGCGACGGCGGCATGACCCTCACCGCCGAGGCCCGGCAGGGCATGCGGCGCGAGTTCGGCATGGATCCACTGCCGACCGGGGCCGCACTCGACGCCCTGGAGGGCGCGCTGGCCACCGGCGCCTCCCGGGTCCTGCTCACCGCGGGCGACCGCGGGCGGATCACCGAGGCCCTGCGCCGGCGCCCCGCCGAGCCCGCGCCGGAGCCGGTTCCCCTGGCGGCCACCCCGGCCGGGCCGGACCCGGACGGCGGTGCGCTCCGTCCCACCGCCGCCGCGTTCCTGCGCGAACTGCTGGCCGCCGAGCTGAAGATGCCGCTCGACGACGTCGCGGAGGACGAGCCGTTCGACCACTACGGAGTCGACTCGCTGCTGGTGCTGAGCCTCACCCGGGCACTGGAGGAGCGCTTCGGCCCGCTGTCCAAGACGCTGTTCTTCGAGTACCTGACGATCGGTGAGTTGGCGGCGTACCTGGCCGAACGGCACCCCGCCGCGGTGCGCGACCTGGCCGCCCCCCGGACGGCGTCCGCACCGCACGCCGAGACCGCTGCCGAGACCGCTGCCGAGACCGCTGCCGAGACGGCCGCGGTGGCGGCGGTGGGCACGCTCCCCGGTGCGGCTGCGACCGCCGCGGCAGTGGTCCCCGCCGCGGCCGTCCCCGGTCCGGCCGTGCACGCCACCGTGCCCGAACCCGGGCGCGAAACCGCGCCCGACCCCGCCGACGAGATCGTGATCGTCGGGGTGGCCGGCCGCTACCCGCAGGCCGACGACCTGTGGCAGTTCTGGCGCAATCTGCGCGCCGGCCGGGACTGCATCGAGGAGGTGCCGCACGACCGCTGGGACCACGACCGGTTCTACGACCCGGACCGCGACGTCCCCGGCAAGACGTATGCCAAGTGGGGCGGCTGGCTCTCCGACGTGGCGTCGTTCGATCCGATGTTCTTCCGCATGTCCCAGGTCGAGGCGGAGCACATCGACCCGCAGGAACGGATCTTCCTGCAAACGGTGTGGCACCTCCTGGAGGACGCGGGCACCTCCCGGGCGGCCCTGTCCACGGTCCGCACCGGCGTCTTCGTCGGCCTGATGTACGGCCACTACCAGCTGTACGGCGTCGACGAAGCCCTGCGCGGCGACGGCGCCGCCACCTCGTCGTCGTACGCCTCGGTGGCCAACCGGGTGTCCTACTTCTTCGACTTCGACGGCCCGAGCATCGCCCTCGACACCATGTGCTCGTCCTCGCTCACCGCCCTCCACCTGGCCTGCCAGGCGATCCGGGACGGGGACTGCGAGGCGGCGGTGGCCGGCGGTGTCAACGTCTCCAGCCACCCGCTGAAGTACCTCCAACTCGCCAAGGGCGGCTTCCTGTCCACCGACGGCAGGTGCCGCAGCTTCGGCGAGGGCGGCGACGGCTACGTGCCCGCCGAGGGCGCCGGGGCGGTGCTGCTCAAGCGGCGCTCCGCGGCCGAGGCGGCCGGTGACCGCATCCTCGCCGTGGTCAGGTCCACGGCGGTGAACCACGGCGGCGCCGGAAAGGGCTTCAGCGTGCCCAACCCCCGGTCCCAGGGGGTGATGATCGGCGAGGCGCTGTCCCGGGCCGGTCTGACCCCCGCGGAACTGGACTACCTGGAGGCGCACGGCACCGGCACCTCGCTCGGCGACCCGGTGGAGATCAGCGGCCTGGCCCGCGCCTTCCAGGGACACGACCTGGACGGGGTGCGCATCCCGATCGGCTCGGTGAAGTCGAACATCGGCCACGCCGAGTCGGCCGCCGGCATGGCCGCGCTGACCAAGGTCCTGCTCCAGCTGCGGCACCGGGAACTGGTGCCCTCGCTGCACGCCGACCGCCTCAACCCGCACCTCGACCTGGACGCCACCCCCTTCCGGCTCCAGCGCGAACTCGCCCCCTGGGCGGCGCGCACCGACGCCGCGGGCCGTCCGCTGCCCCGCACCGCCGGCATCAGCGCGTTCGGCGCGGGCGGCAGCAACGCCCATGTGATCCTGGAGGAGTTCGTGTCACCCACGCAGCCCCCCGCGCCGGAGCCGCCGTACGTCTGCGTGCTCTCCGCACGCGATGCGGAGCGGCTCACCGAACACACCGCGCAGATCGCCGAGTTCCTCCGCGGCGAGGGACGGGACACGCACCCCGCCGCGCTCGCCGCGACGCTCCGGACCCGTGAGCCGATGGCCCACCGCCTCGCCGTGGTCTTCGACGGCGTGGCCGACCTCCTGGACGCGCTCGACCGGCACCTGGCGGGCGCGCCCGCACCGCAGGTCCTGACCGGCACCGCGGTCCGCTCCGCCGCACCGGCCGCGGACCGCACCCCGCGGGAACTGGCCGCCGCCTGGGTCCGCGGCGCGCAGCTCGACGGGCCCGGCGACGGTCCGCTGATCCCGCTGCCCGGCTATCCGTTCGCCCGCGAACGCTGCTGGCTGCCCGCCGCCGACGCGGTGCGCACCCGCCCCGCCCCGCCCCCGGCACCGAAGGACGCCCCGCCACGCGGCGAGGTGCTGCTCTCCACCGCGACCCCGGTCATCGCCGGGCATCAGGTGCAGGGCCGGTTCCTGCTGCCCGCACTGGCCTACCTCGACCTCATCGCCGGGGTGTTCCGCGACCACGGGCACCCGGTCGAGCGGGTGACGGTCCGCAACCTCACCGCACTGCGACCGCTGGACGTCACCGACCGGCCGGTGGCCGCGGAGGTCCGCTGCACCCCGGCCGGGGCCGGCCGGTGGCAGGTCACCGTGACCGACGGCGAGCCCTACGCCACGGCCGAGGTCGAGGTGACCGACCCGCCGGTCTTCCGGGAACGGCTGGTGAGCCACCCGCACGACACCCCCAGGCCGCTGGCCGACACGTACGACCGGGACGCCGGCAACGGCCAGCACTACCGCGGCGCGGCGCGCGCCGACGGCCTGGTCCGCACCGACCAGGAGCAACTGGCCGCCGAACTCACCGCCGCACCGGGCGACTTCCTGGTGCACCCGGCCCTGCTGCTCGGCGGGACGGTCGCGGCCGGTGCGTTGCTCGACACCGACGGCCGGGCGTTCCTGCCGCTGCACCTGTCCTCGTTCCGCACGACCGGACCGCTGACCGAGCGCTGCACGGCCCGGGTACGCCGCTCCTCGGTGAGCCGCCGCGGCGAGGTCGTCCGGCTCTCCGTGGACTTCTTCGACCAGGAGGGCCGGCAGGTGGCCGAGTTGTCCGAGCTGTCCAGCAAGGCCGTGGCGCCCGCCGCCGGTGCGGCGGAGCCGGGAGCGCCGGCCGCCGGGGGAACGCTCCCCGGCGCGCCCGCCACCGCCCGCGCGCAGGACTTCCTCCGGCGCCTGCTGGCCGCACACCTGGGCCGCGCACCGCAGTCGATCCCGGTGACCTCCGGCTACTACGAACTGGGCATCGACTCCGTGCAGGTGCTGGGCCTGGTCGAAGCGGTACAGGACGCCGTGGGCCAGGAACTGGCCCCCACGCTGCTCTTCGAATACACCACCGTCCGCGACCTGGCGGCCCACCTGGCCGAGCGGTTCCCGCACGCGTTCGACGCCGCCCCCGCCCCCGCCCCCGCCGCCGACGGCGTCCCGGCGCAGCACCGCCCGCAGACCGTGCCCGCGGGCGGACTGGGCCGGCTCAGGGAGGGCACCCACCTGCCCGCCGCCCCGGCCCCGGCGGCCCTGTCCGCGGAAGAACTCGACCGGCTGATCGCCGGCCGGCTGCTGGAACGGCTCCGTACCGCCGGCGCGTTCGCGCACGGGCGCACCGAGCCGGTGGCCGAACTGGCCCGGCGGATGTCCGTCCTGGACAAGTACCGACGCTGGCTGGACGAGGCCGCACGGCTGCTCACCGCCGCGGGCCTGACCCGGCTGGCCGACGGCGTCCTGGAGCTGGCGGCCGGGCAGCCCCCGGCGCACGCCACCGCCTGGCCGGCGGTCCGGGCGCGCTTCGCGGCCGACCCGTACTGGAACGCGCAGCTCTCCCTGGTCGAGGAGTGCATCGACCAGCTGCCCGGGATCCTGTCCGGTGCGGTGCCCGCGACCGACGTGCTGTTCCCCGGCGGCTCCATGGCCAAGCTCACCGCGGTGTACCAGGGCAACGCGGTCGCCGACCGGCTCAACGACGTGGTCGCCGAGGTGACCGCGGCGGCCGTGCGCGAGCGCCTCGCCGACGACCCCCGGGCCACCGTCCGCCTCGCCGAGGTCGGTGCCGGTACCGGCGGCACCACCGCCGTCGTCCTGCCCCGCCTCGACGCCCACGCGGACCGCGTCGAGTACTGGTACACCGACCTCTCCCCGGCCTTCCTGGACCAGGCGGAGCGCCGCTTCGGCCCCGGCCGCGGCTACCTGCGCTACGGCCGGTGGAACGTCGAACAGCCGGGCGCGGGCGAGCAGCTCACCGGCGGCGACTGCGACGTGATCGTGGCGACCAACGTGCTGCACGCCACCCAGGACATCCGCCTCGTCCTGCGCAATCTGGCCGCCGCGCTGCGCCCCGGCGGCGTCCTCGTCATCAACGAGGTCACCCGCAAGTCCGCGGTGCTCACCCTGACCTTCGGCCTCCTGGACGGCTGGTGGCGCTACGACGACGAGGACGTCCGCATCCCCGGCGCGCCGATCCTCACCGCGGCCGGCTGGCAGCGGGTGCTCCGGGAATCCGGCTACGACGAGGTGTGGCGCCCGGTCGCCGAACCGGACGCGTTCGGCGAGGTGTTCGCCGCGCAGCGGCGGCCGGCCGGCGTCCCGGCACCCGACGGGACCCGGCTGCTGACCCGGGAGTGGGAGCCCGCCGAGACCACCCCCGGCCGGCCGCCGGCCGCGGTGGCCGTCCTCGGCACCGGGCCGGCCGCCCGCCGCCTCGCCGACGCCCTGCCGGGCGCGGTACCGGTCGGATCCGTGGCCGAGCTCGACGACCGGTTCGAGGCGCTGGTCGACCTCGGCGGCGTCGCGCTCGCGGACTGGCTGCCGGTGCTCCAACGGATGGCCGGACGGCCGGCGTTGCTGCTCGGCGTGGGCACGGGGGACGCCAGGGCCGGGCTCTACCGGATGCTCCAGAGCGAGTACGGCCGGATCCGCTCCCGCTACCTGGAGGCGGACCCCGCCGACCCCGACCTGCCCGCGCTGCTCGCCCGGGAACTGGCCGACGGCGGCGACGACTGCGACGTCACCTACCGCGACGGGACCCGCCACCGGTCCGTGCTCGCCGAGCTGCCGGCCGCCACCGGCGCCCCGGTCCGCTTCCCGGCCGACGAGCCGCTGCTGATCACCGGCGGTACCCGGGGCATCGGCCTGGCGCTCGCCCGGCACGCCGTCGACGCCTGGGGCGCCCGCACCCTCGTCCTGACCGGGCGCGAGCAGCTTCCGCCGCGCGAGAGTTGGGACCGCTACGGCCCGGACACCGCGCTCGGGCGGAAGCTCGGCGGACTGCGGGCGCTGGAGCGCGACGGGGTCCGGCTGCGGGTCCTCGCGCTGCCCCTGGGCGAGGACGCCGCCGCGGTCCGGGAGGCGCTGGCCGGGATCCGGCGCGAGTACGGGCCGATCGGCGGTGTGCTGCACGCCGCGGGGCTCGTCGACCGGGACAACCTCGCCTTCGTCAGCAAACCGACTGAGGCGGTGCGGGCGGTGCTCGCGCCGAAGACGTCCGGACTCGACGCCCTGGTCGACGCGCTCGCCGGCGACCCGCTGCGGTTCGGTGTGCTGTTCTCCTCGGTCGCCTCGATGGTCCCCGCGGCGGCGGTCGGGCAGAGCGACTACGCGATGGCCAACGCGCACCTGGACGCCGTCGCCCGCCGCGCGCCGCACGGGCTGCCCCTGGTGAGCGTGGCCTGGCCCAGCTGGCGGGGTGTCGGCATGGGCAGCGAGCGGCCCGGGCCCGGCTACCAGGCCACCGGCCTGGGCGAACTCTCCGAGGCCGAGGGCCTGCGCCTGCTCGACCACATCCTGTCCACCGGCGCCGGACCGGTGGTCCTGCCGGCGATCGTCGCCCCGGACTGGACACCGCGCGCCCTGCGCAACCGCCGGCCGGCCGCCCCGGCGCCGGCCCGCCCCGCGGTCGCGGCGGCGGCCGGTGCGCGGGACGGCGGGGCGCCGGCGACCGGGACCGGGGAGGCGACGCAGGAGGCGCAGGAGGCCGGGACCTGGCTGCTCGGCCTGCTCGCCGAGCAACTGGGCTTCGACCGCGAGCGCCTCGCGGCCGACGTGCCGATCGCCGACTACGGCACCGACTCGATCATGATGGTGCAGATCCTGCGCCGGGTCGGCGGGGAACTGGGCGTCGAGCTCGACCCGTCGGTCCTCGTGGAGCACCCCACCGTGGAGTCCTTCACCGCCTGGCTGGCCACCCACCACGGCCCGGCCCTGGCCCGGACCTTCGGCACGGCACCGGCACCGGCGGCCCCAACTGCCGCTGTTCACCCTGCAGTTGCCGCCGTCGCCCCGGCTCCGGCCGCCGTTACGGTGCCCGTCCCGGCGTCCGCCCCCATGCCGGCCCCGCGACCGGAGGCGTCCGACGGCGGACCGTTCGACGTCGCGGTCATCGGGATGTCCGGCCGCTTCCCCGGCGCCCCCGACCTGGACGCCTACTGGCAGCTGCTCAGCGCGGGACGCTCGGCGATCGCCCCGGTGCCGGCCCGCCGCTGGGGCGGCGAGACCGGATACACCGCCGGCCTGATCGACCTGGACGGATTCGACCCCGCCCACTTCCACCTCTCCGACAGCGACGCCGCCGCGATGGACCCGCAGGCGCTGCTGCTCCTGGAGGAGGCCCTGTTCGCGTTCTGCGACGCCGGCTACGGCCCCGCCGAGCTGAAGGGCCGGGAGATCGGCGTCTACGTGGGCGGCCGCACCCGGCACGCCCCGGACGACGTGACGCTGGGCCGCAGCCGCAACCCGGTGGTCGCGATCGGCCAGAACTACCTGGCCGCCAACCTCTCCCACTACTTCGACCTGCAAGGCCCCAGCACGGTCGTGGACACCGCCTGCTCCTCCGCGCTCGTCGCCCTGCACCACGCCGTCCAGGCCATGCGCTCCGGCGACGTCGAGGCGGCCGTGGTCGCCGGGATCACGCTGCTCCCCAACGCCGACGGGCACCGGCTCTTCGACCGCCGCGGGCTGCTCAACACCGGGCCGGAGTTCCACGCGTTCGACCGGCGGGCCCAAGGCTTCACGCCCGCCGAGGGCGTCGGCGTCCTCCTGCTCAAGCCGCTCGCCGCGGCCGAGGCCGACGGCGACCGGGTGCACGCGGTGATCAAGGGCGTGGCGGTCAACAACGACGGCCGGACCGCCGGACCGGCCACGCCCAACCCGGCCGCACAGCAGCGGGTGATGGCCCGTGCGCTGGCCCGGGCCGGGGTCGCCCCCGACGACGTCGCCTACATCGAGACCCACGCGGCCGGATCCCAGGTCCCGGACCTGATCGAACTGAAGGCGATCGCGGCCGTCTACCGCGCCGGTTCCGACACCCCCTGCTCGCTCGGCTCGGTCAAGCCCAACATCGGCCACCCGCAGTGCGCGGAAGGCATCGCCGGCGTCCTCAAGGCCGTCCTGATGCTGCGCAACCGCCAGATCGTGCCGTTCCTCAGCGGCCAGGAACCGCTCGCCCACTTCGACTTCGAAGCGGTGCCGCTGCGGTTCGCCCGCACGCTCACGCCCTGGCCGGACGCGCCGCTGGTCGCCGCCGTCTCCAGCTTCGCCGACGGCGGCACCAACGCCCACGCGATCCTGGCCGGCCGGAGCGGCGGCGCGGGCGCGACGCGGGTGCCGCTGGCCCGACCGCGGTTGCAGCGGCGCCGGTTGCCGTCCGGGGACACCGAGCGGTTCGCGATCGTCGGCATGGCCGGGCACTACCCCGGCGCCGCGGACCTCGTGGACTTCTGGGAGAACCTCAAGGCGGGCCGGGACAGCGTGTCCGAGGTGCCGGCCGGGCGCTGGACACCCGCCGGGGACACCGAGTCCCGCTGGGGCGGATTCCTCGACGACGTCGACCGGTTCGACGCCGACTTCTTCCGGATCTCCCGCCCGGAGGCGGAGATCACCGACCCGCAGGAACGCTGGTTCCTGCGCACCTGCTGGGAGGCGATCGAGGACGCCGGGTACACCCCGGCCACCCTCGCCGAGGCCAAGGGGCCGGACCGGCGCCGCGCGGTCGGTGTGTTCGCCGGGACCATGCACAAGGACTACACCCTGGTGGCGGCGGAGGCGGCCACGCCGGTTCCGCTGAGCCTCAACCAGGGCCAGATCGCCAACCGGGTCTCCTTCTTCGGCGACTTCCACGGCCCGAGCATGACGGTGGACACCCTCTGCTCCTCCTCGCTCACCGCGCTGCACCTGGCGGTGGAGAGCCTGCGCCGCCGGGAGTGCGAGGTGGCCCTCGCGGGCGGCGTCAACCTCTCACTGCACCCCGGCAAGTACCGCACCTACGGCGCGGTCGGCATGCACTCCTCGGACGGCCGCTGCCGCTCCTTCGGGGAGGGCGGGGACGGCTACGTGTCCGCGGAAGGCGTCGGCGCGGTGGTCCTCAAGCCCCTCGCCGCCGCGGAGGCCGACGGCGACCACATCTACGCCGTCGTCGCCGGGTCCGCGGTCAACCACGCCGGTGCGGTCAGCGGGTTCAGCGTGCCCAGCCCGGTCGGCCAGGCCGCCGTGATCTCCGCCGCGCTCGCCTCGGCGGACGTCGACGCGCGGTCCCTCGGCTACCTGGAGGCGCACGGCACCGGCACCTCGCTGGGCGACCCGATCGAGATCCGGGGCCTGGCCACCGCCTTCGGCAGGGACACCGACGACACCGGGTTCTGCGCGCTGGGGTCGGTGAAGTCCAACATCGGGCACGCGGAGGCCGCCGCCGGGATTGCCGGCCTGACCAAGGTGGCCCTGCAACTGCACCACCGCACACTGGTGCCCTCGCTGCACGCGCGGACCGTGAACCCGCTGCTCGGCCTGGACGGCACACCGTTCCGGCTCCAGCGCGCGGTCGAGGCGTGGCCCGCGCCGACGGACGGCCCGCGGCGCGCCGGACTGAGCTCCTTCGGGGCCACCGGGGCCAACGCCCACCTGGTCCTGGAGGAGTACCTGCCGGCCGCCCCGGCGCCCGCGGTAACCGCCGGCCGACCGGCGGAACCCGTCGTGGTGCCGCTCTCCGCCCGCAGCGAGGACCGGCTGCGGGTGATGGCCGCCCGCCTCGGGGAGGCGCTCAGCACGGCCGACGACCGGCCGCTGCGCGACGTCGCGCACACCCTCCAGAGCGGCCGGGCCGAGTTCGCCGTCCGGGTCGCCTTCGTGGCCCGCACCACCGCCGAACTCCTCGGTCAGCTGGCGGAGTTCGCCCGGTACGGGGTGCGCCCGACGGGGTCCGGAACGGAGCCGCACACCACGGCCCGGCGCTGGGCCGAGGGCGCCCCGGTGGACTGGGCCGCCCGGTGGGGAACGGACCGTCCGCGCCGGGTCAGCCTGCCGGCCTACCCGTTCGCCGGAGAACGGCACTGGGTGCCCACCGACCGCACGGACCACTCGGCGGACGCGCCGTCCACCGCGCCGTCCACCGTGCCGGACCGGCTGCCCGCGGATCGGGCGGACCGCCCGACGGCCGCGCCCGGCACCGCCCCGGTCGCCCCGCCCGTCGTCCCGCCGGAGGGACTGCTCACCGTGGTGCGCTGGGTGGCGTCGGAGGCGGTGCCCGCCGCCGGGCCGGCACCGCGCCGGGTACTGATCGTCACCGATGCGCCGGGCGCCACGCTCGCCACGGCCCTGGCCGACCACTACCGGCGCTACGGCGGCGCCACGGAGGTGACCGAGCGCCCCCTCGACGACGCCTCCGCCTTCACCTTCGCCGGACCGGCACCCGACCGGGTCCACCTCGTCGCGGGCCCCGGCCCGCTCGGCCCGGACACCGCGGCCGCGCCCGAACTCGCCCTGCTCCGCCTGGTCAAGGCCCTCCGGCAGGGCGACCCCGCCGCGCGCACGGACCTGTCCGTCGTCACGCAGGACACCCAGTCGGTCGATGGGGAGCCCAGCGCGGCGCGCGGTGCCGGCCTGGCGGGACTGGCCTACTTCCTGGCCCGCGAATCCGGGCGGTTCGCGGTGCGCAACCTCGATGTGTCGAGCGCCGAACTGGCGACGCCCGACGGCCGCGCCGCGGTGGCCGCCGCGGTGGCCACCGAGCCCCCGGCCCCGGCCGGCGACCTCATCGCGCTGCGCGCGGGACGCCGGTACCGGCAGGAGGTCGTCCCGGTGGCGCCGGCCGAGGCGGCGCAGGCGGGACTGCCCGGCATCCGGCCGGGCGGCAACTACGTCCTGGTCGGCGGCAGCGGGTTCGTAGGACGCATCATCAGCCGTCATCTGATCGACCGGTACGACGCCAAGGTGGTCTGCGTCGGGCGCCGCCCGCAGAGCGACCCCGCGGTGCGCGCGGCCCTGTACGACGACCGGATCGGCTACGTCCAGGGCGACGTCACCGATCCGCGACAGGCCCGGCAGGCGATCGCCGCGGCGAAGGCCCTGCTCGGGGAGGTCCACGGGGTGCTGTTCGCCGGCGCCACCCGGATCACCGGGGCGCCGGGCGCCCTCGCCGACCTCGGCGAGGACGAGTTCCGCGCGCACTACGAGGTGAAGGCGGCGGGCACCCGCCACCTCTACGAGGCGGTGGCGGACGAGCCGTTGGACTTCCTCTGCTACTTCTCCTCGGCCCAGGCGTTCGCCTTCGGCGGAGCCGGCACCCACGCCGCCTACGCGGCCGGGATCACCTCCGCCGACGCGTTCGCCCGCTCGGTCGGCCGGACCGCGGCGTTCCCGGTCGGGATCGTCAACTGGGGCGCCTGGCGGGCCTCGTTCGGCGAGGCGGCCCGCGACTACCCGACGCTGGGCTTCCTCGACGACGGCGAAGGAGCCGCCTGCTTCGACACCGCGGTGCGGCTGCTGCGCGCGGACCGGCACCGCCAGGTCATCGGGATGCGCGCACCGGCGGCCCGCCCCGCGGCTCCGGCCCGCCCCGCGGCATCGGCCGGACCGAGCGCGGCCGGACCGAGCGCGGGCGGCCCGTCCGGGGCCGCCGACCGGCGCCCGGAGATCCGCCGGCTGCTGGTCGAGCGGCTCGCCAGGACGCTGCGGGTGCCGAAGGAGGACCTGTCGCCCTCGACGGCCTTCGCCGATCTGGGCGTCGACTCGATCACCGGCTCGACGTTCGTCACGCAGATCGCCGACGAACTGGGCGTCGAACTCAACGCCGCCGCCCTGTACGAGTTCTCCTCCGTCGACCGGCTGGCCGACCACCTGACCGGCCTGCTCGGCACGGCCGACGCCCCACCGGAGCCCACGGCGCCACCCGCGCCGCAGGCGCCCGCAGCACCGCCGGCGCCACCCGCACCGGACGACTTGATCGTGACGTTGGAGGCACGTTTCGCGGCCGGAGAGCTCTCCGCCGCGGAGGTGCTCGACCTGCTCGACGCCGAACTGGCCACGAGGGAGCAACGATGAGCAGCGCGAACTTCCGGGACATCCTCGACGGCTACGCCCGGGGCGCGGTCGGCGCCGAGCAGGCACGCGGTCTGCTGGACGCGCACCGCCCGGCCCCGGAGCCGACCCCCGCCCCCCCGGCGGCCGGCCACCCGGACCGTCCGCAGATGCTGGACGTCGCCGTGATCGGCATGTCCGGGCAGGTCCCGGGGGCGGCGGACACCAGCGAGTTCTGGCACCGCCTCACCGAGGGCCGGGTCACCTACGGCGAGCTGCCCGACCACTACCTCGCCCCGGACGACCCCGGCGGCTACCGCTGGGGCGGGGCACTGGCCGAACGGGACTGCTTCGACGCGGAGTTCTTCGGCATCCGCCCGCACGAGGCGGACCTGATGAGCCACCACCAGCGGCTGCTGCTCCAGGAGAGCTGGCACGCGCTGGAGGACGCCGCCCTCGACCCGAAGCAGCTCGCCGGTTCCCGCACCGGACTGTTCATCGGCGCCGAACCCACCGGCTACCCGCACGAGTCGTTCACCGGGGCCTCCGACGCGCTGGTGGCCTCCCGCCTCTCGTACTTCCTCGACCTGCGCGGCGCCGCACTGGTGGTCAACACCGCCTGTTCGTCCGCGCTGGCCGCGGTGCACCTGGCCTGCCACAGCCTGCGGTCGGGGGAGTCGTCCCTCGCGCTGGTCGGCGGCGTCAACGCGGGCCTGGACGCGCGGGGCCTGGACCTGCTGGTCGAGAGCGGCGCGATGTCGCCCAGCGGACAGTGCCGCACCTTCGACGCCGAGGCCAACGGCACCGTCTACTCCGAAGCGGTGGCCGTCGTCGTCCTCAAGCGGCTGTCCGACGCGCTCGCCGACGGCGACCACGTCCACGGCGTGATCCGGGCGACCGGCATGAACCAGGACGGGGCCAGCAACGGCATCACCGCCCCCAACGGGGCCGCCCAGGAGGAACTGGTCGTCGACGTCTACCGGCGCTTCGGGATCCCCGCCGAGCGCGTCGGCTACGTCGAGGCCCACGGGACCGGCACCGCGCTCGGCGACCCGGTGGAGGCCAACGCGCTGGTGCGGGCGTTTCGGCGGCTGACCGACGAGCGGGCGTTCTGCACCATCGGCAGCGCCAAGGCGCACATCGGCCACACCGGCGCCCCCGCGGGAGTCGTCGGACTGATCAAGGTCCTGCTGTCCATGCGGCACGGCCGGCTGGTCGGCATGCCGACCCTGCGCACCCTCAACCCGCTGATCGGCTTCGAGGGTTCGGCCTTCGTCCCGGACGAGACGGCCCGGCCGTGGCGGAGCACCTCCGGCGCCCCGCTGATGGCCGCGGTGAACTCCTTCGGGCACAGCGGGACCAACGTCCACGTGGTCGTCGAACAGTACGTGCCCGCCGACGCGGCGGACCGTACCGGCGACGACGGCGGACCGCAGATCGTCCCGCTGTCGGCGCGCACCACCGAGCGGCTCCGCGCCACCGCGGACGTCCTCGCCGCGCATCTGGCGGCGCCCGCAGCCGGTGCGCCGCCGCGGCCCGCCCCGCAGCCGGTGGCGCCCGCGCAGGTGTGCGCGGTGCTGGCGGACGTCCTGGGCGTCGCCGCCGACGAGATCGACCCGGACGAGCGCCTGGACGCCTACGGCGTGCGTCCGGAGCAGTTCGCCCGGTTCGGCGAGGCCCTGGAGGTCGCGTTCGGCCCGCGGTTGGACGCCGACGCGCTCCACGAGGGCCGGACCGCCGGCGACGTGGCGCGCCTGCTGGCGGCGGTGGACGCCGCCGGGGACGCCGACGGCGAGCGGTCCGGCGCCGTGGACGCGGGACCGTCGCTCGCGGATGTGGCACGTACCCTCCAGCTCGGCCGGGCCGAACTCGCGGCGCGCGCCGTGCTGGTCGTCCGCGACCGGGACGAACTCCTCGCCGGACTGCGGGCGCTGGCCTCGGGACAGGAGCTCCCGGAGAACTGCTGGCTGGGCGAGGCCGACGGACGGGGCGAGGTCGTCCGGCTCTTCGCCGACGACGACGAGCTGCGCGACGCCGTGGGCAAGTGGCTGGAGCGCGGCAAGTACGCGCAGGTCGCGGAGTTGTGGGTGCGCGGCGGCCCCATCGAGTGGCGCCGGCTGCACCGTGGCGGAGCGGGGCGCCGGGTGCCGCTGCCCGGCTACCCGTTCGCCAAGGACCGCCACGGCATCACCGCCGCCGTACCCGCCGCACCGCAGCCCCTCCGGCCGGTGGCCGAGCGCCGCCCCGAGCCGCCGGCCCCGGCCCAGGCCGCGCCGTCCGCCGCGCCGCGGGGCGAGCAGCGCCCCGAGCGGCTGGCCCCGGCGCTGGAGGAGCGGATCGCGCGGCTGGCCACCGAGCTGATCGGTGCCGCCGACGGCGAGGTCGACCCCACGGAGCAACTGGACCGCTACGGGATCGACTCGATCACCCGGACGCGGCTGAACCAGCTGCTGAGCGAGGCGTTCCCGGCGGCCTCGCGGACGCTGTTCTTCGAGTTCGCGAAGGTCGAGGGCGTGGCCGGGCACCTGGTCGAGCTGTTCCCGGACGCCTGCCGGGACTTCCTCGGCTGGGGTGACGCGGCCGCCGTGCCCGCCGCCGGGACCGCACCGGCCGTCGAGCCCGCCCCCGACGTCGTTCCGGTCCCGGTCGCCGCGTCCGCCGAGACCGCCACAACTCCCCTACGTGCCACGTCAGTTGACGAGGTCACGGCGGAAGCGGACGCCGCCGCGTCCGCGGAGGGCACCACGGACGACGCCGACGCCGACGCCGACGTCGAGGACGGGATCGCGATCATCGGGATGAGCGGTTCCTTCCCGGACGCGCCCGACCAGCACCGCTACTGGCAGCTGCTCATGGACGGACGCTCGGCCGTCACCGAGATCCCGCACCGCCGCTGGGACTGGCGGGAGCACTACGACCCGCGGCCCGAGGGCGCGGACGTGGTCCGCAAGAGCCCCTCCAAATGGGGTGCCTTCCTGGACGGCTTCGACGCGTTCGACCCCGCGCTGTTCCAGTTCACCGACCAGGAGGCCCGCAACACCGACCCGCAGGTGCGGCTGTTCCTCCAGGAGTGCTGGAAGGCACTGGAGGACGCCGGCTACGCCCCGTCCAAGCTCCCCGCCGACGTCCGCGGACGCATCGGGGTCTTCGCGGGCGGCGCGAAGCACGGCTTCACCCGGTTCGGCTCCGAAGGCCGGCTGGAGATGCCCCGCACGTCCTTCGGCGACATGGTCAACCGGGTCTCCTTCCAGTTCGACCTCGGCGGACCGAGCAAGGCCGTGGACACCGCCTGCTCCTCGGCGCACGTGGCGCTGCACGAGGCGGTCGAGAGCCTGCGCTCGGGCCGCTGCGACCTGGCCCTGGCCGGGGCCGTGAACCTCTACCTGCACCCGTCCACGTACGTCGAACTGGCCACCGTGGGGCTGCTCTCCGACCGTTCCGACTGCGCGTCGTTCGGCGCCGAGGCCAGCGGCATCGTCCCCGGCGAGGGCGTCGGCGCGGTGCTGCTCAAACCGCTGCGGCAGGCGCTGCGCGACGGCGACCCGGTGCGCGCGGTGATCCGCGGCAGCGCCGTCAACCACAACGGGCGGACCATCGGGTTCACCAGCCCCAGCGCCCAGCGGCAGGCCGAGGTGATCCGGGCGGCGCTGCGCGACGCGCGGATCGACCCGCGGACGGTCGGCTACGTGGAGGCCACCGCCAACGGTTCGGAGATCGGCGACGCCGTCGAGATGACGGCGCTCACCCAGGTCTTCGCGGACCGGCCGGACGCCGACGGGCAGTTCCGGATCGGCTCGGTCAAGCCCAACATCGGCCACGGCGAGGCGTCCGCCGGCATGGCGCAGCTGTTCAAGGTCGTGCTGGCCATGAAGCACCGCACCCTGCCCCCGACCAGGCTCCCGGCGGAGTACAACCCGGCCATCGACCTCGACCGGCTCCCCTTCGCACTGTCCGGCACCCCGGTGTCGTGGGACCGGGTCGTCGTGGACGGCGTCCCGGTGCCGCGCCGGGCCGGGATCACCGGCATCGGCGGCGGCGGGACCAACGCGCACCTCGTGGTGGAGGAGGCGCCCGAGACCCCGGCCCGCGCCCGCGCGGCCACCCGCGGACCGGTCCTCTTCACCCTGTCGGCACACACTCAGGAGCGGCTCGGGGCCTACGTCGACACCTGGCTGGACTTCCTCCTGGAACAGCCCGCGATCGACCTCGCGGACCTCGCGTACACCCTCCAGGTCGGCCGGATCGACCTGACGCACCGGCTCGCGGTCGTCGTCTCCGGCGTCGAGGAGCTCCGCGGACACCTCACCCGCTGGCGCCGCGGCCGGCCGTCCGACGCGGTGTTCGCGGCCACCGCGGCACGGATCGACACCACCGGACTCGACGCCGCCGTGCGCGAACGGGACCTCGGCCGGGTGGCCGACCTGTGGGCGCGCGGCGCGGCGGTCGACTGGACCGGACTGCACGGCGCGGAAACCCCCGCGCGGACGTCCGGACTGCCGACCTATCCGTTCGAGCGCCGGCTCTGCTGGGTCGACGACACCACCCCGGCGACCCGCCCCACCGAGGTGACCGGCCCGGCCACCGGCCAGGGGACGACCGGCCATCCGCTGCTGACCTCCGCGGTCCCGCTCGCCGACGGCCGGACGGTGTTCAGCGGCGACGTATCGCTCGCCACGCACCCCTGGATCGCCGACCACGCGGTCTCGGGCACGGTGCTGTTCCCCGGCACCGGCTTCGTGGAGATGGCGCTGCACGCCGGAGCGGACCTGGGCTGCGGACGGCTGGAGGAACTCACCCTTGAGGCGCCGCTCACCCTGGCGGAGCAGGGCGGCGCGCGGCTCCAGATCGTCGTGCAGGCCCCCGACGCGACCGGGGCCCGGCCGGTCGAGGTCCACTCGCGGCCCGCGGACGGGCCCGGCGGGACGGACCCGGACCAGGACCGGCCGTGGACCCGGCACGCCGCCGGACTGCTCGTCGCCGGCGAGCCGGACGCCGGCTTCGACCTCGCGGTCTGGCCGCCGACCGGCGCCGAACCCGTGCCGGTGGACGACTACTACCAGGTGATGGCCGACGCCGGTTACGCCTACGGCCCGGCGTTCCGCGGGCTGCGCGCGATCTGGCGGCGCGGCGACGAGGTGTTCGCCGAGGCCGTGCTCGACGACGAGCGGGACGCGGGCCGCTACGGCCTGCACCCCGCGCTGCTCGACTCGGCCCTGCACGCCATGGGCTTCGGCGGCTTCGTACGCGACGGCGGCGGACTGCTCCCGTTCTCCTGGTCCGGTATGCAGCTGTTCGGCAGGGGAGCCGCCACCGTGCGGGTGCGGCTGACGGGCGCCGGCACCGACGCGGTCTCGGCCGCGGTCGCCGACGCCGCCGGCCGCCCCGTGGCCGTCCTCGACTCACTGGTGCTGCGCCCGATCTCCGGCCGCCGCCCGGGCCCGGTCCGCCAGGCCCTGCCCGAGGACCTGCTCCACCTGGACTGGACCCCGCTGCCGGTGGCCGCCACCGGCCCCGGGACGTGGAGCCTGGCCGGCCCCGACGAACTGGGCCTCGCCGCCGACCTGCGCCGCGCCGGCCACGCCGAGGCCGACGCCGGTGCCGGCGGGACGGCGCTGCTGTCCCTGTCCGCCGGGCGGCCCGACGACCTGGCCGCCGGCATCCGGGCCGCCACCGCACGGGTGCTCGGCCTGGTGCAGGACTGGCTGGCCGACGAGGGCCAGGCCGCGGCGCGCCTGGTGGTGGTGACCCGGCGGGCGGTGTCCACCCACGTCGGCGAGGACGTCGACGACCTGGTGCACGCCCCGGTGTGGGGCCTGCTGCGGGCCGCGCAGGCGGAGAACCCCGAGCGGCTGCTCCTGGTCGACGTGGACGGTGCCGAGGCGTCGACCGCCGCGCTGCCCGCGGCGGTCGCGGCGGCCACCGCCGCCGGTGAGGCGCAGCTCGCCCTGCGCGCGGGAGCGGCGACGGTGCCCCGGCTGGCCCGGCTCGGTTCGGACGGTGCGCTGGTCCCGCCGGGCGACGGCACCGCCTGGCGCCTGGACACCGCCGGCGCCGGCACCCTGGAGAACCTGGCGCTGCTGCCCTGGCCCGCGGCCGAGGCACCGCTGACGCCCGGTCAGGTGCGGGTCGAGGTGCGGGCCGCGGGCCTCAACTTCCGCGACGTCCTCGGCGCGCTCGGCATGTACCCCGGGGAGCTGACGCTCGGCGCCGAGGGGGCCGGAGTGGTCACCGAGGTCGGCGCCGAGGTGTCCCACCTCGCCGTCGGGGACCGGGTGATGGGACTGTTCCCCAGCGGCCTCGGCCCGATCTGCGTGGCCGATGCGCAGACCGTGGTCCGGATGCCGCGCGGCTGGTCCTTCGAGCAGGCCGCCGCGGCTCCGGTCGCGTTCGCCACCGCCTACTACGGCCTGGTGGACATGGGCGGCCTCAAGGCCGGCGAGGCGGTCCTGGTGCACGCCGCCGCGGGCGGCGTGGGCATGGCCGCGGTACAGCTCGCCCGGCATCTGGGTGCGGAGGTCTTCGCCACCGCGAGCGAGGGCAAATGGGACGCGGTACGGGACCTCGGCGTCCCCGACGACCACCTGGCCTCCTCCCGCGACCTGGGCTTCGAGGAGAAGTTCCGGGCCGTCACCGGCGGCCGCGGCGTGGACGTGGTCCTGGACTCGCTGGCCCGTGAGTTCGTCGACGCGTCGCTGCGGCTGCTGCCGCGCGGCGGCCGGTTCGTGGAGATGGGCAAGACCGACATCCGCGACGCCGCCCAGGTCGCCACCGCGCACTTCGCCGTCCGCTACCGGGCGTTCGACATCGTGGACGCCGGGCCCCGGCGGATCGGCGAGATCCTCGCCGAGATCGTGGACCTCTTCGAACGGGGCGTCCTGCACCATCTGCCCCGGCGCACCTGGGACCTGCGGCGCGCCCCGGACGCCTTCCGGTTCATGAGCCAGGCCCGCCACGTCGGGAAGATCGTCCTGACGGTGCCGCGGCGGCCGGACCCGGCCCACACCGTGCTGATCACCGGCGGCACCGGCACCCTCGGCGGCATGCTCGCCCGGCACCTGGTGACCGAGCGCGGCGCCCGGCACCTGCTGCTGCTCAGCCGCCGCGGCCCGGAAGCCCCCGGCGCGGCCGAGCTGACCGGCGAACTCACCGCCGCCGGGGCCCGGGTGACCGTGGTGGCCTGCGACGTCGCCGACCGCGACCGCCTCGCGGAGGTGCTCGACGCGCTGCCCGCCGAGCATCCGCTCGGCACCGTCGTGCACACCGCCGGCGACCTCGACGACGGGGTGTTCGACGCGCTGACCCCAGACCGGCTCGCCCGGGTGCTGCGGCCGAAGGCCGAGGGTGCCTGGAACCTGCACGAGCTGACCCGCGGGACGGACCTGGCCGAGTTCGTGCTCTTCTCCGGCGCGGCCGGTGTGCTCGGCAACCCCGGCCAGTCCAACTACGCCGCGGCCAGCTCCTTCCTCGACGCCCTCGCCCAGCACCGCCGGGCGCAGGGGCTGCCGGGCACCTCCCTGGCATGGGGCTACTGGGAGCAGGCCACCGGCCTGACCAAGCACCTCAGCGACGGCGACACCGGGCGGATGGCCCGCGGCGGTCTGCTGCCGCTGCCGTCCGCGGACGGGCTCGCACTGTTCGACCTGGCGCGCGGCGCCGACGCGCCGCTCCAGGTGCCGATGCGCCTGGACCTGGCCGCGCTGCGCACCCAGGCCGACGCGGGCGCCGGCCATCCGCTGCACCGCGCACTGCTGGAGTCCGTGCCCCGGGCGGCGTCCACCGCCGCGCCGGACAGCGGCGCCGGCGCAGGTCCCGCCGGCTTTGACGGGCCCGCCGGCCTTGACGGGCTGGCCGACCTTCCCGAGGACGAGCAGTACGCCGTGCTCCTGGAGTTGGTCTGCCGGCAGGTCGGCTCGGTCCTGGTCGTCGACCCGGCGACGGTCGGTGCCGACGCCGGCTTCGTCGAACTCGGCCTGGACTCCCTGACGGCGGTGGAGCTCCGCAACCGCCTCAACCGGGCCACCGGCCTGCGCCTACCGGTCACCCTGGTCTTCGACCAGCCCGCGCCCGGTGCGCTCGCCGCCTACCTGCGGCAGCGGCTCACCACGGGGCGCGGGGCCCGCAAGCCCGCCGCCCCGGCCGCGCCCGCCCCGGCTCCGGTCGCCGCCGGATCCCCCGCGCAGGCCGCCGACCGGGAGGCGCCCCCGGCCCCGCACCGGCTGCTGCTCGCCGGCGCGGACCTGGAACAGCTCGGCGCCGTAATGGAATTCGGCTGCCGCGACACGGAAGCGCTGCTCGCCGTCGCCGCCGACCATCCGCACCTCGTCGTGCACGGCGTGACCGGCGACAAGGAACTGGTCGGCACCGCCGAGCGGGAGATCGACGCACGCGGCCTGGCGGACCGGACCGCGATGTGCCACGCCGGCGGCCCGCTCGACCCCTTCCCGGGCACCTACGACCTGGCGTACACCGTCGGCGGCTGCTACCGCGTCGAGGACAAGCACGCGCTCTTCGCGAACCTGGACGCGGCGGTCGTGGACGGCGGCCAGGTCCTCCTCGCGGACGTCCTGTGCACGCTCAGCGGCGACCTGGTCGACGCCGGCGCCGGGATCAGCGTCCCCACGGCACGTACCTGGGCCGAGGTGTTCGCCCGGAACCGGTTCGTGATCGAGCACCTGCTCCCGCACGACCCCGCGGACCCCGACACCGACCCCGACCTCGCCGGGCCGCTGCGGCACGGCTGGATCGGACACCGCCTGTTCCAGCTGCGCAAGCAGACCTCCTCGACCGAGGAGGAGCGCCTGCGGACCAACCGGGCACACCTGGCCGAGACCACCGCGCAGCCGCGCGCCCCGCGGAGCTGAAGGAGAAACAGAGTCAATGTCGCCCCACGTCAAGCAGGCGCTGGCGGACCTCGCGGCCCGCGTCCTCGATGCCGCCCCCGAGGCGGTCAACCGGACCTCCTTCCAGGACCTCGGCCTGGACCGGGCCGTGGCGCTGACCGAAGCGGTCAACGCGCACTTCGGCACGGCCCTGTCGACCAGCGCGGTGACCGAGTCCGGTGACCTCGACCGGCTCGCCGAACGCGTCCGGACCCAGCTCGACCGACAGGCCCCGCCGGAGGCCGTCGCCGTCATCGGCATGCACTGCCGCACCGCCGGCGCGCAGAATCCCGACGAACTGTGGGAGGTGATCAGCCAGGGCACCGACCGCACCACCGAGGTCGACGACCCGGTCGCCCTCGGACTGCTGCGCGAGCACTTCCCGGACGCCGCGCCGCCACGCTACGGCGCCATGTCCGGCAGCGAGCTCTTCGACCCGGCCTTCTTCCGGATCGCCCCGCGCGAGGCCGCGGCGATGGACGCGGCCCAACGCGTCCTGCTCGAATCCTGCTACCACGCCCTGGAGGACGCGGCCCAGGACGCCTCGACGCTGCGCGGCCGCTCCGTCGCCACCCTCGTCGGCAGCACCGGGCTCGCGCCCCAGGCCGAGTACTCCGCGCACGCCCTGATGGGCTCCGACACCAGCATCATGGCCGCCCGCCTCGCCTACCAACTGGACCTCAGCGGCCCGGCGATGACGGTGGACACCGCCTGCTCGTCGTCGCTGGTCGCGGTCGACCTCGCCCGGCGACTGCTGCTGTCCGGCGAGTCGGACCTCGCCCTGGCCGCCGGGGTGTACGTGGCCAACCACCCCGGGACCTTCGTCACCATGGAGGCCCTCGGCACCGTCTCGCCCGGCCGGGCCTGCCGGCCCTTCGACGCCGACGCCGACGGGATGCTGGTCGGCGAGGGCGTCGGCGTCCTGGTCCTCAAGCGGCTCTCCGACGCGGTCCGGGACAACGACCGGATCCTCGGCGTCATTCGGGGCAGTGCGACCAACCAGGACGGCCGGACCTCCGGCATCACCTCGCCCAGCGCTCCCGCGCAGACCGCCCTGCTGCGCGACGTCTACCGCCGCAACGGCATCGCCATGGACCGGCTGCGCTACATCGAGGCGCACGGCACCGGGACCAGCCTCGGTGACCCGATCGAGGTGCACGGACTGACCGAGGCGTTCGCGGAGTTCACCGACCGCAAGCAGTTCTGCGCGATCGGCTCGATCAAGGCCAACATCGGCCACACCATGGGCGCCGCCGGTGTGCTGGGCGCCATCAAGGTGCTGCTGTGCCTGCGGCACGGCAAACTCCCCCCGGCCACCAACTTCCGCGACGAGAACAAGCACGCCGACTTCGAGGACAGCCCGGTCTACGTCAGCCGCGAGCTGGCCGAGTGGACCCCCGACGGCACGGCCCCCCGCCTGGCCGGGGTGAGCTCCTTCGGCTACAGCGGCACCAACGCCCACGTGATCATCGAGGAGTACACCGCCCCCGAGCGCCCCGCCCGGGCCGTGCCCCGGCGCCGGCAGCTCGTCCCGCTCTCCGCGAAGACCGAGGCCCAACTGCGCGAGAAGGCCGGGGCGCTCGCCGCCCACCTGCGGGCGGCCGGACCCGACGAAGCGGCGCTCGGGGACGTGGCGTACACGCTCCAGGTGGGCCGCGAGGCGTTCCCCGAACGGCTCGCGGTGGCCGCCGGCACGGTGGACGAACTGACCACCGCACTCGACGCGTTCACGGGCGGCGCCACCGGGGTACCCGGCGCGCACCGCGGACAGGTCACCGACCGCCGCCCGGGAGCGCCGGCCCCGGCCGCCGCCGGCCGCGACGCCGACGCCCTCGCCGCCGCCTGGGTCACCGGCGCCACGGTGGACTGGCCGCGCCTGCACACCGGCAGCGCGCCCCGACGCCTCGCCCTGCCGGGACACCCCTTCGTCCGCGACGCCTTCCCGCACGTCTGGGCCGACGGCACCGCCCCGGGAACGGCCGGCCAGGACCCCGCGCCGGCGCAACCGGAACCCGGGGCCGTACCGTCCGTGCTCGGCGCGCTCGACGCGGCGGCCGAGGAGCACCTGCGGTCCGACCCGTCGGCCGGGGACCTCGAAGCCGCGCTGCGCTCCGACGTGATGGTGCGCGAGCTGACCCAGGTCTGCCGGCGGATGCTGTTCGCCTCGCTGCGCCGGATGGACGTCTTCACAGCCGCGGGCGAACGCCACCGCGAGGCGGACCTGGCCCGCCGGCTCGGAGTGGTGGACGACCACGCGGCGCTGTTCCACGGGCTGCTCGGCGTCCTCACCGACGGCGGCTACCTGCGCGCTGACGGCGAGGAACTGGTCACCACCGACCGGGTCACCGACCCGTCGACGTTGACCTGGGACGAGGACGAGCTGGCGGCCCTCAAGCGCGAGGTGACCGCCGACTACCCGGAGATGGACGGGTACTTCCACCTCCTGACGATCTGCCTGGAGGAGTTCCCCGAGGTCCTCACGGGCCGCCGCAAGGCGCACGAGGTGCTCTTCCCCGGCGGGTCGTTCGACGCCGTGGAGGCCGTGTACCACAGCGACGGCGACACCAACGGCCTGGTGGCCGGGCTCGTCGCGCGGTACGTCCGGGCGCGCCGCGAGCGCGACCCGGAGGCCACCGTCTCCGTCCTGGAGATCGGCGCGGGCACCGGCGGCACCACCGCCAAGGTGCTGCCCGCACTGGACGCCGCGGACGGGCGGCTGAGCTACGTCTACACCGACATCTCCCGCGGCTTCACGCAGTACGGGCGCAACCAGTACGGCAAGGACCACCCGTTCGTGACCTTCGCGCCGCTGGACATCGAGTCCTCGCCCACCGGGCAGGGCTTCGAGGCCGGCAGCCAGGACGTCGTCCTCGCCTGCAACGTGCTGCACGCGACCCGCAACATCGACGCCACCCTGGCCCACGCCCGGCAACTCCTGCGTCCCGGCGGCGTGTTGATCCTCCTGGAGACCACCCGCGCACAGGACTTCTTCACCCTCACCTTCGGCCTGATGGGCGGCTGGTGGGCCTTCGAGGACGACTGCCGGCTGCCGGGCTCCCCGCTGCTCAGCGTCGCCCTGTGGCGGCAGGCGCTGGAGCGCGGCGGATACCGGGCGGTGCGCAGCCTGTCGCCGGCGCCGGTGCGCGAGGACCAGGCGTACCAGGCGGTCGTCCTGGCCGAGAAGGAAGGGGCGCTGGAGGGTTCCGCCGAGGCGGCGCGCACGGTCCCGGACCGGGCCGGTGCCGAGGCCCCGGCGGAACGCCCGGTCCCGGCAGCCGTCGCCGCCGTGGCGGAGCCGGTCGCCGAGGTGGCCGCGGACGCCGCGGCGCCCGAGGAGCCGGCCGGCGGCTCGCTCCAGGAACTCGTGGTCGATGCCTGGCGCGAGGTACTGGGCGTCACCACGGCCCGCCCGGAGGACGACTTCCAGGAGGTGGGCGGCGACTCGATCCTGGCCACCCAGATCATCTCCCGGCTGAAGAGCGGCTTCCCGTTCGAGCTCGACCTCGGTGAGCTGTTCCAGGCCCGCACCCTGGCCGACATGGTGCAGCTGCTGGAAGCCGAACTGATCGAGCGCATCGACGAGTTGCCCGAAGAGACCATCAGCACCCTGCTTGCGTGAACCGGCGAGAGCCCAGGACGCCGTCGATGACACAGAGGAGTTTGCCCGCCATGTCCAGCGAAGACCTCGCCACCTCGCGCAAGGCGCAACTGTCCCCGCAGAAGCGGGCCCTGCTGGAGAAGCTGAGCGGTGCCGCCCGCGCGTCGGGGAGCACCGGCATCCCGCGCCGCCCGGCCGACGACCGCCCGCCGCTCTCCTTCGCCCAGCGCCGCCTGTGGTTCCTCGACCAGATGGTGCCCGACAGCCCCGCCTACAACGTCCCGATGAGCTTCCGGCTGCGCGGGCCGCTGCGCCGCGAGGTCCTGGAGCGCGCCGCCGAGGAAGTGGTGCGCCGGCACGAGTCGCTGCGCACCCGCCTGCCCAGCGAGAACGGCGAACCGTGGCAGGAGATCCTCGACGACGTCCGCGTCCCCATCGACCTGGTCGACGTCACCGACGACCCGGCCCGGCTCGACGCGCTGATCTTCGACGAGGGGCGCCGGCCGTTCGACCTGGCGACCGGACCGCTCCTGCGGATCACCCTCTACCGGCTCGCGCCCGAACTGCACGTCGTACTGCTCAACGCCCACCACGTCGTGGTCGACGGCTGGTCGCTCGGCCTGTTCTGGCAGGAACTCTTCACCCTGTACGAGGCGTTCGCCGCGGGCCGGCCCTCCCCGCTCGCCGACCTCGGCGTGCAGTACGCGGACTTCGCCGTCTGGCAGCGCCAGCACCTCTCCGGTGACCGTCTGGAGAACCAACTCGACTACTGGCGACGGCAGTTGGGTGACGGAACGGAGAACCTGGAGCTGCCCCTGGACCGGCCGCGGCCGCCCCTCCAGACCTTCGAGGGCGGCGACCTCCGGGACGTCTATCCCGACTCGCTGCGCACCGCGCTCCAGACGCTGTGCCGCCGCGAGGGTGTCAGCCTGTTCGTCCTGCTGCTCGGCGCGCTCAACGTGCTGCTGCACCGCTACACCGGCCAGAGCGGCATCCCGGTCGGCTCACCGGTGACCAACCGGACCCAGGTCGACATCGAGCCGCTCATCGGCATGTTCGTCAACACCCTCGTCTACAAGACGGACATGTCCGGGGACCCGGACTTCCGCGAGGTGCTGCGCCGGGTGCAGGAGGTCGTCAACGGGGCCCAGCAGCACCAGGAGGTGCCGTTCGAGGTCCTCGTCGACGCGCTGCAACCCGAGCGGTACCTCTCGCAGAACCCGCTGTTCCAGGTCTGCTTCAACTTCCTGCCCGCCCGGGAACTCAAGCCCGGCGACGAACTGGTCATCGAGGCGATCGAGGGCGTCCGCATCGACACCTCCAAGTTCGACCTGTGGATCAGCGTCGTCGACTGCGCCGACGAACTCCTGGTCGAGGTGGAGTACAACCGCGACGTCTTCGAACCGGGCACCGTACGCCGCCTGATGGACGCCTTCCGCGTCGTGGTGGAGGCCGCCGCCGCCCGCCCCGAACTCGCCGTCTCCCGGCTCCCGGTGCTCCCGGAGCCCGAGCGCCGCAAGATCGTCGAGGAGTGGAACGACACCGCCCGGACCTTCGACGGCGCCGACCGCTGCCTGCCCGACCTGATCGCCGACCAAGCCCGGCGCACCCCCGACGCCCCGGCACTCGTCTTCGACGGCGAACGGATCAGCTACGCCGAACTGGACCGCCGCGCCAACCAGCTCGCCACCTGGCTGCGCCGCCGCGGCGCGGGCCCCGAGCGCTTCGTCGCCGTCTGCGCGGAACGCTCGCTCGACCTGGTCGTCGCGCTGCTCGGCGTCCTCAAGTCGGGGGCCGCGTACGTCCCGATCGACCCGGACTACCCCGCCCGCCGCCGCGCGTTCATGCTCGACGACGCGGCCCCGGACCTCGTCCTCACCCAGGAACACCTGGTGGCCGCACTGCCCCCGACGGACGCGGAGGTGGTCGCCCTCGACACCCGCCGGGCGGAGTTCGCGAAGGAGTCCGACGAGCCGGTCGCGCACGGCGCCGGCCCGGACACCCTCGCCTACATGATCTACACCTCCGGCTCCACCGGGCAGCCCAAGGGCGTCCTCAACACCCACCGCGGCATCGTCAACCGGCTGCTGTGGATGCAGGACCGCTACCGCCTGGACGGCACCGACCGGGTGCTCCAGAAGACGCCGTTCAGCTTCGACGTCTCCGTGTGGGAGTTCTTCTGGCCGCTGCTGACCGGCGCGACCCTGGTCGTCGCGGGACCCGACGAGCACAAGGACCCGGCCACGCTCGCCGAGGTGATCCGCCGGGAGCGGGTCACCACCGCCCACTTCGTGCCGTCGATGCTCCAGGTCTTCCTCGGCCAGGACGACCTCGCCGCGCACTGCGCCGACCTGCGCCGCGTCGTGTGCAGCGGCGAGGCCCTGCCGTTCGCCCTCCAGGAGCGGTTCTTCGCGCGGCTGCCGAAGACGGAGCTGCACAACCTCTACGGCCCCACCGAGGCGGCCGTCGACGTCACCTCCTGGCAGTGCGTGCCCGGTGACGCCCGCGGCATCGTGCCCATCGGCCACCCCATCGCCAACACCCGCGTCCGGATCCTCGACGAGCGGCTCAACCCGGTGCCGGTCGGCGTCGTCGGCGAACTGCACATCGGCGGCGTACAGGTGGCCCGCGGCTACCACAACCGGCCCGAGCTCACCGAGGAGCGGTTCGTCCCCGACCCGTTCGGCGCCCCCGGCGAGCGGCTGTACAAGACGGGCGACCTGGCCCGGCTGCTGCCCGACGGGGCGATCGAGTACCGCGGTCGCGCCGACTTCCAGGTCAAGGTCCGCGGCATCCGCATCGAGCCCGGCGAGGTCGAGGCCGCGCTCACCCAGCACCCGGACGTGCAGGAGGCGGCCGTCGTCACCCGCGACGACGCACACGAACCCGACCACCGACAACTCGTCGCCTACGTCGTGCCCAACACCGGACCCGCCGTGGCGGAGTCCGACGAGGACCCGATGACCGAACGGGTCGCCCAGTGGGCGGAGGTGTTCGACCGGGCCTACGCACAGGACGCCGACCCGCGCGAGGCGGACTTCAACATCATCAGCTGGAACAGCAGCTACACCGGCGACCCGCTGCCCGCCGAGGAGATGCGGGAGTGGGTCGACGGCACCGTCGCCCGCATCCTCGCCCTCAAGCCCCGGCGCGTCCTGGAGATCGGCTGCGGCACCGGCCTGCTGCTCTCCCGCATCGCCCCGCACTGCGAGAGCTACCACGGCACCGACATCTCCGCGGCCGCCCTGGACTTCGTCCGCACCCGACTGATCGACGAGCGCCCCGAGCTCGCCGGCGTCACCCTGTCGCACCGCGCCGCCGACGAGGTCGCCGGAGTCTCCGACGAGCCCTTCGACGTGGTGATCCTCAACTCCGTCGTCCAGTACTTCCCCGACGCCGCCTACCTGCGCACCGTCCTCGGCCAGGCCCTGGACAGCCTGACCGGCGACGGCGCCGTCTTCGTGGGCGACCTGCGCAACCTCGCCCTCCTCGACACCTTCCACACCGACGTCGAACTGAGCCGCGCCACGGCGAAACTCCCCGTCGGGCGGCTGCGCGGCCGGATCGCCCGCCAGGCCCGCCAGGAGCAGGAACTGCTCGTGCACCCCGCGTTCTTCACGGCGCTGCGCGAGGAACGCCCGTCCCTCGGCGGCATCGACGTACAACTGCGCCGGGGCCGCCACGACAACGAACTGACCCGCTACCGCTACGACGCCGTCCTCCACGCCGGAGCGCCGGCCGCCGACCGCGACACGGACGTCGTCACCCTCGACTGGCCGGAGTGCGGCGGCCTCGCCGCGGTGCGCCGACGCCTCGACGAGGAGCGGCCCGAGGCGCTCGCGGTGCTCGGCGTGCCCAACGCCCGCCTCGCCGCCGTCAACCACAAGCAGGACCGGCTCCGCGACCGGGACGCCGAGGAGATCGTCGGCGAACTCGTCCGGGACACCCCGCTCGACCCCGGCGCCCACGCGGACCCGGAGCAGTGGTGGCAACTCGGCGAGGACACCGGCCGCACCGTCACCGTCACCTGGATGCCGGACGCGACCGACGGCAGCTACGCGGTCCTGCTCAGCCGCACCGGCAGCGACCCGCTCGCCCTGGAACGCGCCCTGCCGGACGGGCCGCACGCGCCGGAGAGCCTGACGAACGACCCCGCGTTCCACCGCGCCGGCGCCGAGCTGGTGCGCGCACTGCGCCGCTACCTCAAGGACCGGGTGCCGGACTACCTGATCCCGTCCGCGTTCCTGCCGCTGCGCGCCCTGCCGGTCGGCGTCAACGGCAAGCTCGACCGTGACGCGCTGCCGCCGGTGCTCGACCAGGGCGACGTCGACGGCGCCACCGCGGAGCCCACGACCCCCACCGAGCACGCGCTCGCCGAGGTGTGGGCGGAGGTCCTCGGCGTGGACGACGTGGGCGTGCACACCAACTTCTTCGAGCTCGGCGGCGACTCGATCCACACCATCCACGTCGTCGCCAAGGCCCGTCAGCGCGGGCTGGAGTTCGCGCCGCAGCTGATCTTCCGGCACGGCACGGTCGCCGCCCTGGCCGCCGCCCTGGACGAGCGGGCCGCCGCGGCCGTCGCCGCCGCGCCCGCGACGCCCGCGACCACCGCGCCGGACGACGCCGGTGCCACCCTGCGCGCGCTGTCGAAGGCCCCGGGCGTCGTCGACGTCTACCCGCTCTCACCGTTCCAGCAGTGGGCCCTCGGCGCATGGCGCGAGCGCCCCGAGCCCGGCCTCTTCCTCGTGCACCGCATGCAGCTGCTGCGGGTCTCCGAGTTCAGCGAGGACGTCTTCGTCGACTGCTTCCGGCAGTTGATCGGCGAACACCCGCTGCTGCGCACCACCTTCGCCTGGGAAGGTCTCGCGGAACCGGTACAGGTGGTACACGAGGAGGCCACCCCCGAGACGACCTTCGCCGACTGGCGCGGCCGGCCCGGCACCGAACAGGACGCACGGCTGGAGACCTACCTCGCCGCGGACCGCGAGCGCGGCGTCGACCTGGGCAACGCCTCCGGGCTCCGCTACCTGGTCGCCCTGCTCGACGCGGACACCGCGCTGGTCGTGGTGAGCCTGAACTACTTCTGCCTGGACGGGTGGAGCTTCGAGATCGTCACCGATCGGCTCCAGGAACTGCTCGACGCCGCGGCCGCGGGCCGCGCCCCGAGCCCCGCCGTGGACCGGCTGCCGTTCAAGGCGTTCGTCGACGGCGTGCGCGCCCTGCCGGACCAGCCCGCCGAGGAGTACTGGCGGCGTGCCCTCACGGGCCTCACCCAGCCGACCGCCCTGTCCGAAGGACTCCGCAAGCACCTGCCGGCGGGCCCCGCCGAGGACGGCTGCGCCCGCCAGATCATCACCCTGGACCGGGACACCACCCTGGGCCTGCGGCGCCTCTCGCAGCGCGGCCACCTCCCGCTCAACGCGCTGTTCCAGGGCGCCTGGGCGCTGGTGAACGCCGCCTGCACCGCGTCCGACGACGTGGTGCACGGCGTGCTCCTCGCCGGCCGCTCCTCGCCGGTCGCCGACCCCGAGGCGCTCTCCACGATGGTGGGTCCGGCCTTCAACATCCTGCCGCTGCGCACCCGCCTGGACCGCGGCCACGACGCGGGGGAGTTCCTCAGGGAACTCTTCGGCGCCCTCGTCGAGATGGGCAGCCACGAGACCACGCCCCTGGACACCGTCCTCGGCTGGAGCGACCTGCCCGCGGGCGCCCTGCCCTGCGAGAGCTACATCGTCTTCCAGAACGTCGGCGTGGACACCATGGAGCGCTCCGGCACCGCGTTCTTCGTCTCCAAGATGGGCTTCCCGCTGCGCCTCGACGTGTTCCCCACCAACGTCGTCACCGTGCACCTCTCCTACCACCGGGACCAGGTCACCGACGCCGGCGCGACCCGGCTCCTGCTCGGGCTCCAGTCCGTCCTCGAAGCCATGCTGGACGGTCTCGACCGGCCCGTCGGCGAACTCGCCGACGCGGCCCTGACGGACCGGCCGGTCCCGCCCGGCCTCGGCGTCTTCCACGAGGGCGAGTTCCGGGTCGCGGAGATCCGCGAACAGCAGGGCGGTGAACGCGCTTGAGCCGGCCGGTCGTCTTCCAGTTCTCCGGACAGGGCTCGCAGTACAGCCGGATGGGCTGGTCCCTGTACCAGGCGGAACCGGTGTTCCGCGATGCCCTGGACCGCCTCGACGCGGCGGCCGCGACGGAGCTCGGCGAGTCGGTGCTGGCGACCCTGTACGCCCCGGGCCGCAGCCGCGGCGAACCGTTCGACGCCATCGAGTTCACCCACCCGGCGATCGTCATGGTCGAACTCGCCCTGGCGGAAACCCTCATCGCGTACGGCATCGAGCCCGATCTGCTGCTCGGCGCGAGCCTCGGCGAGTTCACCGCGGCCGTCCTCGCGGGCGTGCTCGACGCCGACGTGTGCCTGCGGCTCCTGGTCCGCCAGGCCAGGGCGCTGCGCGCCGCGCCGCGCGGCGGCATGCTCGCGGTCCTGGAGGACGTGGCACTCCACCAGGACCTCCCGCTGCTGCGCGACCGGACCGAGATCGCCGCCCGGAACTACCCCGGCCACTTCGTGGTCTCGGGCGCCGAGGCGGACCTGGTCGCGGCCGAGGAGGCGCTGCGGGCCCGCCAGGTGGTGTGCCAGCGGGTCCCGGTCGGGTACGCCTTCCACTCGCGGCTGATGGACGCCGGCGAGCCGCTGTTCCGGTCCGTCATGGCGGGGACCGCGCTGCGGCCGCCGCGGATCCCCGTCGTGTCCTGCGCCAGCGCGGGCGAGGTGGCCCGGGTGACGGTCGACCACCTGTGGCGGGCGACCAGGCAACCCATCGCGTACGCCGAGACCCTGGCGGCGCTGGAGCAGCGCGGCCCGTTCCAGTACCTGGACCTCGGACCGGCCGGCACCCTGCACAACTTCGCCCGCAAGGGCCTGTCCGCCGCCTCGCGCTCCCGGTCGTTGCCGCTGCTCAGCCCGCTGGGCGAGGACACCCGCTCGCTGGCCGCCGTACGCGCCGCGGTACCCCCGCGCAACCAGTCCCACCCCGCATCCCGCCCCGCCTCTCCCTCCTCACCCCGCCCCGCCTCTCCCTCCGCATCCCACCCCGCCTCTCCCTCCGCTTCCCACCCTGTATCCAAGGACGGCGTCATGAAGGTGTACGGATTCCCGGGCCAGGGCAGCCAGGCCAAGGGGATGGGCAAGGACCTCTTCGAGGAGTTCCCCGAGCAGACCGCGCTCGCGGACTCGGTGCTCGGTTACTCGATCCGCGAACTGTGCGTCGAGGACCCCCGCCGGGAGCTGGCCCGGACGCAGTTCACCCAGCCCGCGCTCTTCGTGGTCAGCGCGCTGACCTGGCTCCGCACCCAACGCGAGGACCCCGAGCCGCCGGACTACCTCGTCGGCCACAGCCTCGGCGAGTACGCCGCGCTGTTCGCCGCCGGATCCTTCGACTTCGAGACCGGGCTGCGGCTGGTCACCCGCCGGGGCGAGCTGATGAGCCGGGCCGGCGGCGGCCGGATGGCGGCCGTCATCGGACGTGATCTGGCCACGGTGGAACGGACGCTGGCCGACCACGGGCTGACCGGCCTGGACATCGCCAACCACAACGCGCCCACCCAGTTCGTGCTGGCCGGGCCCGCCGACCAGATCGACCTGGCCAAGCCGGTGTTCCAGGAGCTCGGTGCGCACTACGTGCCGCTGAACGTCAGCGCCCCCTTCCACTCGCGTTATCTGCGCGACACGGCCGACGAGTTCGCCGCCTACCTCGACGGGTTCACGCTGCGGGACCCGGCGATCCCCGTCCTCGCCAACGTGCACGCCCGGCCGTACGGCCCCGGCGAGGTGAAGCAGCTCCTGGCCGGTCAGATCGCCTCGCCGGTGCGGTGGACCGACACGGTGCGGTACCTCATGGGCAAGGGCGACTTCGCGCTCAAGGAGCTCGGCCCCGGCGCGGTGCTGCGCAAGCTCGTCACCAAGATCCAGGCCGAGGCCGAGCCGCTGATCGTGGAAGAGCCCACGCTCCAGGCACCGACGCTCCAGGCACCCGCGGCCCACGAGATCACGGACCACGAGATCACGGTCCAGGCACCCGCGGTCCACGAGAGCACGGTCCACGAACCCGTCGTCCAGGCGCCCGCGGTCGAGCTCGCACCGCCGGCGGTCGTCGCGGAGGCCGTCGGCGCGGCCCGGCCCGCGGCGCTCGGCGCCGACACCTTCCGCGCGCGCTACGGCCTGCGCCACGCCTACCTCGCCGGCTCGATGTACGGCGGCGTGTCCGGCCCGGAACTCCTGGTGCGCCTCGCGAAGGCGGGCGGTATGGGCTTCTTCGGGACCGGCGGACTGTCCCTGGACGAGGTCGCGACGGGCCTCCAAACGGTCCGCGCCGACCTCGGCGCCGACGGGGTCTACGGCGCGAACCTGCTCCACCAACACGCCGACCCGGCCCGGGAGATGGCGCTGGTCGACCTCTTCCTGCGCACCGGTGTGCGCACCGTCGAGGCGTCCGGCTTCCTGCGCATCACCCCCGCCCTCGTCAAGTACCGGCTCAGCGGCGGCCGGGTGCTCGCCAAGGTGTCCAGCACCGACATGGCCGCCGCGTTCCTCGCGCCCGCCCCCCGCGCCCTCGTGGCGGACCTGGTCGACGCGGGCGCCCTGACCGGGCAGGACGCCGCGCGCTACGCGGACCTCCCGCTCGCCGACGACCTGTGCGTGGAGACCGGATCCGGCTGGTACGACGCCGCAGGCAGCCTCACCACCCTGCTGCCCACCGTGCTGCGGCTGCGGGACGCGGCGTCCGGCACCGGGCCGCGGGTGCACGTGGGCGCGGCCGGCGGCATCGGCAGCCCGGAGGCCGCGGCCGCCGCGTTCCTGCTCGGCGCGGATTTCGTGCTCACCGGCTCGATCAACCAGTGCACCCCGGAGGCGGCCACCAGCCCGGCCGTCAAGGACCTGCTCCAAGAACTCGACGTGCACGACGTGGCCCTCGCGCCCGCCCCGGAGATGTTCGAACTGGGCGTGCGGGCGCAGGTGGTCAAGCGCGGCGTGTTCCTGCCCGCCCGCGCCGGCAAGCTGCACGAGCTGTGGCGCCGCCACGACTCGCTGGCCGACCTCGACGCCCCGACCAGGGCCCGGATCGAGGAGAAGTTCCTGCGCGGACCGCTCCCCGCGGCCACCACGGCGGCCGGCGGAGACCCCAAGCGGACGATGGCCGACGCCTTCCGGACCTACCTCGACCGCGGCTTCCACCTCGCCCAACGCGGCGAACCCGGCCGCACCGTCGACTACTTGATCTACTGCGGACCGGCCATGGGCGCCTTCAACTCCTGGGTGCGCGGCACCGTCCTCGCGCCCTGGCAGGCCCGCCACGCCGACACCGTCGCCGAGCACCTGATGGCCGAGACCGCCGCACTGCTGCGTGAGCGGGCGGCCCGGTTCACCGCCGTGTGAACCGCCCCCGACGTACAAGCTCCTCGTCTGCCGAATGACCCCGGCCTCCGTGCGGAGACCGGGCAGCAAGGGAAGAGGGAACGACCGTGAGTTCGCAGGACGGCACTGAAGTGTCCGGGACCGACATCGCCATCGTGGGCATGGCCGGGCGCTTCCCGGGCGCCGACAGCGTGGGGGAATTCTGGGAGCTGCTGCGGGCCGGACGCGAGGGCATCGCGCGGTTCAGCGACGAGGAGCTCGCCGGGGCCGGCATACCGGCGGCGCTGCGCGCCGATCCGTCGTACGTGCCGGCGCACGGCATCCTGCCGGACGTCGACCTCTTCGACACCGGGTTCTTCGAGCTGACCCCCGCGGAGGCGGAGGTCATCGACCCGCAACAGCGGCTGTTCCTCCAGAGCTGCCACACGGCACTGGAGGACGCCGGGTACGACCCGCGCCGCTACGACGGCCTGATCAGCGTCTACGGCGGCGCGGCGATCAACACCTACCTCCAGCAGAACGTGCTGCCCCGCATCGACCAGACCGCCACCTCCGACCACTTCAAGGTGATGGTCGGCAACGACAAGGACTTCCTGGCCACGCGGGTCAGCTACAAGCTGGACCTGCGCGGCCCGAGCTACAGCGTCCAGACGGCCTGCTCGACCTCCCTGGTGGCGATCCACCTGGCCTGCCAGGGGCTGGTCAACGGCGAGTGCGATATGGCGCTGGCCGGCGGCGTGACGGTCAAGCTGCCGCAGACCCGCGGCTACCTGTACGAGGAAGGCGCGATCCTCTCCGCCGACGGCCGGGTGCGCACCTTCGACGCGGACGCCAGCGGCACCGTACTCGGCAACGGCGTCGGGATCGTGGTCCTCAAGCTCCTGGAGGACGCCGTCAACGACGGCGACACCATCCACGCCGTGATCAAGGGCACCGCGACCAACAACGACGGCTCCCTGAAGGTGAGTTACGCCGCCCCCGGCAAGGAGGGCCAGGCCGCCGTCATCGCCGAGGCGCACGCCGTCTCCGGCACCGAGCCGCGGAGCGTGACGTACGTCGAGGCGCACGGCACCGCCACCCGGCTCGGCGACCCGGTGGAGGTCTCCGCGCTCACCGACGCGTTCCGCCGCGGTACGCAGGACACCGGCTTCTGCGCGATCGGTTCGCTGAAGTCCAACGTCGGCCACCTCGACGCCGCCGCCGGCGTGGCCGGCGTGATCAAGACGGCGCTGATGCTGCGCCACCGGGCCCTGGTGCCGACGCTCCACTACGAGCGGCCCAACCCGGCCATCGACTTCCCCGCCACACCGTTCTACGTCAGCACCGAGACCACGCCCTGGACCGCGGACGGGCCACTGCGGGCCGGCGTGAGCTCGTTCGGCATCGGCGGCACCAACGCGCACGCCGTCCTCCAGGAGGCCCCGCGACAGGAGCCGTCCGGCCCCTCCGGGCACGACGCGCACCTGCTGGTGCTGTCCGCCAAGACCGCCACGGCACTGGAAACCCTCACCGACGCCCTCGCCGACCACCTCGACCGGCACCCCGACACGGACCTCGCCGACACCGCCTACACCCTCGCCGTGGGCCGGCAGGCCCACCGGTACCGGCGGGCGGTCCTCGGTGCCGACCGCGCCGAGGTCGTACGGCTCCTGCGGGAGCGGTCCGGGCCCGGTTGCGTCACCGGCGACGGCGACGTCCGCGGCGGCCGGCGGACGTTCACCCCCGACGGCGGGCCGTCCGGACGGGAACTCCTCGAAGCCGTGCGCACCGCCTGGCTCGACGGGGCGGAGGTGGACTGGGCCGCCCTCTACGCCGACGAGCGCCGCCGCCGCATCCCCCTGCCCACCTATCCGTTCGAGGGCCGACGGGTCTGGCTCGATCCCGAGGACCCGGACGCCCCGGACGTCGCGGACGCCGCGGACCGCGCGCCGGCGCGCCTGCACCCGCTGATCGGCGCCAACGTCTCCACCCTCGCCGAGCACCGCTACGCCACCGCCCTGACCGGCCGCGAGTTCTACCTCGCCGGGCACCGGGTCGGGGGCGAGGCCATCATGCCCGCCGTCGGCTACCTGGAGATGGCCCGCGCCGCCGGGGCACTCGCCCTGCCCGCGGCCGCGTCGGGCGGGCCGTCGCTGCACCGGGTCGCCTTCGAGCGGCCGCTTTCCTTCGCCCGGGGACCACGGACGGTGCACATCCGGCTCACCCCGCACGGCGACGGCGCGCGGTTCGCGATCGCCGACGGGCCGGGCGGCACGGACGGCGAACCCGAGGTCTTCGCCCGCGGCGAACTCACCGTCCGGCCCCCGGCCGCCCCGCCCGCCCCCGTCGACCCGGCCGCCCTCACCGAGCGCTGCCCGGACCGGCTCACCGCGCCCGACCTCTACACCCTGCTGCGGGACCGCGGCCTCGACTACGGCCCGGCCATGCGCTCCCTGCGCGTACTGCACCGCGGCGACGCACAGGCAGTGGGCGTTCTCGAACTGCCCGAACTGCCCGAACTGGAGGAAACGGGCGAAGGGTTCGGGGCGGACGGGGACGCGCCCGGGACCGCTTCCGGCGTCGCCGGCTTCGTCCTGCACCCGTCGCTGCTCGACGGTGCCCTGCACGCCGTGGTCGGCCTGCTCGCCGCCGGAGAGGACGAGGGCACCACCTACCTGCCGTTGGCCCTGGGCGGGTTGGAGGTGTTCGCGCCGCTGCCCCGGCACTGCCTCGCACACGTCACGCTGCTGGCGGCCGGCTCGGGGGAGAAGCAGACCAAGGCGCACGTCGACGTCCTCGACACGGAGGGGCGGCTGCTGGCCCGGCTCCGCGACCTGTCCGTGCGCACCGTGCGGGACGCCCAACGGCAGCCCGAGAGTGCCCTGTTCGGCAGCGCATGGGAGCCCGCCGGGCACCCCGCGTTGGACCCGGCCGCCTCGGACCCGACCGCCCAGGTCCCGGCCGCTTCGGTCGCGACTGGCCCGCGGCTGCTGCTCGCCCACGACCCGGCCCGGCGCTCCGCGCTGGCCGAGGAACTGCGTGCCGCCGGTGACGGGGAACCCGACGTGATCCTGGTGACCCCCGGTACGGAGTACGCCGCGGTGGACGGCGACCACTACACCGTGGACCCGGCCAGCCAGGCCGACTTCGCCGCGCTCCTCGACCACCTGGCGGAGAGCGGGCGGACCCCCACCGTCGTGCTGCACACCTGGTGCGACGCCGCCACCGCCGCCGACGCCGCCACCGCCGCCGACGCCGCCACCGCCGCCGACGCGGCTGCCGCCACCGACGCCTCGCAGCCGCTCACCCCCGCCCTGCTCGACCACGCCCTGCCCAGCGTCTTCGCCCTCACCAAGGCGCTCCTGGAGCGCCGCGGCGCCGACCGCACCGCCGTGCTGGTCGCCCACCGCACCGACGCCGACGGCGCGAGCCCCGCGGCCGCCGCCCTCACCGGCCTGGCCCGCAGCGTCACGCTGGAGAACCCGCGCCTGCTCCACCGCCTGGTCGGTCTGGACGCCGACGCCCCCGTACTGCGCACGCTCGTCGCAGAGTCGGCGCTCCTGGACGACGGGGAGACCGAGACGCGGTACGCCGACGGCGTCCGGCGGGTACGCCGCCACCGGCGGCTCGACGCCGTCCCCGTCCCCGCGGCCGCGGACGGCTCGGCGGCGCTCAGGGACGGCGGGGTCTACCTGCTCACCGGCGGCGCGGGCCGGCTCGGCCTGACCGTGGCCGAGCACCTCGCGCACCAGGTCACCGCGACCCTGGTGCTGACCGGTCGGACCGAGCCGGGCCCGGAGGCCGAGCGGCGGATCGCGGACCTCCGGGCGACCGGGTGCGAGGTCGTCTTCCGGCGCGCGGACGTGGCCGACGAGGAGAGCCTGGGCGCACTGCTCACGGCCGTCCGGGCCGAACACGGCCCGCTGCGCGGCGTGCTGCACGCGGCCGGCACGCTGCACGACGGGTTCCTGCTCCGCAAGAGCTGGGAGGAGTTCACCGAGGTCGTGCGCCCCAAGGTGCACGGCACGGTCCACCTCGACCGGCTCACCGCCGGGGACCCGTTGGACTTCTTCGTCTGCTTCTCCTCCATCGCCGGCGTCTTCGGCAACCCGGGGCAGAGCGACTACGCCTACGCCAACGCCTTCCTCGACGCGTTCGCCGAGCGCCGCCGAGCCCAGGTGGCGGACGGCCGCCGCGCCGGCCGCACCGTCTCCCTCGCCTGGCCGCTCTGGCGGGACGGCGGTATGCGCCAGGACGAGGACGCCGCCCGGGCGCTGCGCCACCGTCTCGGCCTGGTCCCGATGCCGACGGCCGAGGGCCTGGCGGCGTTCGACGCGGCACTGCACCAGGACGGCGGTGCGGTCCTGGTCGGATACGGGGACCCGGACCGGGTCGCGGCGGCGCTCGCGCCGACCCCCGTGCGGACCGCGGCACGGCCGTCCGCGGCCCCGGGGACGGCCCGGGCGGAGCTGTCCGAGGCGGACCTCACCGCGTGGGTGGGGACCTTCCTGCGCGAACTGCTCGCCGAGCGGACCAAACTCGACCCGGCCGAGCTCGACCTGCGGGTGCCCTTCGACCGCTACGGCATCGACTCGCTCGTCATCACCGCGCTCAACGCCGAACTCGACCGGCACTTCGACGCGCTGCCCAAGACCCTGTTCTTCGAGTACGCCACCCTGGAGGAACTGGCGGGGTACTTCGTCGCGGAACACGCCGCCCGCCTGCGCGAACTGGCCGGTGCCGACGGGGCGTCCGAGGAGGACGGGGCGGCAGCCGAGGCGGACGCCGCCCGTGCCGGCGCCGCCCGGGAGGAAGCCGCGCCCGTCGCCGCCCGCACCGTTCCCGTGGCCCCGGCCCCCGCTCCGGACGTGCGATACACCGACGCTGCTGCCGCCGCTGCCGCTGCCGCTGATGACGCCGACGCCGTCGCCGTCATCGGGCTCACCGGCCGCTACCCCATGGCCGACGACCTGGACGCGTTCTGGCAGAACCTCGCCGACGGCCGCGACTGCATCACCGAGATCCCCGCCGACCGCTGGGACCACGCGCGCTACTTCGACCCGGACCCGTCCGCCCGCGGCCGCGCCTCCTCCAAGTGGGGCGGCTTCCTCCGCGACATCGACCGCTTCGACCCGCTGTTCTTCGGCATCTCCCCCCGCGAGGCGGAGCTGATGGACCCGCAGGAGCGCCTGTTCCTGCAAACCTCGTGGCACGTCCTGGAGGACGCCGGATACCGCCGGGACGCACTGTCCGGGCACAGCGTGGGCGTCTTCGTCGGGGTGATGTACGGCGAGTACCAGCTCTACGGCGCGGCCGACGCCGAGCGCGGCGGCATCAGGGTCACCGGCTCCTCGTTCGCCTCGATAGCCAACCGTGTCTCCTACACCCTGGGCCTGACCGGGCCGAGCATCGCCCTCGACACCATGTGCTCGTCGTCCCTGACCGCGATCCACCTGGCCTGCGAGAGTCTGCGCAGGTCGGAGAGCGAGGTGGCCATCGCGGGCGGGGTGAACCTCTCCCTGCACCCGTACAAGTACGTCTTCCTCAGCCAGGGCAGGTTCGTCTCCGCCGACGGCCGGTGCCGGGCCTTCGGCGCCGGCGGCAGCGGCTACGTCCCCGGCGAGGGCGTCGGGGCGGTGCTGCTCAAGCCGCTGGCCGCGGCCGTGCGGGACGGCGACCACATCTACGGGGTGATCCGCGGCCACGCCGTCAACCACGGCGGCCGCACCAACGGCTACACCGTGCCCAACCCGCACGCGCAGGCCGACGCGGTACGCCGGGCACTGCACGGGGCGGGACTCGAACCGTCGGACATCGGCTACGTCGAAGCGCACGGCACCGGCACCTCCCTGGGCGACCCGATCGAAATCGCCGGACTCGCCAAGGTCTTCGGCACCGCGACCCCGGACGGGCACCGGTGGTCCATCGGCTCGGTGAAGTCGAACATCGGCCACCTGGAGTCGGCCGCCGGCATCGCCGGGCTGACCAAGGTGCTGCTCCAGTTCCGGCACCGGCAACTCGTCCCCTCGCTGCACTCCGAGGAGCTCAACCCGAACATCGACTTCGGGCGCGCGCCGTTCCGGGTGCAGCGCGAGGCCGCCGACTGGCCCGAGCCGAACGCGGAATCCGGCCCGTCGCCCCGCCGGGCCGGGCTCAGCTCCTTCGGCGCGGGCGGCTCCAACGCCCACCTGGTCCTGGAGGAGTACCGGGACGGCCCCGCGCGCACCGACACCCCCGTGGCCGGGCAGCGCTTCGCCCGGCCGCTGGTCTTCCCGCTCTCCGCGCGGGACACGGAGCGGCTGGGCGCCTACGCCGACCGCCTCGCCGACTTCACCGAGCGCGCCCACGTCCGCGCCGAGGACCTCGCCCACACCCTCCAACACGGCCGCGAGGTATGGGAGGAGCGCCTGGCGGTGGTCGCCGAGGACGGCGCCACGCTCGTCCGCGCGCTGCGCGCCCACCGCGACGGCACCCCGGACCCGGCCCTGCTGCGCGGCGGCGCCACCGACCCCGCACCGCAGCAGCAGGACGGCCCGGCCGCCGCGCTCGCCGCCCGGTGGACGCAGGACGGCACGGCCGACTGGGACGCGCTGCGCCCCGATGACGGCGCACCGCCGCGCCGCATCCCCGCCCCGCACTACCCGTTCGCCCGCGAACGCCACTGGGTCCCCGCCGCCGACCGGAGCCAGCGCGGGCCCGCCGCGGCGCCCGCCCGCCCGCACCCGCTCCTCGACGCCAACGAGTCCACCCTCGACGAGGTCCGCTTCCGCCGGACCTTCCGCGCCGACGAACCCCTGGTGCGCGACCACCTCATCGACGGCCGGCCGCTGCTGGCCGGCGCCGCCTGCCTGGAGATGGCCCGGGCCGCGGCCGAACTGGCCGGACTCGCCGACGCACACTCCCTGCGGGACGTGCTGTGGGGCCGGCCGGTGGTGATCGAGGACCGGACGCGCGACGTCTTCGTCACCCTCGCCCGCCCGGCCGGCCGGAGCGACGCCACGGACCGGGAACTGGCCTTCACCGTCTGGACCCCGAACGGCGCGGAGCGCACCGTCCACGTACGCGGCACGGTCGGCGCACCGCCCCCCGCCGAGCGGCCCGCGCCCGCCGCGCCCGCCGACTTCGAAGCACTGCGCGCGGCCTGTCCGCAGCACCGGGACGGCGCCGCCGTACAAGACACCTACCGGGCCGCCCGGTTCGCCTACGGAACCTCCTTCGACGTCATCGAGGACGTCCACTTCGGACCCGGCGGCGCACTGGTCCGCCTCGCCCTGCCCGAGACGGACGCCGCCCCGGCGGAACTCCTGCCGCCGGCGCTGCTCGACGGTGCGCTCCGCGCCTGCCACTGGGCGGACCTGCCCCGACCGGCACAGGACCGGCCGCTCGCGGTGCCGTTCAGCCTCGGCGCGCTGGAGGTCCGGGCTCCGCGGGAACCGCTGCCCCGCACCTGCTACGCGCACGCCGTCCCCGTCGGCGAAGCGGACCCGGCCTCGGGGCTGCGGCAGTTCGACGTCCGCATCCTCGACGCGTCCGGGGCCGAACTGGTCCGCATCGAGAACTTCGGCGGCCGGCACCTCGGAGCCGGCGCGGACCGGCTCCCCGCGGACCCGACCGGAACCGCCCGCCCCGCCACGGCCGACGACCCGTTCTTCTACCAGCAGGTGTGGCAGGACCAGGACCTCCCGCCGGCCACCCGCGCCGACGGCGACGCCGACGCCGTTCTCGTCCTGGGGGACAGCGACGCCACCGCCCGGGCCCTGGCCGCGCAGGGCGGCGGACGGCGCGTCATCGACGTCCGGGCGGCGACGGCCTTCGCCCGCACCGGCCCCGACCGGTACACCGTCGACCCCACCCGCTCCGCCGACTTCGCCCGGCTGCTGACGGACCTGGGGCAGGAGGGCGTCCGTTCGCTGGACGTCGTCCACCTGTGGGGCCTGACCACCGAGCCGGTCGGCTACGGGACCGACGGCGCCACCGAGCAGGCGGGCGCGGCCCTCGACGCGGCCTTCGCAACCGGACTGCACGCCCTGCGCGCCCTCGTCCGGGCGGTGGACACCGTCCGCCCCACCGGACGCGTGCGCTGCGCCTACGTGCTGGCGGAGGACGCGTGGGGACCGCGCCCCGACCAGGAGGCCGCGGCGGGGTTCGCGCGGTCCGTCACCGGGGTGCTGCCGGGGTGCGAGCTGTTCACCGTGACCTGCGCGGACGGCCTGGCCGACGGGCCCGCACTGCCGGGCCTGCTGACCGCCGAACTGGCGCAGGGCGGGCGGCCGGCCGGTGCGGAGGTGCGCCACGGCGCGCAAGGCCGCCAGGTCCGCGTCCTGCGCAGGGTGGACGCGACCGTCCCGCCGGCCGGCGACGCCCTGCCGCTCAAGCGGCACGGCGCCTACCTCGTCACCGGCGGCACCGGCGGCATCGGCCTGGAGCTGGTGCGCCACCTGGCGTCGGCCCACCAGGCCCGACTGGTGCTGGTCAGCCGCTCGGCCGACCGGCCCGCGGCGCGGGCGGCCGCCGACGAACTCGTCGCGCTGGGCGGCGAGGTGCTGCTCGTGGCCGCCGACACCGCCGACCCCGAGGGCATGCGGTCCGCGGTGACGCGCGCCACCGAGCGCTTCGGGCACCTCGACGGCGTCTTCCACCTCGCCGGCGCCGCCGACCCGGCCACCGTGCTCGAAGCGGACCGCGCACGCTTCACCGAACTCCTCGCGACCAAGGCACACGGCGTCCGGCTGCTGGACGCGCTCACCGCCGATCAGCCGCTCGACCTGTTCGTGGTGTTCTCCTCCATCGCCTCCGTCGTCGGCGACTTCGGCACCTGCGCCTACGCCGCGGCCAACCGCTTCCTGGACTCCTACGCGGCACAGCGCGACGCGCGGGTCCGCGCCGGGCAGGCCACCGGCCGGACCCTGGCGCCCGCCTGGCCCCTGTGGCGGATCGGCGGCGTGGACGCCCTGATGGGCGAGGAGGAGCGCGCCGGATACCGGCGGCGCACCGGTATGCGGGAGTTCGGCGCCGAGGAAGGGCTGCGGGCACTGGAACTCGCCGGGCGGACCGGACTCGTCCGGCTGGTCCCGGCGCTCGGCGACCCCGCGGCCGTCGACGCGGCCCTGGCACCGCGCACCGGCGGCGCGGGCGCCGGCACCCCGGCCGGCGGGCCGTCGGCCGGGGCCGGCACGGCCCCCGTCACCGGCGCCGACCCGACCGCCACGGCCCTGCTCGCGCAGGTCGCCGAGCATGTGCGGGGACTGCTGTCCGAGGTGCTCGGCCTGGCGGCGGAGCGGATCGACCCGGACACCCCGTTGGACGCCTACGGCCTCGACTCCGTCCTGGTCATGGAGACCAACGCGCAGCTCGACCGGGACTTCCCCGGCGCCCGCGCGACCCTGCTGTTCGAGTACCGGACGGTGCACGACCTCGCGCAGTACCTGCTGCACGAACACGCCGACGCCGTACGGAAGTTGTTCCCCGCCGCACCGCAGGAGGAGGCGGCGCGGGCCGACCGCGCGGCAGCCGATGAGCGCCCGACCCCGGCCCCGGCCCCGGCCCGGCCCGCGCCCGCGCGGGAACCGGCGCCGGCCGACACCGCCGACCCCGACCCCGCCGACGACGAAATCGCCATCATCGGCATCAGCGGGCGCTACCCGCAGGCCCGCGACCTGACGGAGTTCTGGGAGAACCTGCGCCAGGGCCGGGACGCGGTCACCGAGGTGCCCCGCGACCGCTGGGACGCCGACGCCCACTTCGACGGCGACCCCGCGACCCCGGGCACCAGCTACGGCAAGTGGGGCGGCTTCCTGTCCGACGTGGACGCCTTCGACTCGCTGTTCTTCCGGATCCCGCCGTCCCAGGCCAAACTGATGGACCCCCAGGAACGCCTGTTCCTGGAGGCCGCCTGGTCGGCACTGGAGAACGCCGGCTACCCGCCGTCCCGCCTGCCGCGGCCCCGCTACGGCGGCCAGGGCCGCGACGTCGGCGTGTTCGCCGGTGTGATGTGGGGCGACTACGCCCAGCTCGCCGCCGAGGAGGCGGCCAGAGGCAACCACCACACGGTGCTCGCCAACCGCTCCGCGATCGCCAACCAGGTCTCCTACGCCGGCGACTTCCGCGGACCGAGCGTGGTGGTGGACACCGCGTGCTCCGCCTCGCTGGTCGCCCTGCACCAGGCATGCGAGAGCGTGCGCCGGGGCGAGTGCCGCTACGCACTCGCCGGCGGCGTCAACGTCTCCGCGCATCCGCTGAAGTACGCCCACCTCAGCCGGATGCGGATGCTCGCCACCGACGGGCGGTGCCGGTCCTTCGGCGCCGGGGGCGACGGCTACGTGCCGGGCGAGGGCGTGGGCGCGGTACTGCTCAAACGGCTCTCGGAGGCGGTCGCCGACGGCGACCACATCCACGCCGTGATCAAGGCGACCGCGGTGAACCACGGCGGCCGCACCGGCGGCTACACCGTGCCCAACCCACAGGCCCAGCAGGCGCTCATCGAAGAGGCCCTGGACCGGGCCGGCATCGACCCGCGCACCATCGGCTACGTCGAGGCGCACGGCACCGGGACCGCCCTGGGCGACCCGATCGAGCACACCGCGCTGGCGCTGGCCTTCGCCCGGTCCCCGCAGCCCGCGGGCGGCCACGTACTCGGCTCGGTGAAGTCCAACATCGGCCACCTGGAGGGCGCCGCCGGCATCGCCGGGGTGACCAAGGCCGTACTCCAGCTCGCACACGGCGAGTTGGTCCCCTCGCTGCACTCCGAGGAGCTCAACCCGAACATCGACTTCGCCCGTTCCCCGTTCCGGGTGCAGCGCACCCTCGCCCCCTGGCCCCGACCGGTCGTCGAGACGGACCGGGGACCGGTGGAGCAGCCGCGGCGGGCGAGCGTCAGCTCGTTCGGCGCGGGCGGCACCAACGCGCACGTGATCCTGGAGGAGTACCGGGCTCCGGCGGCCCGCCCCGCCGCCGCCGACGGCCCCGAGCTGATGGTGCTCTCCGCGCGCAGCCCCGAACGACTGCGGGCCTACGCCGCGGAGCTGGCCGCCTTCCTGCGCCGCGAACGGCCCGCCCTCGCCGAGGCCGCGCACACCCTGCGGACCGGCCGGGAAGCCCTGCCCGAACGGCTGGCCTTCCTGGCGTCCGACCTCACCGACGCCGCCGAGAAGTTCGCGGCGTGCGCCGACGGGGCCCCGGGCACCTGGGCGGTCCTCGGCAACGCCGAACAGCACGCCGCGCTCGCGGACGTGTTCACCGGGGGAGCGGGCCCCGACTTCCTCCAGACGCTGGCCGCCGGCGGCGACCGCACCCGACTCGCCCGGCTCTGGGTGTCCGGCGCCTTCTCCGACTGGACGGCGGTCGACGCGGCGGCACCGCACCCGCACCGCACCGTGCCGCTGCCCAGCTACCCGTTCGAACGCGCCCGGCACTGGCTGCCGGTCACCCGCGGCGGACAGCCCGCCGCCCCGGCCGACCCCCGGCCCGCGGAACCCCGGCCGGACGCCCCGCACGAGGTGTCCCGCACCCTCGCCCCGGCCGATCCGGTCGTCCGCGACCACGTCGTCCACGGCACGCGGGTACTGCCCGGCGTCGGCCATCTCGGCCTGGTCGCCGGAGCCCTGGGCGACGGTGCGGCGCGGGTCTTCGGGGACGTCCGCTGGCTCTCCCCGGTCCTGGTGCCGGAGCGCGGCACCGCGCTCACCCTGACGTTCGGGCCCGCCCGCCCCACCCCGGAAGGCGACGGGACCGCGCACGACTACCGGATCTCCGCCGCCCCGGGAGGCGACCCCGTCCACTCGGTCGGCCAGGTGCTCGACACCGCACCGGACCACCCCGAACCGCTGGCGCTCGACCTGATCCGGGCGGACTGCCCGCACCGGGTCGGCCACGAGGAGCTCTACGCCGGGCTGCGGCGGCGCGGCCTGCACTACGGCCCGTACTTCCGGCGGGTGGAGCAGGTCTGGACCGGTGAGCGGACCGTCCTCGCCCGACTGCGCGCCCCCGAGCAGCAGCACCGCACCGCCAACGGCCCCGACCCGCTCGACCCGGGCGCCCTCGACGCGGCGCTGCACCCGCTGGCCCTGCTGCTCGGCGATGCGGCGGACGAGGGCGGCCGGGCGCTGCTGCCGTTCGCCGCGGACCGGATCGAACGGCACGCCCCGGTGCCCGGCGACGGCTGGTCCTGCGTCCGCGCCCTGGGCGCGCACCGGTTCGACGTCACCGTCACCGACGACACCGGCCGGGTCTGCGTGCGGATCCTGGGCCTCGTACTGCGCCCGTCGAAGGCGGCGCCCGGCATCGACCACCGGCCCCGCTGGGCGGTCGCTCCCCGAACCGGCACCGGCGAGGACGCCCCCGCTCCCCGGACGGTCCTCACCGTCGCCGCCGAGCAGGCCGCGCCCCTCGCGGACGCCCTGGAGCGCGCCCACCCGGGCGCGGAGCACGTACGGCTGACGCTCGGCGCCGGCGGCCTCGGCGAGCAGGAGGTGGCCGACACCCTGGCCCGCGCCCCGCGGACCGACCTGGTGTACTTCCTCGGCGTCGACACACCGGGCCGACTGCCCGACAGCGCCGAGGAGTTGCGGCAGGCCCAGGACCGCGGTGTGGTCTCGCTCCACCGTCTGGTGCGGGGCCTGGACCGGGCCGGCCTGCTCGACCGCCCGCTCCGGCTCAAGGTGCTCACCGCCGACGGCCTCCCGCTCGGCGAGACGGACCGGGTGCACCCGCCGGCCGCCGGACTCCTCGGCTACTGCGAGGTCGCGACCAAGGAGTTCCCGCAGCTGAGCACCGCCTGCCTGGACGTGCGCGGCACCGAACTCGCCGACGGCGTACGCGCGTTGGTCGAGGAGCCGGCCCGGGCCAAGGCCCGGCCGGTGTCCCTGCGCGGCCGCGTACGCCGGGTGCGCCGACTCGAAAGGGTGGAACTGCCCGCCGCGCCGCCGCGCTTCCGCGACCGCGGGGTGTACCTCGTCCTCGGCGGTCTCGGGGTGCTCGGCCGGGACACCGCCCGGTACCTGGCCCGCACCTACCGGGCCCGGCTCGTCCTGGTCGGGCGCGGCCCGCTGGACGCCGAGCGCAGCGCCGTCCTCGCGGAGCTGGAGCAGTTGGGCGCCGAGGTGCTGTACGCGCCGTGCGACGCCGCCGACGCGGTGGCGCTGCGGCAGGTGGTCGACGAGGCCAAGGCCCGGTTCGGCGCGCTGCACGGCGTGATCCACTCCGCGATGGTGCTGGTGGACCGGCCGATCCGGGACCTCGACGAGGCGGAGCTGCGCAGCGCCCTCACGGCCAAGGCGGACACCGTCCGGAGCATGTTCCACGCGCTCCGCGGCGAGCCGCTGGACTTCGCGCTGCTCTACTCCTCCGCGGTCACCCTGGAGGGCAACCACGGCCAGGCCGGATACGCGGCGGGCTGCCATATCGCCGATGCCTGGGCGCTGGCCGCGGCGCAGACCCTGCCGTACCCCGTCCGCATCATCAACTGGGGCTACTGGCACGCCGCGGGCGACGCCCACCGGGAGCGGGTCCTGCGCCGCTTCGCCGCCGCGGGCATCGAACCGATCGGCGCCGACGAGGGCCTGGCCGCCGTCGAACGGGTGCTGGCCGGCGCCCTGCCGCAGCTGCTGGTGGTCAAGGCGGAGCCCGGCATCCTCGCCGGTCTCGGCGTCGACCCGGACACCGTGCTGCGGCCGCAGCCGGGCCCGACACCGGCCTCCGCCGCCCCCGCCACGGACCCTGCCGGCCCTGCCGGCCCGGACGAGACCGGCGCCCGACAGCAAGTGACGGACGGCCCGGACGCCTCCGCCGACGCCTCCGCGGAGACCGAGCGGCTCGCCCGGAGCCTGCTGGTCGGCGCCCTGCGCACCATGGGCGTGCTGCACCGGCCCGGCGAGCGGCACACCCGCGCCGGGCTGTGCGCCCGACTCGGCGTCGCCGCCGGCCAGGAGCGGCTGCTCGACCTGCTCGTCGACGTCCTGCTGCGCGGCGGCCACCTCCGCGCGGAGGACGACCAACTGGTCGCCACGGACCGGCTCGACGACGCGGACCTGCGCCGCTGCCTGGACCGGCCCGACGCGGCGGCCGACGACCTGACCGGGCGCCACCCCTCGACCGGCCCGGTGGTCACCCTGCTGCGGCGCTGCCTCGACGCGCTGCCCGCCGTCCTGACCGGAGCCCGCAGCCACCTGGAGGTGCTCTTCCCCGGTGGCTCGTTCGACCTGGTCGAGGCGGTCTACGCCGGGGACCCGGCCGCCGGCCGGTGCAACGACCAGGTCGCCGGCACCGTGCTGCGGTACGTGGCGGAGCGCCTGCGCAGGCAGCCCGGGGACCGCATCCGGGTGCTGGAGGTGGGCGCGGGCACCGGTGGAACCAGCGAACGGGTGCTGCGCCGCCTCGCCGACGCGGGCCACGGCGCGCACGTCGAGTACGTCTGCACCGACGTCTCCGACGGGTTCGTCCGGCACGGCCGCCGGCGCTTCGGCGCCGACCACCCGTTCGCCGCGTTCCGCGTGCTGGACATCGAACGGGACCCGGCCGCGCAGGGCTTCGAGGCCGGCGGCTACGACCTGGTGCTGGGCACCAACGTGTTCCACGCGACCAGCAGGATCGACCGCACCCTGGCGCACACCAAGCAACTGCTGCGGACCAACGGCCTGTTGGTGGTCAACGAGGGCGTCGAACTCCGGGACCAGATGTCGCTGATCTTCGGACTGGCCACCGGCTGGTGGCTCTTCGAGGACGCGGAGTACCGGCTGCCGCGGTCCCCGCTGCTCGGACTGACCGCCTGGCACGACGTCCTCGCCCAGAACGGCTTCCGCAACGTCACCGCCCGCCCCCGACCGGGCGGCGCCGGGGGCGCCACCTACCAGCGCGTACTGGTCGCCGAGAGCGACGGCCTGGTGCCCGTACCGGCCGCCGGGGCGCGCCCTGCCGCCGGGCCCGCCCCCGCCACCGGGCCGGAGCCCGCGGCCCGGCCCGCGCAGCAACCGGCGGCCGACCCCGCGCCGGCCCCAGGGGAACCGTCCGCGCCGGACCCGGTCCGCGCCGCGGAACTCCGGGTGCGGGCGGTCTTCGCCCGCGTCCTGGAGATGTCCGAGGACCTCCTCGACCCCACGTCCACCTTCGAGAACTACGGCGTCGACTCCCTCGTCGCGCTGACCCTGACCAAGGAGCTGGAACCGGACTTCGGTCCGCTCCCGACGACCCTGCTGTTCGAGCACATCACCATCGAGCGGCTGGCCCGCCACCTCGCGACCCTGCGGCCGGGCCCGACCGGACCCGCTGCCGGACCTGCTGCCCCGGCTGGCACCGGACCCGCTGCCGGGACCGGCGCCGCGGCCGACCCGCCGCCCGCGGCCCCCGGCACGCCGGACAACGGGCTCGCGCAACTCGTCGGCGGCCTCTCCGACGCGGAGGTGGACCGCCTGCTCCACCAACTGAGCACCGTTCTCCAGGAACAGGAGGAGCAGCGATGACCACACCCTTCAGCGCCGTCCTGATCGGAGAGGAACCGCTCCTCGCCGAATGCGGCGAACACCTGCTGACCCGCGGCCACCAGGTGGTCGCCGTGGTCGCCGCCGACCCGGGGCTGCGCCGCTGGGCGGCCGAGCACGACCTGACCGTCGTCGCCCCCGGCCGGGACCTGCTGGAACGGCTGCGCCCACTGCGCTTCGCCTACCTCTTCAGCATCACCAACCTGAGGATGCTGCCCGACGAGGTCCTGGCGCTGCCCGAACGCATGCCCGTCAACTTCCACGACGCGCTGCTGCCCCGGCACGCCGGTCTCCACGCCACCAGCTGGGCCGTCCTGGAGGGCGCGACCGAGCACGGCGTGACCTGGCACGTGATGGAACGGGAGGCGGACACCGGCGACCTGCTCAAGCAGCGGACCGTCCCGGTCAGGCCGGACGACACCGCCCACACGCTCAACCTCGCCTGCTACGAGGCCGCCGCCGACTCCTTCGGCGAACTGGTCGACGAACTGGCCGCCGGCACCGAGGTGCGCACCGCCCAGGACCTGAGCCGGCGCACCTACCACGGCCGCCACGACGGCCCGCCCCGCGAGGGCCTGTTCTCCTGGCGGCGGCCGGCCGGGGAACTCGACGCACTGGTCCGGGCCACCACTCTCGGACCGCACCACAACGCGTTCGGCCTGGCCCTCCTCGCCCTGGAGGAGCGACTGTTCGCGGTCCGGGGCGCGGAGGTCACCGCACGCCCCTCGACGAGCCCGCCGGGCACCGTACTGGCCGTCGAGGAGGCTGCTGTCGTCGTCGCGACCGCGGACCTCGACGTGCGGTTGACCGAACTCGTGGACCTGGACGGACCGGTGGCCGGCGAAGCGGACCCGCTCCGCCCCGGCGACCGGTTCACCCAGCTCGACGGTGCCGCGCTGGAGCGCTGGACGTCCACCGTCGGCGCGGCCCGCCGGCACGAGACCCACTGGCTGCGGCGCCTCACCGATCCGGCGCCCCTCGACGTGCCCTGGGCGGACGGGGAACCGGGCGGGCAGCCGGACGGGCAGACCACCGACGGCACGGCGACCGGGACCGGGACCGACACGGCATCCGAGACCGGCACGGCGTCCGGCACCAGCACGGCGTCCGGCCCCGGCACGGCAGCACCGTCCGTGCTCCTCGACGACGCCCTCGCCCCCGACGGGGCGGAGGGCGAGGCCCGGCTGCTCGCCGCGCTGCTGCTGTTCCTCGGCCGGATGGCCGGGGGCGGCGCCGGCGGCCTCGACATCGGACTGCGCCTGCCCGCCGGCCCGGACGCCGATCCGGACGCCGGCGCGGGACCGAGCCCGCTGCGGGCCGACGTGCCCTTCCGCACCCCCTCGATACCCGTCGGACAGAGCGTGGCCGCGTTCACCGGGGCGGTCGCCGCGCAGCTCGCCGAGGTACGGCGGCGGTGCGCACCGCTGCGCGGGGTGCAGCTGCGCGCCCCCCGACTCCGCGGCCCCGCGGCCCCGTCCGGCGCCGCGCTGCCCGTCACCGTGGACCTGACCGGCCGCCCCGGCACCGCCCGCCGGCCGGCCGGCCCCGCCCTCACGGTCCGCCTCGGACCGCCCGGTGCGCGGCCCCGGTACCTCGCCTTCGAACCGGCCGACCCCGCCCGGTCCGACGCCGCGCGCCGCCTCGCCGACCGCTTCGGCCACTTCCTCCGCCTGGCCGCCGAACAGCCCGCCGAGGACGCCGGGTTGCTCCCGCTGCTGACCGAGGACGAGAGCCGCCGGGTGCTCGACACCTGGAACGACACGGTGGCCGACTACCCCGGCGACCGCTGCGTGCACCAGCTCTTCGCGGAGTGGAGCAGCCGCCAACCGGACGCGCCCGCCGTCCGGTTCGGCGACACCGTCCTCACCTACGGCGAGCTCGACCGCCGCTCGGACCGGCTCGCCCACCGCCTCGCCCGACTCGGCGCCGGCCCCGGCACCCTCGCCGGAGTGTTCCTGCACCGCTCCACGGACCTGCTCACCGGCCTGCTGGCGGTGCTCAAGACCGGGGCGGCGTACGTGCCGTTGGACCCGGTCTATCCGGCCGAACGGATCCGGAACATGCTGACGGACTCCGGCGCCCTCCTGGTACTCACCGAGTCCGCGCTCTCCGCCGCGCTGCCGGCGGACTGCCCCTCCCGGGTCGTCGAACTCGACGCGGCCGACGAACCGCCCACGGACACCGCCGAGGACTTCCAGGACCGGGCGTCCGCGAAGGACCCGGCGTACGTCATCTACACCTCCGGATCCACCGGCCGCCCCAAGGGGGTGCGGGTCGGCCACCGCGCCCTGACCAACTTCCTGTGCTCCATGGCCCGCGAGCCCGGCTTCGACCGCACCGACACCCTGCTTGCCGTCACCACCGCCTGCTTCGACATCGCGGGCCTGGAGCTCTTCCTGCCGCTGGTGACGGGCGGCCAGGTCCAGGTGGCCCCGGCCGCGACGGCCGCCGACGGCTTCGCGCTGCGCGCACTGGTCGAGGAGTGCCGGCCGACCGTCATGCAGGCCACCCCGGTCACCTGGCGCATGCTGATCGGCGCGGGCTGGCAGGGCAGCGACGCACTGACCGTCCTGTGCGGGGGCGAGGCGCTCCCCGGCGACCTCGCCGACGGCCTCGTCCGGCGCGCCCGCCGGGTCTGGAACATGTACGGGCCGACCGAGACCACCATCTGGTCCTCCCTCGACCGGGTGGCGGCCGGTGCACCGGTCACGATCGGGCGCCCCCTGGCCAACACGCGGATGTACGTGCTCGACGAGCGGCTCCGGCCGGTTCCCCCCGGTACTCCCGGAGAGCTGTACATCGGCGGGGACGGGGTGGCCGACGGGTACCACGGGCGGCCCGACCTCACCGCGCAGAAATTCCTCGACGACCCCTTCGCCCCCGGCCGCGTCTACCGCACCGGCGACCTGGTGCGGCAACTCCCCGACGGCCGCCTGGCCTACCTGCGCAGGGTGGACAGCCAGGTGAAGGTGCACGGCTTCCGGATCGAACTCGGCGAGGTGGAGACCGTACTGCGGGACCACCCCGCGGTCGCCCAGGCAGCGGTCGTCGTGCACGACGACGACAACGGCGACAGCCGCCTGGTGGCCTACCTCGTCGCCGCGGGCACCCCGGCCCCCACCCTCGCCGCCCTACGCGACCACGTACAGGCGCGGCTGCCCGCCTACATGGCGCCCGCCGTCGTCGTCCCCCTGCAAGAACTCCCGCTCACCCCGAACGGCAAGCTCGACCGCCGGGCACTGCCCGCACCCGGGGCCGCGGTCCTCGCCGCCCAGAGTGGCGGGACGGCGCCGGAAGGCCCGCTGGAACAGCGGATCGCCGGGATCTGGCAGGCGGCGCTCGGTGCCCCGACCATCGGCGTCGACGTCAACTTCTTCGACGCCGGCGGCGATTCGCTCCGGCTGACCCGGGTGGTGGCGCGGCTCCGGGCGGAGCTGAACCCGGCGGTGAGCCGCCTGGACATGTTCCGCCATCCGACGATCCGGGCGATGGCCCGGCACCTCGCCGGCGACCGGGCGGCGGCGCCCCCGCAGGGGCCCGTCCGCCCGGCGGGCCGGGACCGCGCCCTGCTCGGTGCCCGCCGCCGCCGGACCAGCACCTGACACCGGCCCCGCACCGCGACGGACAGCCGAACCCCTTCCAAGGAGAGCTCATGCAAACCACCGATGTGCGCTGCCGGATCTGCGCGCTCAAGGCCGGGCACCCCGGAGTGGTCCTCGACGACGACCAGGTGTGCAACCTGTGCAACCTCGACGTCGCGGGCGACCTGCTGGAGAACTACAAGTACACCAACCAGGTGTTCGCCGAGTTCCAGCAGGCACCGCCCAACCCGCGCGGCGACTTCGACTGCCTCTTCATGTACAGCGGCGGCAAGGACAGCACCTACATGCTGGACAAGTTCGTCAACGAATACGGCAAGCGGACCCTCGCCTACACCTTCGACGTGCCCTTCGAGAGCACGCACACCGCCCAGAACATCCGGCTCGCGCAGGAGAAGCTGCCGGCCACGTTCGTCCTCGACTCGGACGACGACAACATCAAGAAGATGATGCGGGACGTCTTCAACCGGCCCCGCCCCCAGCAGCCGGGGAAGTACCTCGACGAAAAGCTGCCGTGCGTCTCCTGCCGGTCGTTCTTCGTCATCCGGGCGATCCTCCACGCCTTCCGGGAACGCATCCCGTACATCGCCCTGTGCGCCGACCCCCAACAGATCCTCACGATGGAGTCGAACGTCCGGGAGGTCGTGCGGGACTTCTACCGCACCTTCGGCCCCGAACTCGTCGGCGAACTGTTCAACGGCGAGATCGAGGACGTCCTCTTCGCCGAGGACGACGAACTCCCCAAGATCGTCTTCCCGTTCATCGCCATGCGGCACGACTACGACCCGGACCGGATGGTGGCCGAACTCAAGGAGAAGGGCCTGTACCAGTCCTCTCCCCTGGAGACCCACTGCACCCTGTTCCCGCTGCTGAACTACTACTCGTTCAGCAACTGGGGCTGCATGTTCTACAAGCTCAACGCGTCGAGCTACGTCCGCTCGGTGCGCCGCAGCAAGGACTACGACCGGTCCACCTTCAGCATCAAGTTCCCCCGCTCCCTGGACCTGCCCGAGGTCGAGGACCGGCTGGGGCGGGTCGTCATGGAGATCGCCGCGGGCACCGGCGACCGCGAGGAGCACCGGGAGATCCTGGTGGAGCTCTTCCGGCAGATGGACGCCACCGAGGACGGTGCGCGGTTCGTCGCGGAGACCTTCCTGGACATGCGGAAGGTCGCCGCGGACCTCGGGATCAAGGTCGGTTGAGGGAGAGATGATGAACGAGCAGGCGATACAGGCGGACCAGGACCGTCAGCACCCGGAGGCCCGGGACGCGGACATCGCGATCATCGGCCTCGCGTGCCGGTTCCCCGGCGCGGACGGCCCGGACGCGTTCTGGGACGTGCTGAAGGAGGGCCGGGAGACCCTGACCCACTTCACCGAGGAACAACTGCGCGCGGCCGGCGTGAGCGACCGGACGCTCGGCGACCCCCGCTACGTACGGGCCGGCCAGATCCTGCCGCACGCCGACCGGTTCGACGCCGGACTGTTCGGCGTCACCCGGGACGAGGCCGAACTCATCGACCCGCAGCAGCGGCAGTTCCTGGAATGCGCGCTCCAGGCCCTGGAGCAGGCGGGCTACGACCCCGAGCGCACCGACCACCCGATCGGCGTCTACGCCGGCGTCGGGATGAACACCTATCTGCTGCACAACCTCGCCGAGCGCTACCGGACCGCGTCGTCCGTGGACCGCTACCGGATGATGATCACCAATGACAAGGACTTCGCCGCCACCCGGACCTCGTACAAGCTGAACCTGCGCGGCCCGAGCATCAGCGTCAACTCCGCCTGCTCCACCTCGCTGGTGGCCGTGCACCAGGCATGCCTCGCGCTGCTGTCCGGCGACTGCACCATGGCCCTGGCCGGCGCCGCCCACGTCCAGGCCGAGCAGCAGGAGGGCTACCTCCACCAGGACGGCATGATCTTCTCGCCCGACGGCCACTGCCGGGCCTTCGACGCCAAGGCCCAGGGCACGGTGATCGGCAACGGCGTCGGCGTCGTCGTCCTCAAACGACTCACCGACGCGCTGGCCGACGGCGACACCGTGCACGCCGTGATCAAGGGCACCGCGGTGAACAACGACGGGGCGGCCAAGACCGGCTACACCGCCCCCAGCGTGGACGGCCAGGCCGCCGTCGTCGCGGAGGCCCAGGAGATCGCCGACTGCCCGCCGCGGACCATCTCCTACGTGGAGGCGCACGGCACCGCCACCCCGCTCGGCGACCCGATCGAAATCGCCGCGCTGAACCAGGCGTTCGGCCGCGACGGCGACCCGCTCGACCGCGAGTCCTGCGTGATCGGCTCGGTCAAGACCAACGTCGGCCACCTCGACACCGCCGCGGGCATGGCCGGTCTGATCAAGACGGTGCTGATGCTGCGCCACCGCACCCTGGTGCCCAGCCTCAACTTCGAATCGCCCAACCCGGAGATCGACTTCTCGGCGGGACCGTTCCACGTCGGCGCCGAGACCCGGGAGTGGCCGGCCGGGCCGACCCCGCGCCGGGCCGGGATCAGCTCGTTCGGCATCGGCGGCACCAACGCCCACGTGATCGTCGAGGAGGCCCCCGAACCCCCGGCGGCCGGCACCCCGGGCCCCGCCGCCACCGGGCCCCGCCTCCTGCTCCTCTCGGCCCGCACCACCACGGCGCTGAACACCGCGACCGCCAACCTCGCCCGGTACCTGCGGCAGCACCGGGACCTCGACCTCGCGGCGGTGGCCCACACCCTGGCCACCGGACGCCGCCGGCACGTCCACCGGCGCGCCCTGGTCGCCACCGACGTACGGGATGCGGCCCTCACCCTGGCGCTCGGCGACGGGGCCCGGGTACTGACCGGGGCACCGGGAGCCGACCGGCCGGTCCTGGTCCTCGGCGCCCCCTCCGGCGCCCCGACCGGGCACGCCGCCGCGCTGTACGAGCAGGTCCCCGCCTTCCGCGCGCACCTCGACCGGTGCGCCGGGGAACTCGGCACCCCGGACGGCGCCGCCGGACTCCTGGACGGGAACGGGCCGTTGGCCGCCTTCGTCGTCCAGTACGCCACCTGGCGGACCCTGGCCGGCTGGGGCGTCGGCACGGAGGCCGCCGCCGCGGACCGCACCGCGCTCCCCGAAGCCGCCCGCCGGCTCCTGGAGGCCGCCGGCGCCACGTCCGCCGTACCGGACGGGCGGCCCGCGCTCGCGCTGCTGCCCGACGGCACGACGGCGGGCGACGACACCACCGGCCGGGTGTTCCTGCTGGACCTGCTCGCGCGACTGTGGACCGCCGGCGAGGACGTCGACTGGCCGGAGGTCCACCGGCACGATCCCGCCCGCCGGGTGCCGCTGCCCACGTACCCCTTCGACCACGAGCGGTACTGGATCGAGCCGCACGGCCGGGAGACCGCCCCGGCCCCGGCCGCGGGCAGCCGGCTGCTGGACCGCTTCGAGGGCGTCACGGACGCCGACCGGACGGCCCTGATCACCGGGTTCATCCAGGGCGCGATCGCCGCGGTGGTCGGCGACCCGGATCCGCAGGCGGTGGATCTGGACACCAACCTCTTCGACATGGGGCTGGACTCGCTGATCCTGATCGAGGTCATCGCCAAGCTCAGCGACGAACTCGACCACCCGGTACGGACCTCGGCCTTCGTCGAGTTCCCCACGGTGCGCGCGTTCGTGGCCGATCTCGCCGGGGAGCTGGGGATCCACCCGGAGGACGCCGCGCCGGGCGCGGCGGCCGGCGGCCAGGGCCGCGTCTCGCGACGCGCCCAGCGGGCCGCCGCCCGCCGGACCACATCGTGAGCGGGCCCGTCCGGTCACCGGCCGGCAGCTGATCGGCCCGCGGCCGCCTGTCGACCGGCCCACGACTGCCTGTCGACTGGCCCGCGGCTGCTTCCTGACCGGCCCGCCGCCGCGGGCCGCGCCCGGACTTCCCGGAGCGGTCCGCGGCCGCGGCCCCCGCGGCACCCCCGGCCCGGCCCGGCCCCCGCACCCGGCCGGGCCTACGGCCCCACCACCCCCAACTCCCGTGCCAACACCGCCGCTTGGAGCCGACTGCGCAGCTCCAGCTTGGCCAGCAGCCGGCTGACGTGGGTCTTCACGGTGGCCTCCGCCATCGCCAGCCGCACCGCGACGTCCGCGTTCGACAACCCCTCGCCCAGGCATCCCAGCACCTCCCGCTCCCGCGGGGTCAACGCCTCCAGCACCGCCGGGTCCGGGGCCGGCCGGTCACCCGCCGTCCGCCCGGCCGACCCCGGCCGGGCGAACTCGGCGATCAGCCGTCGGGTCACCGCCGGCGCGATCAGCCCCTCACCGGCCGCCACCGTGCGCACCGCGGTCAGCAGCGTCGCCGCGTCGCTGTCCTTGAGCAGGAAACCCGCGGCGCCCGCGCGCAGCGCGCCGAACACGTAGGCGTCCAGGTCGAAGGTGGTCAGCACCAGGACGTCGGCCAGCTGCTCGGCGGTGATCCGACGGGTGGCGGAGACCCCGTCCAGCCGGGGCATCTGGATGTCCATGAGCACCACGTCGGGGCGTAGGGCGTGCGCCAGACGGACCGCTTCCGCACCGTCCACCGCCTCCCCGACCACCTCGATGTCGGGCGCGGAGCCCAGGATGAGGACCAGCCCGGCCCGTACGGCGGACTGGTCCTCGGCGACCAGGACCCGGATCGGCTGTGCGGCGGCGCCCGTCATCGTCGTCCTTCCTCTCCGGTGCCGGGCAGCGCGGCCCGCACCCACCAGACCGTGCCGTCCGGCCCGTCCGTCGGGCCGGCGTCGAACTCCCCGCCCAGCAGGGCGATCCGCTCCCGCATGCCGACCAGCCCGGCCCCGGAACCGGGCGCGCGGGGGCCCGGCCGGTCGGCGTACGGACTGCGGACGGCGACGGTGAGCGTCCCACCGGGGCCGTGGGCGATCCGCACCCGTACCTCGCCGGGCGCGGCGTGCTTGAGCGCGTTGGTCAGCGACTCCTGGACGATCCGGTACGCGGCCAACTCCACCGGTGCCGGCGGCCGCCCGCCGCCCGGGCCGCCCGGGCCGCCCGGGCTGCGCGGGCCGGTCGGCCGCCGCGCGTCGTCCAGGACGAACGCCAGGCCGCTGGCGGCGCCGTTCGTCCGGGCCTGTTCGACCAGCGCCTCCAACCCGTCGAGGGTGGGGGTGGCGGCCGGCTCCTCCCCGGTGGCCTTCGGGTCCCGCAACAGTCCGATGAGCCGACGCATTTCGGCCAGCCCCTGGACGCTGTTCTCGCGGATCACGCCGAGCGCCGCCCGGGTCGCGGTCGGGTGGTCGAGGGTCTGCGCGGCGGTGGCGTGGATGGCGATCGCGGACAGGTGGTTGGCGACCAGGTCGTGCAGTTCCCGGGCCATCCGGGCACGTTCCCCGGCCACCGCCTGGGTCCGGTCCATCTCGGCCAGCAGCGCGGTCTGTTCGGCCCGCAGCCGGGCGGACTGCGCGGCGTCCCGGTGGTTACGGATGATCAGTCCGGTGCAGGCCGGCGCCACGGTGATCAACGCGATCCCGATGCCGAGCAGCACCACCTGCGGAACGCGCCACACCGCCGCCGTGACGACCGTGGCCAGCACCGTCAGCAGCTCCGAGTACAGCGGGATCCGGCGGGCGGCACCCGGCGGCCCGTACAGCACCGCGGCGTACACCACGTCGGTGAACATCAGGACGGTGGCGATCAGGGTGCCGGTGCAGAAGTCCAGCGCCAGCGCCGGCAGCGCGAGGACCAGCGCGACCATCGGGGCGGTCCGGCGCAGGAGTTCGGCCGCCGCCATCACGGTGAGCGCGAGCAGCGGCAACGACGCGGGCAGGCCGAACAGCGGCGGCCCACCGTGCAGGTGCAGCGCCCACAGCAGCACCCCGGTGGCCAGCCCACCGCCCGCGATCAACACGTCGTGCCGGTGCGGCCGTCCGGGCGCGGTGAGGGCTCTGACAATCACCCCTCCATCCAACACGGCGGCGACGCCTCGCGCGCTCACCCCGTGGACCGGGCCGGCTACATCGAAAGATGCAGTGCCGGATCGTCACCGGCGACGACGTTCCGGGCGCCGCCGGCTGCGAGCCTGAACAGGTCCGTTCCGCTCGGTGGGAGCCCCGGAACCGCCCGGGGCGCGGAGCGGCAGGAGAGGAGAGTCGCCGTGGTCGTCACGCTGATCATCGCCTGCGAGGTCGGCTTCTGGGTGCTGCTCGTCGCCGGTCTGGCACTGCGCTATCTGGCGCGGATGCCGAAGACCGGGGCGGCGGTGCTGCTGGTGGAACCGCTGCTGGAGCTGGCGCTGCTGATCGTCACGGCGATCGACCTGAAGAACGGTGCCGCAGCGGACTGGAAACACGGCCTGGCCGCCCTCTACATCGGCTACACCGTCGCCTACGGGCACTACACGATCACGTGGGCCGACCGGCTCGTCGCCCACCGCTTCGCCGGCGGACCGCCGCCGGTCAAGCGGTACGGCCTGGACCGCTTCCGGCACGAGGCGAAGCTGTGGCTGCGCACGGTGCTGATGGCCGCGGTGGCCGCCGCACTGCTCCAGGGCGCGATCTGGTACGTCGGCGGTGACGGGGACGCCACGTCGCTGCGCAGCTGGCAGGGGATGTCCCTGCGCCTCGTGGCGATCCACGGCGTGATCGCGCTGACGTACCTCGTCTGGCAGAAGAAGGCACCCGAGGCCGGGCCCGCGCCGGACGCGGCGCGGACCCGGCCCCAGCACCGGGAGAAGTCCCCGGGGTGAGGCCCGTGGTGCGGATCGGGTCGGCTCAGCGCTCCCCGCCCGGCACCCACAGCACGTCCCCGACCTCCTTGTTCGCCGTCCGGGCGAGGATGAACAGGAGGTCGGAGAGGCGGTTGAGGTAGGTGGCGGTCAGCGCGTTCATGGTCGCGCCGTGCTCCTCCATGGCCGCCCACGTGGAGCGCTCGGCCCGCCGGACGACGGTGCACGCCTGGTGGAGCAGGGCGGCGCCGGGGGTGCCGCCCGGCAGGATGAAGCTGCGGAGCTTCTCCAGTTCCGCCAGGAAGCGGTCGCAGTCCGCCTCCAGCTTGTCGACGTAGGACTGCTCGACCCGCAGCGGCGGGAACTCCGGGTCCTCGACCACCGGGGTCGACAGGTCGGCACCGACGTCGAAGAGGTCGTTCTGCACCCGCAGCAGCACCGCGGCGACCTCTTCCGGCAGCGAGCCGAGCGCCAGCGCCACGCCGATCGCCGCATTGGCCTCGTTGGCGTCCGCGTACGCCGCGATCCGGGCATCGGTCTTGGCGGTCCGGCTCATGTCGCCGAGCGCGGTGGTGCCCTTGTCGCCGGTACGGGTGTAGATGCGGGTCAGATTCACCATACGGGTGAGACTACGCCGCGGCCCGGCGGAAGGCCCGGGTGCACAGGGCCATCGCCAGCGCCGCGAACCCGACCGCGACCAGCGCCCCGCGGAGCACCACCGGCCCGGCATAGGAACCGGTGAACGCCGCCCGCACCGCGTCCACCAGGTAGCGCAGCGGCATCAGGTGGGACAGCGCGTCGAGCCAGCGGGGGGCCAGCGCCATCGGCAGCATCAGCCCGGAGAGCAGCATCGCCGGCATGGTGACCGCGTTGACCACCGGCCCGAACTCCTGCGGAACGGTGCACAGTTCACTCGTTCGAGGGTCATTTGGGCGAATGGAGGGCAATGGGTGCCACTGAGGCGGCAGGGTTTCTCACATGGGGGATGGAGCGCACAAGCGATCATGGCGCGTCAAGCAGGCTGCCGAGCGGCTTGAAGTGCGCCGCATGGTGAAGCTGCGGTTGTACCTGACTCCTGAGCAGGAGCGGATCCTGACGGGGCAGGGGCACTCGGCTCGGGCGCTGTGGAATCTGCTGCACCAGTGGTTCTCCTTCCACGCACCACAGAGGTGGCCGTCGATCACTGAGGCGGATGAGGTCATCCGTCAGGCACGGCGTGAAATCGAGTGGCTCTCCCTCCTGCCCGCCCAAGCGTGCCAACAGGTTCTGAAGCAGTACGTTCGCGCATGGCAGGCCGCCCGCCGAGGTGCAAGTCGCCGTCCACACTTCCACTCGCGTGCCCGGACACGGTTGTCGATCGATGTGCCTCAAGCGGGTGCGATGAAGATCGCGCTGCTGAACCGCAGGTGGGGCGAGGCCAACTTGGCGTTGGTCGGGCGGGTGCGTTTTCGCTACTCGCGTGACCTGCCGGGCTTCGGCGGCCAGGCCCCGGCCGGCCGATTAACGGGAGCGCGTGTGGTGCGGGAGTCGGACGGCTGGTACCTGGCTTTCCGCTGTGCGTTCCAACGAGAGACTCCGGCGCCGAGATCTCACCCTGGGCCCGCGGTGGGGCTGGACCGTGGCGTGGCGGTGCCGATCGCCACCTCGGCACCCGATAAGCCGTACGTGACCCACGGGCCGTGGTTGCACCCGAAGGAGACGGAACGTCTACGCCGCCTGGAGCGTAAGGCTGCCCGTCAGCGGCGGTCGGCTCAGCGGGGCCGGCCGACGTCGAAGCGGTTGCAGCGTACGTACGCGCAGCTCGCGGAGGTGCGCGGCCGGGAGAAGCGACGTCGGGCCGACTGGCACCACAAGGTGACCACGGAGCTGGCTGAACAATTTGGCCTCATCGGTGCGGAGGAGCTGAATGTCCGTGCGATGACCGCGTCCGCCCGCGGCAGCGTCGACCGACCGGGCCGGGGCGTGGCGCAGAAGACCGGCTTGAACCGGGCCATTCTCGGCGAAGGGTGGTCCCGCGTACTCGCAATGTTGGAGTACAAGGCTGTGGAGCGCGGCGGCGTCGTGGTGCGGGTGCCGGCCAGGAATACCTCGCTGAGGTGCTCCGCCTGCGGGGAAGTGGATGCGAAGAACCGCAAGAGCCAAGCGGTCTTCGAGTGCACGAATCCCGAGTGCGGCTATGGGCCGGTCAACGCCGATGTGAACTCCGCCTACAACATCAAGACCGATGCCGTTCATGCCATCGAGTGGCCGCACGGAACGGCGAGCTTGACCGCCCTGGGGAGCAGGGTGGACGGACGCAGCGCCCCCGCTTGGCGGAGGCGCAGGCCGCGGCGTTGGCTGTGGCCGAATCGTCAACCGAATCGCGTGGTCACCGTACGAATGACGATGCGCGAGGGGAGCCCGGAGGACAGCTCTGGGAGACTTCACAACTACTTCCCGGCGAAGGAAGACCTCTTCATGGACCGGAGCCAGGAACTGGTCGACCGGCAAGGGAGTCGGCCGCCGCCGACGACCCGATGCCCCGTCTGATGGCCGGCCAGATCAACTGGGTCCACCAGAGCCTGATCGTCACCATCGCCCAGGAGATGATGGCCGGCCGCAACCCCGTGGAGGTCTCCCGCGAGGCGCTCGTCGTGCTGGACGAGATGGAAGAGGTGCTGAGCGAGAAGGTCCTCAACTACGCCGTGCGATCGGCCGGCTGACGGCCTTCCGGGCGCTCACCGGACGCCAGGGGTGTGATGTCCGTCATGGAAACGGGGCGCCGCGGCCCGAAGGGCCTCGTTGCGGGGCGGCGGTCGGGTGACAGGCGGGAGTGACGCGCATCTCTTCCCTGTCAATCGGTCGCCGGTGACCGCTAACGTCACTTACGACCGTCAAATGCACAGGGTGTGAGGGGACAAGCAGTGGCAAAGAAGCTTGCCGTCATCGGCGCCGGACTGATGGGTTCCGGTATCGCGCAGGTCTCGGCCCAGGCGGGCTGGGACGTCGTCCTCCGTGACGTGACGGACGAGGCGTTGGCCCGCGGCAAGGGCGGCATCGCGTCCTCCTTCGAGAAGTTCGTCGCGAAGGGCAAGCTGGAAGCGGCCGCCGCCGAGCAGGCGCTGGCCCGCATCACCACCACCACCGACCTGGAAGCCGTCGCCGACGCGGACATCGTCGTCGAGGCGGTCTTCGAGAAGATCGAGGTCAAGCGGGAGATCTTCCAGGCGCTGGACAAGCTCGCCAAGGACGACGCGGTGCTGGCCTCCAACACCTCGGCGATCCCGATCACCAAGATCGCCGCGGCCACCTCCCGGCCCGAGCGGGTGGTCGGCACGCACTTCTTCTCGCCGGTGCCGATGATGCAGCTCTGCGAGCTGGTGCGCGGCTACAAGACCAGCGACGAAACCCTCGCCACCGCACGGGAGTTCGCCGAGTCGGTCGGCAAGACCTGCGTCGTGGTCAACCGCGACGTGGCCGGCTTCGTCACCACCCGGCTGATCTCGGCGCTGGTCGTCGAGGCCGCCAAGCTCTACGAGTCCGGGGTCGCCAGCGCCGAGGACATCGACATCGCCTGCAAGCTGGGCTTCGGTCACGCCATGGGGCCGCTGGCCACCGCCGACCTGACCGGCGTCGACATCCTGCTGCACGCCACCGAGAACATCTACACCGAGTCCCAGGACGAGAAGTTCGCCCCGCCGGAGATCATGCGCCGCATGGTGGACGCCGGTGACATCGGCCGCAAGAGCGGGCAGGGCTTCTACTCGCACTGACACCGCGTCAGGCTGCACTCCGGCGGGGTCACCCCGCAGGGTGATTTCGGTATCGGTTCGCTTACAAACGGCAACTTCGCCGTATGAGAGGCAGTCAGATCGGTAGACGACAATGCACCACAACCCATGACATCGGGGAGCGCATATGCACATCAAGGGCGACCACGCCGAGCTGGTCGTCGGGGGCCGCCTCGACGTCCGCAGCGCGGCGGACGCCCGTACGGCCCTGCACGCCGCCGTGGACTCCGGCCGAGGTGATCTGGTGCTGGACCTGACCGAGCTGGACTCGTGGGACGCCACCGGCCTCGGCGTGATCATGGGCGCGCACCGCCGGGCCGGCCGCAACAACCGCCGGCTGGTGCTGCGCGGGGTGCCGCCGCAGATGCAGCGGCTCCTGGTCGCCACCCGGCTCCACCGCATCCTCGCGATCGAGGGCGGGATCGAAGCGGAATCGCTTCCCCGGGTGTGAGGCGGGGCGCGGCGGGGGCGTGACCACCGCCGCGCCCCACCCGGCCGCCACCCGGACAACGAAACCGCCGCGAACGCCGTAAACGCCGTAAACACAGCGCCCGCAATAAACGCAGCAAACACGGCAAACCGCACATACCGCCTGATCTGCTGGCGTTTCCGTCAAGGTGCCACCCCGCCCGTGCCCGACGCCGGCGATCGGTCTATGGTTCGGTTGCCCGCCGTGTGCCATCATCCGCGGCGGGGCACCGGACCAGACGCGACGGCTGAGGAGATCCGCCGGAGCCGGGGGAGTGCGGACGGCCGGAAGCACCGACGGCACGCACATTCTGGGAGCTTGCAGCATGGACCCGAACACCCACCCGGGGCCCGAGGAGTACGGCCAGCAGGGCGGTCCGGCCGGCCCGCCGACCCCCGAGGCCACCGGCCGACAGAGCGGATCCGGCGGCCTCGCCCGCGTCGTCCGGCTCGTCTCCGGTAACTACCTGGTCACCGTCAACCCGGTCGACGGCTGCGAAATACAGCCCTGCCCGCCCGGCGAACGCCCCACCCCGCCGACCAAGCTCGACCCGGAGGAACGGGCCGCCGCGGCCCGCGCCGCCCAGCCGCCGGCACCGACCGGACCGCTCTCCTTCGCCGGCCACGAGATCCTCCTCGAAGAGCGCTCCGAGGACATCGCCCGACTGATCAGGCTGCTCACCCGCGGCCGCTCGGTACGCGTCACCGGCCCCGCCGGATCGGGCCGCACCCGGCTCCTGGACGCGGTCTCCGGCAGCGTCACCGACCTCGCCCCCGACGGCGTGGTCCGACTCTCCGGCTACCACCGCAGCGTCACCGACGTCCTGTACGCCCTGTTCGCCGCGGTCTACGGGGCCCCGCAGCACCGCCCGGAGCGCCCCGAGCTGCTGCGCCTCCTCAGCGGCATCGGCGCGGTCGTCGTCCTCGACGACCTGGAGTTCGGCGGCACCGCGCTCGACGAGCTGCTGGAGGCCACCCCCGAGTGCGCCTTCCTCCTCGCCGCCACCCCCGACGTGCCCGCCCCCAGCGCCGACGCACACCTCGAAGAGGTCTTCGTCGGCGGGATCAGCCGGGACGCCGGCCTGCGGCTGCTGGAGCGCGCCGTGGACCGCCCGCTCACCAAGGACGAGAAGACCTGGGCCGCCGACCTCTGGTTCGAGTCCGAGGGGCTGCCCCTGCGGTTCGTCCAGGCCGCCGCCCTGCTCCGGCAGCGCGACAAGGCCCGGACCGCACCGGGCGCCCTCGACGACGGCTACGGACTCTTCCCCGAGGACGGCACGGCCGACCAGACGGACGCGGACCAGCGCCCCGCGCCCCCGCTGCCGGCCCGCGGCGAGGCCGCCGCGCCCGCCCCGCTGCTCGCCGAACGGCTCGGCGTCGCCGCCCAGGAGGCCCTCCGCTTCGCGGTCGCCCTGGGCGGTGAACTGCCGCACCAGGCACACCTGCCGGCCCTCACCCAGGACACCCACGCCGACTCCGCCCTCGGCGAACTGCTCGGCTGCGGCCTGATCAGCCCGGCCGGCGGCCACTACCGCCTCGCCGCCACCGTCCACGACCAGCTGACCGCCGCCGGCTACGCCGAGGGCGCCGCCGCCCGGGCGCACACCGCCGCCCAGCACTACGCCTGGTGGGCCGGACACCCCTCGGTCGCCCCTGAGCGGGCCGCCGCCGAGTCCGACGCGGTACTGGCCGCCATGGGCGTACTGACCGGCAGCCGGGAGAACGGCCACCCGGCCGCCGCGGTGCTGCTGGCCCGTACCGCCGCCCCCGCGTTCGCCGCGGCGCTGCACTGGAGCGCCTGGGAGCGCAGCCTGCGGCACGGCCAGGAGGCCGCCCGACTGGCCGGCGAGGTCGCCGAGGAGGCGTACTTCCACCACGACCTGGGCGTGCTGGCCCTGTGCAGCGGCAACGTCGACCGGGCGCGCGCCGAACTGGAGGCGTCCATCGGGCTGCGCGGCGTGCTCTCCGACCGCGACGGCGCGATCGCCGGACGACGGGCCCTCGCCCTGGTCATCGACCGGTCCAGGGCCGCCGCGGCGGACGCGCCGACCACCCTGCTGGCGTCCGTCGACCCGGCGGCCGCCGCCGGTGGCGCGGCCGCGGCCCACGGCCCGGCCGGCGAGGCGTCTCCCGACGCCGTGTCCACCGCCAAACTCCAGGCCGTCGCCCGCCCGGAAGGCCCCGCCACCACGGTCACCGCCCGGCCCGCCGCGACCTCCTCCACCGCGGCCACCGCCGCCATCCCGGCAGCGAATGCCGCGACGGCAGCGACGGCCGCGATGACAGGGAAGGCCGCAACGACTGCGACGACCGGGAAGGCCGCCGCCGGCAGCGGATCCGCCGCCGGGGGCCTGGGGCGCGGCATCCGCCGCACCGGCCGCCGCAACCTCATCGCCGCCGGCGCCGGAGTGCTGGTGGCCGCCGCCCTCGGCACCGCCATCACCCTCGGCATGACCTCCGACACCTCCGACCCGCACGACAACAAGGTCACCACCGAGCAGTCCCCGGCCGCCGGCGACGACACCCAGGAACCGGCGCAGCAGCCCGGCACCGGCGCCGGCCTGCCGCCCACCCGCTCCGGCACCACCCGACCCGGCACCCCCGGCACCCCCGGCCACCGACCCACCACCGCGCCGTCCGCCCCCGGCACCACCGGCGCCCCCACCACCCCGACCGGCGGCCCGACCGGCGGCACCACCACCCCGACCGGCGGACCCACCTCGCCCACCGGCCACCCGACCCACCCCACGCACAGCCCGACCAGCAGCCCCACGGACCCCACGCCGCCCGGAAAGCCCACCGGCACGACGGACCCCACCCCGACCCAGAAGCCCACCGACACCCCGACCGGCCAGCCGCCGACGACGTCCGGCGGCTCCTCGGGCGGCAGCCCGTCCGGCAGCAACTCCGCGGTGGCACCGTCCACCAGCAACGGAACCGCCGGAACCGCCCCGGACACCGCACCGGCACCGTCCGGGCAGTCGGCATCCGGCCAGGGCACCCCGACCGGCTGACGCCCCCGGCGTCCCGCGCGCCCCGCCCGGCACAGCCGACGCGCGCCGGAACACCACGACGGCCCGGTACGGACCACCCGCCGTAAAGGCGGGTGGATCGCGTACCGGGCCGTCCTGGTGTTCCGGCGTCCGGCCGGTGCGGTCGGGTCAGAACAGTCGCAGCTTGTCGTCCTCGATGCCGCGCAGCCCGTCGTAGTCCAGCACCACACAGCCGATCCCGCGGTCGGTGGCCAGCACCCGGGCCTGCGGCTTGATCTCCTGAGCTGCGAAGACGCCCTTCACCGGGGCCAGGTGCGGGTCGCGGTTGAGGAGTTCGAGGTAGCGGGTGAGCTGCTCGACGCCGTCGATCTCACCGCGCCGCTTGATCTCGACGGCGACGGTCTGGCCGTCGGCGTCCCGGCACAAGATATCCACCGGGCCAATGGCGGTGGGGTATTCACGCCGAATAAGCGAGTAGCCCTCGCCCAGTGTCTCGATCCGGTCGGCGAGCAGCTCCTGGAGGTGGGCTTCCACACCGTCCTTGATGAGTCCGGGATCCACCCCGAGCTCGTGCGAGGAGTCGTGCATGATCTCCTCCAGGGTGATGATGAGCTTCTCGCCGCCCTTGTTCTCCACCGTCCAGACGTTGCCGTCCCCCTCCTTGAGGGAGCAGGGCGGGGACATCCAGTTGAGGGGTTTGTAGGCCCGGTCGTCCGCGTGAATGGAGACGGAGCCGTCCGCCTTCACCAGGATGAGGCGGGGGGCGGAGGGCAGATGGGCGGTGAGCCGACCCGCGTAGTCCACGGAGCAACGGGCGATGACGAGACGCATGGTGCGTCACGCTACTCGAATCTGGGCCGCCGACGCGATTCGCCCCCGACCCGGGGTCCCTTTACGGCGGAAACCCCCGCACCCCCGGCGCCCATGCATGGCCGGTTGTATGTGCAATCTCCTGGTGCGGGCCCCTTGCGCGGCATACCGTTGACGCGGGGGGTCGCGGGGCGAACACGCTCTGTCGCGAATTCCCCTTGTCCCACCCATGAGGCCCCGTCCGTCCCGGCGGGGCCGCGAGAGGAGAACCTCATGTCGCTCGACGTCTCACCGGCCCTCCTCGAACAGGCCGAGCGAGGCGAGGTCGACGAAGCCGCGTTTGTCGACTGCGTCCGGACTTCCCTGCCCTACGCGTGGGGGATGATCAGCTCTCTGGTGGACCGGCTGAAGGCGGACGGCGGAGAGTTCGCCGACAACCAGACGCCGCCGCCGGACGAGCAGGCGCGCGGCCAGCTGCTCCGCGCACTGGCGAGCAACGCCATCCGCGGCTCGCTGGAGCGTCACTTCGGAGTGCGCCTCGCTTTCCAGAACTGCCACCGGGTCGCGGTCTTCCCGCTCGACCAGGCCGCCGACCAGCGGCTGACCCGCTTCACCTCTATCCGGGGCCAGTTGCTGAACCAGTCGCCCGAACTCCGCGACTGCTGATCGGAGTTGCTGCCGCTGAGCCGACCGGGGCACCCTCCGGCGCCGCGCACCGGCGGCAGCACCACCGACCAGCCGTGCCCCGGACCGATGAGAGGTGACCCCGCCGCCCACCCCGGGCGGGGTCACCCCAGCTGCGGCAGCACCTCCGCGCCCAGCCGCCGGACGTTCTCCTCGGTGGCGGCGAGATCCCCGGAGCCCTCCACCAGCAGCGCGAACCGCCGGATGCCGGTGCGCTCCGAGGTCGCCGCCAGCCGGTCCACGCACAACGCCGGCGGGCCCACCGGATGCAACGCGCACAGCAACTCCGTGTACGCCAACGGATCGCGCATCCCGCGGTACCGGCCGTCGACCGTCACATGTGCACCCAGCCCCTGCCGCAGCCAGCCGGGCATCGCCTTGGTCAGCGTCTCCACCGCGGCCGACCGGCCGTCCGCGATCTGCACCACCCCCGCCGAGACGTGCTCCGCCGCGGCCACCTCGCCCGGATCCCGGCCGGCCTCCAGCGCTGCCGCCCGCCACAGCGCGACCATCTCCGCCTTCTCCTCGTCGCCGCAGTGCATCCCCAGCAGCATCGGCAGCCCGCGGGTGGCGGCCAGCCGGACCGAGGCCGGGGAGGTGCACGCCACCACCACCGGCGGACCGCTCGTCAGCCCGCCCGGGTCGTCCGGATCGGCCAGCGCCTCGGCGGCCCGCGGCACCACCGCCACCTCCCGGAACGCATAGCGCTCGCCCCGGGCGCCCACCCGCGGCTCGCGCAACCAGCGCAGCAGCAGATCGAGCGACTCCGGAAACCCGTGGTCGTACGCGGCCAGCCCGGAGCCGAAGACCTCCAGGTCCACCCAGGGACCGCCCCGGCCGACGCCGAGCGTGAACCGGCCCTCCGACGTCAGATGCAGCAGCGCCGCCTGCTCACCGAGCGCCACCGGATGCTGGGTCGGCAGCACGCTGACCGCCGTCCCGACCCCGATGCGCCGGGTGCGCCCCAACAACAGCGCGGCCAGCGTCGCGGCCTGCGGACAGACCCCGTACGGGACGAAGTGGTGTTCTGCCAGCCAGACTTCATGGAGTCCGGCCTGCTCCGCGATCTCCGCGGAACGCACCGCGCGGTGCAGTGCTTCCCCCTGTCCCTGACCGGGAAATTGGGCGGCCAGGATGAAAGCCCCTACGCGCATCGCTCTCTGCCTCCTTGCAGCCGACGCGTCCCCTCCCTCACCCGGCAACAACGTGAGACACGTGCCCAAGGCACGGCCTGACGCGAAATTTCCAGATCATCGCAGAAACGTGACGGCGGAGTTTTGCCCCTGACCGTGCCGCGTACGCTGGTGACAGCCCTCCCCCGAGCTCTCGACGTTCGAGCAGGGGGACCCCATCCCCGTCGACCTGCCGAGGTGTTCTGTGTCTCCGCGTCGAAACCGCCAACGCGGTGCGAACCCCCGCGACCACGCAGCCCGCGCGGACGAGGCCGGCGTCGGCCGCTACGGCTTCGAGGCCACCGAGGAGTGGCGCGGCGAGGAATGGGTGGTCCGGCAGGTCGGCGGCGGCGGCGCGACCAAGCACTACCGCTGCCCCGGCTGCGACCAGGAGATCCCGCCCGGCGTCCCGCACGTCGTCACCTGGCCCCGGCACGGCGACGTCGACGACCGCCGGCACTGGCACAAAGCCTGCTGGAACGCACGGAACCGCCGGAGCGCACGGCTCCAGCGGTCCCGTAACGCACCGCGGTACTGAAAAGCGCTACACGTCTCGCTGCCGCATGGCCGCGTAGGCGCCGCCGAGCGCGAGGGCGGCGAGCCCCATGACGATCCACAGCGGCTGCCAGCCGGACGGACCGCCGTCCACGAACGGGAACTTGTTGCCGTACATCACCGTGAGCTGGTTGGGGATCGAGTAGCCCATCAGGAAGTTCCGCGCCCCGTTCAGGCTGTCGGCGAACATGAACATCGACAGTACGAAGGGCAGCAGCACCACCCCGACCATGAGCGTGATCGCCCCCGCGGAATGCCGGATCAGCGAGCCGACGGCCAGCGCCAGCAGTCCCAGGAACGAGACGTACAGGCCGATCCCCACGGTCGACCGGAGCCACTCGCCGGCGCCGATCTCCGCCTTGCTGATGCTGCCGATCAGGGCGTTGTCGGTGAGCGCGACGAGCCCGGTGACGACGGTGGTCACCACGAAGGTCAGCACGAAGAAGACGATCGCCTTGGCCGCCAGCACCCTGCCCCGGGAGGGACAGGCCGCCAGGGTCGTACGGATCATGCCGGTGCTGTACTCCGAGGAGGTCACCAGCACGCCGAGCGGCAGCACGCACAGGACGCCCAGCAGCATCCCGAAGAGCCCGAAGAACAGCGGTGACGTCGTGCCGACGCTGTTCATCGACCCCACGGACGTGGCGACCAACACCCCGATGCCGAGGACGAGGACGGACATCACGCCCAGCGTCCACACCGTCGACCGCACCGAACGGATCTTGGTCCACTCGGCGGCCAGCGCATGGCCGAGGTGGGTCGGGCGGACCGGGATGGGCGAGACGTAACCCGGCACCCCCGCCTGCCAGTTGGCGGCGGCGTGCGGAGGCTGCTGCTGCGGGGCCGGTGCCTGCGGCGGCAGCTGGGGCTGGGGTTGGGCCTGCGGCGGCTGGGCCTGCGAGGGGGTGGGGACGGTGAGCATCATCGTGCCGCCCTCCTTGCCCGGCCCGTGCGCCGCCAGCGGCTGCGGCTCGGGATGGCCACCGACCGGCGGCTGCGCCTGGAGCATCATCGTGCCGGCCTCCTTGGCGGGGGCCGGCTGCGGCTGGGCCTGGAGCATCATCGTCCCCGCTTCCTTCGCGGGGGCCGGGGGAGTGGCGGGCGGCATCGGCTGCGCACCGGCCTCCGGCGCTCCGGTCTCCGGCTGCGGCTGGGGCTGCGGCTGCTGAGGGCTGGTCATCGGGCGTCCTGGGTGTGCGGCGTGGGCTGGTCGACGGGGGCGGCGGCCGGCGGCACCGGCGGCTGGGCGGGCGGCACCGGCGCGGCGTGCGGCGGCTGCTGCCCGTACGGGTGGGGCGCACCGTACGCACCGGGTGCCCCGTACGGGTGACCCTGCTGCGGGGGCACCGGCCCACCCGGTACCGGGGCGGTCTGGGCGGCGTGGGGACCCGCCGGGGCGTACGGACCCGGCTGTGCGTACGGGTTCGGCGGCACGGGCACCCCCGGCGGCACCTGGCCCGGCGGCATTTGCCCCGGCACGCCCGGCTGCCCCGGCGCGTACCCCGGCACAGCGGCACCCTGCGGCGGGTACCCGGCGGGCGCCTGCTGGAGACCGGCCCGCTGGTCGGCCGTCGAGCGGTAGTCGACGACCCCCTGCGTCATCCGCATGTACGCCTCCTCCAGCGACGCCTGGTGCGGCGACAACTCCCACAGCCGGATATCGGCCGCATGCGCCAGATCACTGATCCGCGGCAGCGGCAGCCCGGTCACCCGCAGCGCACCGTCCGCCTCGGCCACCGCCTGGCCGCCGGCCTCGGCCAGCGCCGCCGTCAGCTTCTCCCGCTGCTCCGGCTCACCGTCCGGCGTCCGCACCCGGGCGAAGTCCGCCGAGTTGGCCGAAATGAAGTCCTTGACGGCCATGTCCGCGAGCAACTGGCCACGGCCGATCACGATCAGATGCTCCGCGGTCAACGCCATCTCGCTCATCAGGTGCGAGGAGACGAAGACGGTACGGCCCTCGGCCGCCAACTGCTTCATCAGGTTCCGCACCCACAGGATGCCCTCCGGATCCAACCCGTTGACCGGCTCGTCGAAGAGCAACACCTGCGGATCGCCGAGCAGCGCCGCCGCGATCCCCAACCGCTGCCCCATGCCGAGCGAGAACCCCTTCGACCGCCGGTGGGCCACGTCCTGAAGACCGACCACCCCCAGCACCTCGTCGACCCGCTGGGCCGGGATCCCGGACAACTGCGCCAGCGACAGCAGGTGCGCCCGCGCACTGCGGCCACCGTGCACCGCCTTGGCGTCCAACAGCGCACCCACCTGACGCGCCGCGTTGGGGGTCTGACGGAACGGGCGGCCACCGATCGTGGCGTGGCCGGACGTCGGGGCGTCGAGGCCCAGGATCATCCGCATGGTCGTCGACTTGCCGGAGCCGTTGGGTCCGAGAAAGCCGGTGACGGTGCCCGGACGCACCTGGAACGACAAGTTGTGCACGGCCGTCTTCGGCCCATAGCGCTTGGTCAGGCCGACTGCCTCGATCATTCTCCGCCCCTCGCGAGATGGTCGGGGCAGAGACGCCCTCGTACCCCCGTGAGGGTTATGAGGCTATCGGGATGTTGACGGTTCCCGCCAAAACGGCGAAAGACGACCGACGGACCCGCCCCGACCTCAGGCGTCCCTCCGGTTCAACATCAGATAGCCGGCGAGCAACGCGGCCACCGTCCACACCGCCATGATCGCGAAACCGCCCCACGGCCCGTACGGCGTCTCGTCATTGACCGGCGTGACCACCTGCATGATCTTCGAACCGGCCTGATCCGGAAGGTACCGGCCGATCTTCCGGGTCGCCGAGACGTTCCCCAGGATGTTGGAGATCAAGAAGAAGAACGGCATCAGGATGCCCAGCGACAACATCGGACTGCGCAACATCGTGGCCACCGCCATCGAGAACAGCGCGATCATCGTCATGTACAGCCCGCCGCCGATCACCGCCCGCAGCACCCCCGGATCACCCAGCTGCGCCCGATGCTCGCCGAGCGCCGCCTGCCCCGCGAAGAACGTCGCGAAACTGGTCACCAGGCCCACCACGAAAACCAACCCGGCGGCCACCAACACCTTGCAGAACAGGAACACCCCGCGCTGCGGCACCGCCGCGAGCGACGTGCGGATCATCCCGGTGCTGTACTCGTTCGACACCACCAGCACGCCGAACACGATCATCGCCAGCTGCCCCAATCCCATCCCCGCGAAACTGATGTTGGTGGGATCGAAGGCGAGCCGCTGCCGATCCGGCATCCCATCGAAGTCCTTCCGCGCCAACGTGCAGATCAGCACACCCAGCACCACGGTGACCACCACCGCCGTACCCAGCGTCCACACCGTCGACCGCACCGACCGGATCTTGGTCCACTCCGACCGCAGGGCCTGCCCGACGACAGCCATCCGTCAGCTCCTCTTCCTCTGCCAGCCCGCACCCCAACCACCCGGCGGCGGCCCACCCGACAACGCCCCCTGCGGCACCGCTGACCGCGACGGCACCCCACGCCCCGCCGGCGGCGGCCCACCGTTGCGCGCGTGATACTCCACCACCCCCGCCGTCAACTGCATGAACGCCTCCTCCAACGACGCCTGCTGGGGACTCAACTCATGCAGCACCACCTGGTGCGCAGCGGCCAGTTCACCCAGCCGCTCCGCCGGCACCCCATCGACCTCCAGCGCACCGTCCCGACCGACCACCGCCCGGACACCCGCCCGATGCAGCACGTCCAACAGCCGCTCCCGCTCCGGCGACCGCAGCCGCACATACGACCGCGAATTCTCCTGAATGAACTCCGCCATCGACGTATCCGCCAACAGCCGCCCCTGCCCGATCACCACCAAATGCTCCGCGGTCAACGCCATTTCGCTCATCAGGTGAGAGGACACGAACACCGTCCGCCCCTGGGACGCGAGCCTCTTCATCACATGACGGATCCAGTGGATGCCCTCCGGATCCAGCCCGTTGACCGGCTCGTCGAACATCAAGATCCGCGGATTGCCCAGCAATGCCGCCGCGATCCCCAACCGCTGCCCCATCCCGAGGGAAAAGCCCTTCGACCGCTTCTTCGCCACCGACGTCAACCCGACAAGATCCAACACCTCGTCGACCCGGGCCCGCGGAATACCGTTGCTCTGCGCCAAACACAGCAGATGATTGGCGGCACTACGACCACCGTGCATCGCCTTGGCGTCCAGCAACGCCCCGACGTACGTCAACGGATCCTTCAACTGCCGGTAGTGCTTACCGTCGATCCGGACCGAACCGGCCGTCGGATTGTCCAGACCGAGCACCATCCGCATGGTGGTGGACTTCCCCGCACCATTGGGACCGAGAAAGCCGGTGACGACCCCCGGCCGCACGGTGAACGTCAACTGATCCACCGCGACCTTGTCACCGTAATGCTTGGTCAGCCCCTTGAGCTCGATCATGTACAGCACGCTAGGGGCGCCCGAAGACCCCCGCCACCTGGGCGACGCCGCCCGAACGACCACCCCGCCCCACGCACGACCGTGCCCCCGCACCACCACACAGGCGGTACGGGGGCACGAAGAAAAACGCCGCGAAACCTTCCGGCGCCAGCCTCAGCGGCCCTGCTGGGCGGGCACGCCGCGGGAAACGGACTCGTCGTCGCCGGGCGCACCGGCGGCGGCCACCGCCGCACCCGTCAGCGTCGCCAGCATCTCGCGGACGTTGGTCAGCTGCGCGTTGATCGAGTCGCGACGGTTGGTGAGCGCCGCCAGCTCCCGCTCCGATTCGCTACGGATCCTGTCGGCCTTGGCATTGGCGTCCGCCACGATGTCCTCGGCCTGACGCTGCGCCGTCTCCACCGTCTGCCGGGCCCGACGCTCCGCATCGGTCCGCAGCTTCTCCGCCTCCAGACGCAGCTGCTCCGCCCGGTGCTCGATCTCCGCCAGCCGCTTCTCGGCCTTCGCCTGCCGCGAAGCCAGATCACGCTCGGACTGCTCACGACGCTTCGCGAGGTTGGTCTCGAAGTCCGCGGCGGCCTGCGCGGCCTTGGCGCGGGTCTCCTCGAAGAGGGCGTCCGCCTCCTCACGCTTGGACTGCGCGTCCTTCTGCGCCTCCGCGCGCAACGTGGCCGCCTCGCCCTTCGCCTTCTCGACGATCCGGGCGCCCTCGTCCTCGGCCTTGGTCTTGCGCTCGACGGCGAACGACTCCGCGTCGTTACGGACCTGCTGGGCAGCCGACTCGGCCAGCTCACGGTGCTGCTCGGCGGCCCGACGGGCCTCCTCACGCAGCTCCTTGGCCTCTTCCTCCGCGAGACGGAGGATCTTCTCCACGCGCGCCCCGAGGCCCGCGTAGGAAGGTTCGGCGTCGGTGACCTGAGCCTGGGCGTTCTGCGTTTCGAGGTGCAGCTCCTCGATGCGCTTCTCCAGCGAGGTGATACGGGCCAGCGCACTGTCGCGGTCCGCGACCAGTTTCGTAATGCGGTCATCCACCTGACCGCGGTCGTACCCACGCCGCACGAGCTCGAAGCCGAAGGGGGAGGAAGTTTCGCTCATGGGGTTCCTGTCGAAAGAGACCGGTGAGGTGATAAGGAGAATCCTAGGGGTCTTAACGGCGTGTCATCGAGTCATTGCGCGTTTGAAGTGGAGAATGACCCCTCATTTGAGTGGCTACCCTTCGGACGGCTTGCCACTCGAACGAGTTGTACCGGCCCCCGCGGCAGCCTTCGCCGCCCCACCCTTGCCATCCCCGCCCTGCGCAGGAACCTCGAACGACTCCAGCGCCTCCAGCACATCCTGAACACGGGAGATCTCCGTGTTGATGTCCTTCCGGCGGCGCGTCAGCACCTCCAACTCGTGCTTGCCCTCCGCCACGACCCGGGCGGCCTCCTCCTTCGCCTCCACCCGCATCTTCTCCGCGTCCCGCACCGCCGCGGCCTTCTTGTTCTCGGCCTCCTTGATCAGGCCCTCGGCCTTCTTCACCGCGGAGATCCGCACCTTGCTCGCCTCACTGTTGGCATCCGCCAACAGCGTCTCGGCCTTCTTCTCGGCCTCCACCTGCTGCGCGGTGGCCTGCGCGATCAGCTTGTCCACCCGCTCACCGGCGTTCTTCATCGCCTCCGCCGACTCCCGCCGGGCCCGCTCGTGCAACTCCTCGACCTCGGACTCGACCCGGACCCGCAACTCCTCGGACCGATCCCTTATCGCCGTCGCGTCCCGCCGCGCCTCACCGAGCAGCGTGTCGGCATCCGTACGCGCCTTCTCCACCCGCACATTGCCCTCGGTGGTGGCCTCCCGAACGATCCGCTCGGCCTCCTTGCGCGCCGCCCCGACCATCGTGTCGGCCTGCTCCTCCGCACCGGTCGCCGCCTTCAGCGCCTCCTCCTGCGCCTTGGCGATCAACTGATCGGCCTGCTCGGCCGCATCGCCACGACGCTTGGCGGCACTCTTCCGCGCCTCGTCCACCACCCGGTCGGACTCCTCCTGCGCCTCCGCACGAGTCCGCTCGGCAGCCGCCTCGGCCTCCTCCCGGACCTTCGCGGCCTCCGCACGCGTCCGATGCGCATGCTGCTGCCCGGCAGTGACGGTCTCCGCCGCCTCCGCACGCAACCGATCCGCCTCCGCAGTGGCCGTCGCGACCATCCGGTCCGCCTGCTCACGGGCATCGGCCCGAGCCCGGTCCGCCTCCCGCTCCGCCGCCGCGGACCGCTCCGCCGCCTCCGACCGCAGCCGCTCCGCCTCGCCGGCCGCCTCCGCCACCAACTCGTCAGCCTGCGCCGCGGCATCCGCCCGCGTCTTGTTGGCCGCCGTACGCGCCTCGTCGGAGGTTCGCCCGGCATCCGTACGCGCATCCTCCAACACCTCGGCCGCCTCGGCCCGCAGCCGCTCGGCCGCCTCCGTGGCCTCCGCCACCAGCCGCTGCGCCCGCTGCTCACCCTCCGCACGCAGCCGCTCGGCGGCCTCCTGGCCCTCCCGGACCGCACGATCCGCATCGTCCTGCGCCGACGACGTCAGCTCGGTCGCCTCGGTGACGATCCGCTCGGCCTCCGCACGCGCCTCACCGAGCAGCCGATCCGTCTGCTCGGCCGCCTCCGACCGCATCCGATTCGCATCGTTCCGCGCCTCGGCCCGCGCCCGCGCCGCATCCTGCTCCGCCGACGCCAACGCATCCGACGCATCGGTGCGCAACTGCTGCGCCTTCGCCATGGCGTCCGCGACCGACTTCTCAGCCTTCGCCGTCGACTCCGCGACCAACTCCGCCGCCTGGGCGGTGGCTTCGGAAACCAGCCGGTCGGCCTGCTCCGCCGCCTCCGACCGCGCAACGTTGGCGTCCCGACGCGCCCCGTCCAGGACCTCCGCCGCCTCGGCCCGCAACCCCTCGGCCTGCGCGGACGCCTCCGCGACCAACTCCTCCGCCTGCGCGGTGGCTTCGGAAACCAGCCGGTCGGCCTGCTCCGCCGCCTCCGACCGGGCGGCATGCGCATCCCGACGCGCCTCGTCGAGCACCCCGGCCGCCTCCGACCGCAGCCGCTCGCCCTCCTCGATCGCCTCCGCAACCGTCCGCTCGGCAAGCGACGCGGCGGCCTCCGACCCCTCCTGGGCCTCCCGCCGCACCCGCGCCGCATCCTCCGACGCGCGCTCACGCTCCGCGTAGGCATCCGCGCGGACCCGGTCCGCCTCCTCCTGCGCCTCCGACTTCGTACGCTCCGCAGCGTGCTCCGCCGCCGAACGCAACCCGGCGATCTCCTCATGGGCCTGCTCATGCAGACCCGCCACCGCATCCCGCACCTGCTGCGCGGTCTGCTCGGCCGTCGCCACCAACTCCGCAGCCCGCCGGTCCGCCTCCTCGACCAGCCGCTCGGCCTCCGCCTGCGCCTCACCGACCCGCGTACGGGCCGACGCCAGCAACTCCTCGCTCTGCTCCCGCGCCGCGGTCCGCTCCTGATGAGCCTCCTCGCGCGCCTCACCCAGCAGCTGCTCGGCCTCCCGACGCCGCCGCCCGGCCTCCTCCTGCGCCTCGGCGAGCGCCTCCGCGGCCTCCGCGCCCGTACGCTCCGCGGCCGCCGCCGCCTCCGCACGCACCCGGTCCGCGGTCTCCTGCGCCTCCGCCTTCAGCCGCTCGGCCTCCGCGGCTGCCTCACTCCGCAACCGCGCCGCCGCCGCCTCGGCCTCCGACCGCGCCGCCGACGCATCCCCGGTCGCCTCCGACCGCAGCCGCTCGGCCTCCTCCTCGGCCTGCTGCTGAAGCGACCGCCGCCGCTCCGCCGCCTCCGCCTTGAGCCGAGCCGCCTCCTCCTGCGTCTCCCGCCGCAACCGCTCGGCCTCGGAACGCGCCTCCCGCAACGACTCCTCAGCCGCCGCCAGCCGCTCCTCGGCCTCACCACGCAGCCGGTCCAACTCCGCCTGCGCCTCGGCCCGCCGTTCCTGCGCAGCCTCCTCGGCCTCCGCACGCAGCCGCGCGGCGCTCTTCTCCGCCTCGCCCGTCAGCTCCTCAGCGGCCTGCGTGCCCTCCAACAGCAACTGCTCGGCCTCGCCACGGGCCCGCTCCAGCGCCTCCTCGGCCTGCCGCCGCAGCCCCGCCGCACGCTCGATCGCCTCCGTCCGCACCCGCTCGCTCTCCGCGACCGCACCCGAACGAGACTCCTCCGCATCCGACTTGGCCTTCGCCAACAGCTCCTCGGCGGTCCCGGCCGCCTCCTCGATCTGCTGAACGGCCTCCCGGCGCGCCTCACCACGGATCCGCTCGCCCTCCGCGACCGCATCCGCCCGCAGCTGCTCCGCCTCACCGCGCAGCCGCCGCGCCTCCTCCTGGAGTTCAGCGGTCTTGGCGCGGTACTCCTTGGTGTCGTTCTTCGCCGCACCCTTCAGCTGCTGGGCGGTGTCATGCGCCTCCTCACGCAGCCGATCCGCCTCCGCCTCGGCCTCCCGACGCAGCCGCTCGGCCTCCTCCGCAGCAGCCTTCGTCGTGGCCTTGGCATCCTCCGACGCCTTGGTCACCATCTCCTCGGCGGCCCGCGCCGCCTTCGCCAACTGCGCCGCGGAATCCTCCGCCGCCTTCGACCGCGCCGACTCCTGCGCCTCGGCGAGCAACCGCTCCGACTCCGCCCGGGCATCCGCCCGCAACTGCTCGGCCTCCGCCTTCAGCGCCTCGGACTCCTTGGTCGCCTCGGCGACCAACCGCGCGATCTCCGCCTTGGCCGTACGGGTGCGCTGCTCGTTCTCCGACTCCGCCGCCGACAACCGCTTCCCGGCAGACTGCTGCGCCTCCTCGACCAGCTTCTCCGCCTCGGCCCGCGCCTCCCGCAGCGCCGCATCCGCCTCCTGCACCCGGGCCTCGGCGGTACGCGTCAACTCGGCCGCCTGCCGGCGCGCCTCCTCGGACTCCGTACCCGCCGTCGACCGCAGCTGCTCGGCCTGATCCGTGGCCTCCTGGGCCTGGTTGGACGCCGCGTTCAACAACCGCTCGGCATCCGTACGCGCCCGACGCAGGATGGATTCCGCTTCGGTCCGCGCCTCCTCGGCAGCCGTACCCAAACGCTCCCGCGCCTGATCGGCCAACCGCTGCGCCTCGGCCCGCGCCGCCGCCAACGCCTGATCGGACTCCGCCCGGGTCTCCTCCATCAGACGACGGGCCTGGGACTCCGTACGGGCCCGCAGCTGCTCGGCCCACGCCACGTTCTCGTTGACGTGCGACTCGACCGTCTGACGACGCTCGTTCAGCTCCTCGTCCAACCGCTGCCGACGACCGACCGCCTCGGCATGCAGCTCGGCCTCCATACGGGCCTGCCGCTCGGCCGACTCCTGCAACAGCCGCTGAGTCTGCGCCCGCGCCTCACGCACCTCACGCTCGGCATCCGAACGCAGCTGATCCGCCTGGATCTGCGCGTTGCGCAACAGCTGTTCGGCCTGATGGCTGAGGTTGTCGTAGGCAGGCCGGGACGCGAGGTTGCGACGCGCCTCGTGGAGCTTGGCACGCAACACCTCGACCTGGTAGCCGAGGTCGTCGGCGTGCTGGACGGCCTTGTCCCGCTCGCTCTTCAGCCGCTCCATCTCGGCTTCGAACTGCGAGAGGTGGTCGGCCTCAGCCCACTGCTCCTGGCGCTCGTTGCCCCGCACTGCGCGGTCCCATCCGTCCCCTGGTCATGGCGGCGGCCGGCTCCGGCCCTGCGGCGCGTATCCCGTACCCGTCACGGCGTACCGGACTCGCGCCCCTCGGAGCTGACCCTTCCGAAGAAATGGTGTCAGATCATCGGCAGAGTATGGACCGAGCCCCATTCCCGCACCCCGGCCGAAGCTGCACTCTACCGGCCGGGGAAGGCGAAGGTCAGTGGTCAGTCGCGTCCGGAGGCGCAGCGGTGACGAGTTCGGTCAGCACACCGTGGCAATCCTTGGGGTGCAGGAAGGTGATCCGCGACCCCATCGAACCCCGCCGCGGCTCGTCGTACAGCACCCGGACGCCCTTGCCCCGAACGGCCTCGGCGTCCTCATCGACGTCCGCCGTACCGAACGCGATGTGGTGCACCCCCTCACCGTTCTTGGCCAGCCACTTGCCCACCGCGGAGTCCTCCCGGATCGACTCCAGCAACTGCAGGTACGAGGCACCGCCGTCCGAGGTCTCGTTGATTTTCAGCATTGCCTCGCGGACCCCCTGTTCCTCGTTGACCTCGGTGTGGAACACCTCGAAGCCATACGTGGCACGGTAGAACTCGACGGTCTTGTCGAGGTCGAAACAGGCGATCCCGATGTGGTCGATTCGCGTCAGCATGGCTCCAGTGCACCGCCCGCACGGCTGGTTACGCAACGTGCGCGCGATCACACCCGCTTGCCGGTGACCCGGCGACTACCCCTCAGTACATTGACGGGAACCCTCGTTAACTTCCCGGCAAAGGAAGGCCGCATCGTATGTCTGCAACGAACGGCACCACCTCCGTCATCGTCGCCGGAGCGCGCACCCCCATGGGTCGCCTCCTCGGCTCGCTGCGCAGCTTCACCGGCGCCGACCTGGGCGGAGTGGCCATCAAAGCGGCGCTGGACCGCGCGGGTATCGGCGGCGACCAGGTGCAGTACGTGATCATGGGCCAGGTGCTGCAGGCCGGGGCAGGGCAGATCCCGGCACGCCAGGCCGCGGTCAAGGCCGGCATCCCGATGAACGTCCCCGCGCTCACCGTCAACAAGGTCTGCCTCTCCGGCCTGGACGCCATCGCGCTGGCCGACCAGCTCATCCGCGCCGGCGAGTTCGACGTCATCGTGGCCGGCGGCCAGGAGTCCATGACCAACGCCCCGCACCTGCTGTCGAAGTCCCGCGAGGGCTTCAAGTACGGCGCGGTGGAGATGCTCGACGCGATGGCCCACGACGGTCTCACCGACGCCTTCGAGAACATCGCGATGGGCGAGTCGACCGAGAAGCACAACACCCGTCTGGGCCTCCGCCGGGCCGAACAGGACGAGGTCGCCGCGCGCTCCCACCAGCGGGCCGCCGCCGCCCAGAAGAACGGCCTGTTCGAGGCCGAGATCACCCCGGTGGAGATCCCGCAGCGCAAGGGCGAGCCGGTGATCTTCAGCAAGGACGAGGGCATCCGCGGCGAGACCACCACGGAGACCCTCGGCAAGCTCCGTCCGGCCTTCGCCAAGGACGGCACCATCACCGCCGGCAGCTCCTCCCAGATCTCCGACGGCGCCGCCGCCGTGGTCGTCATGAGCAAGGCCAAGGCCCAGGAACTGGGCCTGGAGTGGATCGCCGAGATCGGCGCGCACGGCAACGTCGCCGGCCCCGACAACTCCCTCCAGTCGCAGCCGTCCAACGCCATCAACCACGCCCTCGCCAAGGACGGCCTCACCGTCGACGATCTCGACCTGATCGAGATCAACGAGGCGTTCGCGGCGGTCGCCGTGCAGTCAATGAAGGACCTCGGCGTTTCCCCGGAAAAGGTGAATGTCAACGGTGGCGCCATCGCGCTGGGCCATCCGATCGGCATGTCCGGCGCCCGTATCGTGCTGCACCTCGCGCTGGAGCTGCGGCGGCGCGGTGGCGGGACCGGCGCGGCCGCGCTGTGCGGCGGCGGCGGTCAGGGCGATGCGCTGATCATCCGCGTACCGGGCAAGTAAGGGGCCCGCGCGCCACCGGGCGCGTGCCGGTACCGCGTACCGAACGGGTACCGGCGCGCGGCGCGGGAGCAGCGCGTACCAGCCAGTGAGTCGAGGTCGAAGGAGCCGAGCGCGATGGTGGACGTCCCCCAACTGGTGGAACAGGCCCGGCAGGGCCGCCCGAGGGCGGTGGCCCGGCTGATCTCCCTCGTCGAGGGAGCGGCGCCGGAACTGCGCGAGGTGATGGCGACGCTGGCGCCGCTCACCGGCGGCGCGTACGTGGTCGGGCTCACCGGGTCGCCCGGCGTCGGCAAGTCCACCACGACGTCCGCGCTGGTCACCGCGTACCGCAAGGCCGGCAAACGGGTCGGCGTGCTCGCCGTCGACCCGTCCTCGCCGTTCTCCGGCGGCGCGCTGCTCGGCGACCGGGTCCGGATGAGCGAGCACGCCTCCGACCCCGGCGTCTACATCCGCTCGATGGCCACCCGCGGCCACCTGGGCGGCCTTGCCTGGGCCGCCCCGCAGGCGATCCGGGTGCTGGACGCCGCCGGCTGTGACGTGATCCTCGTCGAGACCGTCGGTGTCGGCCAGTCCGAGGTCGAGATCGCCTCCCAGGCCGACACCAGCGTGGTGCTGCTGGCCCCCGGCATGGGCGACGGCATCCAGGCCGCCAAGGCCGGGATCCTGGAGATCGGCGACGTCTACGTCGTCAACAAGGCCGACCGGGACGGCGCCGACGCCACCGCCCGCGAGCTGAACCACATGCTGGGCCTGGGGGAGGCCCGGGCACCCGGCGACTGGCGCCCACCGATCGTCAAGACCGTTGCGGCGCGCGGCGAGGGCATCGACGAGGTCGTCGAGGCACTGGAGAAGCACCGGGCCTGGATGGAGGAGCGCGGCGTACTGGCGCGGCGCCGGCTGGCCCGGGCGGCCCGCGAGGTCGAGACCATCGCCGTCACGGCCCTGCGCTCGCGGATCGGCGACCTGTCCGGCGACCGTCACCTGGATGCCCTGGCCGAGCGCATCGTCGCCGGCGAGACGGACCCCTACCGCGCCGCGGACGAACTGGTGGAGGGGCTGACGAACGGGGGGTAGGCGCCGAACGAGGACGCCGAACGGGGGCGCGTCAGGGGTTGCCGCGGTGTTGCCGCAGGTGTTCTGCGACCGGGGCGAGGGAGGTGTGGAGGGAGTCCAGGGACTCGGAGGTGAAGAGGTCGATGAAGTGTCGGCGGACCGAGGCGACGTGGTGCGGGGCGACCCGGCGCATCGTGTCCCAGCCCTCTTCGGTGAGGACGGCGTAGAGGCCACGACGGTCCGACTCGCAGCTTTCGCGGCGGACCAGGCCCGCGTTCTCCATGCGGGTGATCTGGTGCGAGAGGCGGCTCTTGGACTGCAGCGTGCTGGCGGCCAGGTCGCTCATCCGTAGCCGGTGGTCCTCGGCCTCGGAGAGGTTGACCAGGATCTCGTAGTCGTTGTTGGTCAGGCCGAACGGCTGGAGATCGCGCTCCAGTTGGTGCATCAGCAGTCTGCTGACGTCCAGATGGGTGCGCCAGGCACGCTGCTCCTGGTTGGTCAGCCAGGGAGTGTCACTGTCGGTCGTCATGGATGAATTCTACCCGTGAAAGTTGAATAATGAATTAGTCATGGCGTGTGACATCTGCGGTGGTCGGCCGCCCCGAACCGCAGTTGATCAGACGTTCGAGGTCACCGTCCGCAGACTACCGTTCACAGCCCGAAGCGGCGCTGGAGCCCCCCTAGGCCGCCGGGCAGCTGCGGCACTTGTGAGCCACTTTCCGGCGTCGGGACGCCGCCGTCCGGGACGCCCTCCTCCGCCGGCAGCGCGCCCGTCGGCCGCTCCGGCATCAGCTGCTCCGAGGACTGCAACAGGACCGTGCCGGCGCCGGTGAACTCGAACTGGTGCTCCTCGCCGGAGACCCCGCCGATACCGGTGTGGGCGCGCAGGCCGCCCAGGAATCCCCGCAGGTACCGGTGGTCGTAGTGGTGGCAGGGGGAGGGGCAGTCGGCCCAGCCGACGAGGGCCTGCGGGTCCACCCGGATCGGGGGTTCGACGAAGACCACGGGGCCGTTGGAGGCGGCCACGAACTTGCCCGTGCCGATGAGGGTGAGGAAGCCCGGGATGATCGATTGCTTCAGGGAGAGAGATGGCTGAAAGGCGAGCACGTTGCCGGAGCGAATGGTGAGGTTGCCCTCATCCAGGTCATAGGAATTGATGTCGAAGGACCGGTCCGCCAGCAGCATCTTTCCGCGGCCCTCGGCGACCACCCAGTCCGCGGCGTGCAGTGGCGAATGGAAACTGCCGGCGATGAGGCCGTCGAGGCGGCCGTGCCCGATGCCGTGGAAGTCGATCTGCCCGTAGTAGGCGATCATCTTCCCCTTCTGGAGGAACCACTGGCCGTCGAGGTCGACGCTGAAGGCGTAGGGATTGACGTTGTCGTCGACGGGGAGGGTGTGGACGTCGTGGACTACGGGACCGGTCACAGCTTCTCCTCCGACGCCTGTACGTAGACGGTGCCCTGGCCGGACAGCTCCAGCTGGAACGCCTCCCCCGAGCCGCGGCCGATCATCTCGCGCCAGCCGATGGCGGCGGAGAGGCGGTTGCGGACGTCGCCGCGGTGGGCGACGTAGGCCTGCGGGTCGACGTGGACCGGGCGCTGTGGGGTGATCGGCAGCTCGATGACGCCGCCGTGGGCCATCACCGCGGCCGAGCCATGGCCTTGGAGGGTGGTGGTGAACAGGCCCTGGCCGGTGACCTGGCCGCGGACCATGCCCATCACCCCGCCCTGCGAGCCCATGAACATCGTGCCCTGGGTGAGCGAGCCGTCGAAGGCCAGTAGGCGGTCGGCCTCCACGTAGAGCGTGTCGCCGGTCAGATCGACGACCTGGACGTGATGGCCGCCGTGACCGAACATGACCGTGGCGGTGGGGGCACCTCCCCGGCCCTTGTGGCCTTGGGGGACCTCCACGGTCATCAGGGGCGTCGCCTCGCCGGCGATCCGGCGGCCGATCATGGAGCCGAGGCCGCCCTGACCGCCCTGGATGTTCGGGGTGAAGGTGACCTCGCCGCGGTAGGCGAGCATCGCGCCGCGCTGGCTGAACATCCGCTGCCCGGGGGCGATGGTGGCTTCCACCATGCGGGAGTTGAGGGCGGTGAACGGCATCAGACCTCACCGCCCACGGTGTTGCGCTCGCTGGGCTGCACGTAGACCAGTCCCTCGCCCTCGAAACGGATCTGGAACGCCTCGCCGGAGCCCTCGCCGATCAACGTGCGGAAGTTCACTCCGGACTGGAAGTGCTGCTTCAACCGGCCGGTGTGCGCGATGTACGCGCCCGGGTCGACGTGGAGGGGGTACTGCTGGGTGACCCGCAGCACCACGGCCGGGCCGTCGGAGGTGAGCGCGGCCTGCCCGTGACCCTCGACGGTGGTGGTGAACAGGCCGTTGCCCTGCGAGGCGCCGCGCAGCCCGGTGAACGTCGTGCCGGTGTGCAGCGCCGCCTCGGTGCACAGCAGGTTGCTGGACTCCACGAACAGCTTCTCGCCCTGCAACCGCACCAAGTTGATCTCGCTGGCGCGGTCGGCGAAGTAGCAGGTGCCCCGCCCCTTCACCTCCATCACGGTCATCTGCTCACCCGTCAGTCGCCGGGTGACCATGCCGCGCAGTCCCTCGCCGCCGCCGGTCATCTTCTTGAAGGACATCTCGCCGTCGTACGCGACCATCGCACCGTTTTTCGCCTTTACGGCGTCGCCCGCGAGGTCGACGGCGAGCACTTTGCTTCCCTGAAGCCGAAACTGAGCCACGCGTCAGACCGTAGTCGGCGGCGGCCGGCCGGGGCAGGGCTTTTGTCCCGGAGCCGTCCCTGACCTTTCCCTGATCCCGCCCCGATCCCGCCCCGAGCCCATCCCGATCACCCGCCCCCACCGCCCGCTCGATCGCCCGGTCCGGGCCCGCCGGCGGCCCCCGGCGCGGTGATCGCCGGGGCGGCTGTAACAATGGGGCGAATGCTTGTGAACTCTTGCACAAGCATTGTGACGCTCCCCCTCCGCCCGAACGAGGTTCCCGTGGACATCAAGACCGCCGCTGCCCTGCACCGACTGCGCCTGGCATCCATCCCGGAGGCGCTCTCCTTCCCGGCGCTGCTGATATTCGGCACGGGTTTCCGGATCTTCCTGGGCTACGACAAGCTCGTCATGCCGCTCGGCCTGCTGCACGGCATCCTGTTCACCATCTTCGTGGTGCTGCTGCTGGACGCCTGGAACCGCACCAAGTGGCCCTTCAAGCGCGTCGCGTTCTTCTTCCTCCTCGCGGTCCTGCCGTTCGGCGGCCTGTACGCGGACAAGGTGCTCAAGCGCGAGGAGGCGGCCGGTGTGATCGCCGCCCGCGCCCGCCGGGAAGGCACGGTGAACGCATGATCGTCGCCTTCTCCGTGAGCCCGCTGGGCGTCGGCGAGGACGTCGGCGAGTACGTCGCCGACGCCGTCCGGGTCGTCCGCGAGTCCGGCCTGCCCAACCGCACCGACGCCATGTTCACCTCCATCGAGGGCGAATGGGACGAGGTCATGGACGTCGTCAAGCGCGCGGTGGCCGCCGTAGAGGCACGCGCCGGGCGGGTCTCGCTGGTCCTGAAGGCCGACATCCGGCCGGGCGTCACCGACGGCCTCACCTCGAAGGTGGCGACCGTCGAGCGCCATCTGGCCCGGGGCGAGCAGGCTTCCTGACCGGTCCGGCCGGCGGCCGGCCGCCGCAGCCGTCAGCCGCCGGCCTGTAGGGCGATGCCCAGCGGCGTCCGCTCGTAGAGCACTTGGTGTCCGTGCCGGCGCGAGGTCAGCAGTCCGGCTTCGCGCAGCACGGACAGGTGCACCGAGACCGACGAGGCGGCCAACCCGAGTCGGTGGGCCAGCGCCGAGGTCGTCGCCGGCGCGTCCAGGGCCGTCAGTACCGCGGCCCGGTTGGCGCCCAGCAGCCGCGCCAGCGCCGGGCCGCCCACCGGCTCCTGCCACAGCCCGCCGATGCCGCGCGCCGGATAGATCACCGTCGGCTGCCACGGCGGATCGAAGCCGCTGATCACGTCCGGCCAGACGAACACGCTCGGCAGCAGCAGCACTCCCCGCCCGTCGAGGTCCTGGAGCTGCGCGAAGTCCGTACGGGTGCGGACGGTCAGCGTGCCGTCGTCCGACCAGGACAGCCGCGGATGCAGATCGGTGAACAGGCGGCGCAGTCCACCGTCGGCCAACTGGTGCGACCGGTAGGCGATTTCCGCCTCCAGCAGCGCCCGCAGTCGGGGCCAGTCGGGCGCCAGCAGGGCCTCCCAGGCCCGTTCGGTGACGTCCGCCAGTTCCTGCACCGCCCGCGCCGGGTCCGCCAGCGCCGCCCGGCCGCGCGGCGACTGTGCCGCCCCGGGCGTACAGGCCAGCGACTTGGCCATCTCGGCCCGGGCCAGCGCCGGATCGGTGGCCCGCAGACACGCCAGTTCCGCCGCGAAGTCCGCCAGGGGCACGTCCGGCGGCCGGCCCAGGAAATCGGGGGTGTAGCCGGGCCGCGAGGACGGCATGAACAGCCACAGCGGCGACAGGTCCAGCTCCGCCATCCGCTCCCGCATCCGCCGCAGCCACGGCAGGTGGTAGCCGTGCCGGTCGGTGCGCCGCAGGGTTCGCAGCGCCTCGTGGGTCTCGCACAGCGGCGAGATCGCGAACCGGATCCGCAGGAGATCGTCCGCCCCGAAATGCAGCCCCAGCGGCACCGTCGGGCCTCCCCTCCCCAGGATTCGGCTGGCGCCGAAACACTACGGCTCGCCGGGCGTGCCCGGCAGCCTGACGCCATGCCGACGCCTTCCGGGCCCGCACAGCCGGGCCCCGCTCCTGCCTGCCCCGCCGCCTTCGGACCGGACGGACCGGACGGACCGGACGGCCGTGACAACGCCGCCGGGCCGTCCGGTGCCGGCTACCGCGCCGTCTTCGCCGTCCCCGAATTCCGCTTCGTCTTCGCCGCCCACCTGCTCTCCTCCCTGGGCGTGGTGGTCTGCGAGCTCGCGCTCTCCGTCCTGGTCTACCGGCTGACCGACTCGCCGCTGCTCAGCGCGCTGACGTTCGCGCTCGGCCTGCTGCCGTACGTCATCGGCGGCACCCTGTTGTCGGCCGTCGCCGACCGCTACCCGGCCCGCCGGGTCCTGGTGCTGTGCGACGCGGTGTGCGCGGGCGCGGCCGCGGCGATGGTGCTGCCCGGAACGCCGGTGGCGGTCCTGCTGGGGTTGCGCTGCCTGATCGCGGCGGTCGCGCCGGTCTTCGCCGGCACCCGGGCCGGGACACTCGGCGAGATCCTCGGCGAGGGCGAGTTGTTCGTCCTGGGGCGCTCGCTGGTCCGGATCGTCAACCAGGGGGCGCAGTTGGCCGGGTTCGCCGCCGGGGGGCTGCTGCTGGCCGCCGTCCCGCCGGGCGCGGTGCTCGGCATCACCGCCGGGACGTTCCTCGCCTCGGCGCTGCTGCTGCGGCTGGGGACCGTGGCCCGTCCGGCGCGGGGGCGGGCGGTCGGCGCGCTGCTGGGCGCCTCGTTGGCCGGCGCCCGGCGGCTGCTGGCCGACCGGCGGATCCGGGCGTTGCTGCTGCTCAGCTGGGTCCCGCCGGCGGTCGTGGTCGTCCCCGAGGCGCTGCTCGTCCCGTACGGGGGGCTGCTGGGGGTCGGGTCGGCCGGGCAGGGGCTGCTGATGTGCGGGATGCCGGTCGGGGCGGTGGTCGCCGAAACCCTGGTGGGGACGTTCCTCGGGGCGCGGGTCCGGACGCGACTGACGTTCCCCCTGGGGGTGTTCACGGTGCTGCCCTCCCTGGGGTTCGCCGCCCGGCCGTCGTGGGGGTGGGCCCTGGTGTTGCTGGTTCTGACCGGCACCGGCATCGCGTACAACTTCGGGGTGGACCGGTGGTTCGTCGTCGCGGTCCCCGAGGAGCTGTTGGGGCAGGCGATGACGGTGATGCAGGCGGGCCGGATGACGATCATGGGGTTGGCGATGGGGCTGGCCGGAGTGGCCGCCGAGTACGCGCCGCTGCCGGTGGTGATGCCGGCCGCGGGGGTGGTGGGCACGGTCGCCGTCCTGGTGGTGATCGCCGAGGTCCGGCGCTCGGGGGCGCGGGGAGCGGACGGCGGGCGCGGACCACTTCATGAGACCGAAAGTTGAGACAGGGCTGACCAGCATATGACCGCCGGGTAGGGTCGGAAGCGTGCCGAAGCCGCTCAGCCTTGCCTTTGACCCGATCGCACGCGCCGACGAACTCTGGGAGCAGCGATGGGGCTCCGTGCCCTCCATGGCCGCGATCACCTCGATCATGCGGGCCCAGCAGATCCTGCTGTCCGAGGTGGACGCGGTGGTCAAACCGTACGGGCTGACCTTCGCGCGCTATGAGGCGCTGGTGCTGCTGACCTTCTCCAAGGCGGGCGAACTGCCGATGTCGAAGATCGGCGAGCGCCTGATGGTGCACCCCACCTCGGTGACCAACACCGTCGACCGGCTGGTGAAGTCGGGGCTGGTCGCCAAGCGGCCCAACCCGAACGACGGCCGGGGCACCCTGGCGTCCATCACGGAGAAGGGGCGCGAGGTGTGCGACGCGGCCACCCGCGACCTGATGGCGATGGACTTCGGGCTCGGGGCGTACGACGCCGAGGAGTGCGCGGAGATCTTCGCGCTGCTGCGCCCGCTGCGGGTGGCGGCGGCGGACTTCAAGGACGACTGAGCGTGTCCATGACGCCGAGTTGACCGCGTTCCCGCAGGTCCGCGTGGTGGTCCACGGGGGTCTTCCGGTGGCGCGCCGCGGAACGGGGGGTGGCGAAGATCGCCCCGGAAGGGGCGGTTACGCTCGGGGGCATGAAGCGAAGCGTCCTGACCCGATACCGGGCGATGGCCTACATCACCGCTGTGATGCTGCTCGTGCTCTGCGCCTGCATGGTTTTCAAGTACGGCTTCGGGATCGGGAAGGACCTGACGCTCGTCGTCGCCCAGGTCCACGGTGTCCTCTACATCATCTATCTGGTCTTCGCCTTCGACCTGGGCTCCAAGGCGCGCTGGCCGTTCGGCAAGCTGCTGTGGGTGCTGATCTCCGGGACGATCCCGACCGCCGCGTTCTTCGTGGAGCGCAAGGTGGTCCGCGAGGTCGAGCCGCTGCTGGCGGACGCCACGCCGGAGCCGGTCAAGGTCTGACGGCAGCCCGGCGACCAGCCCGGCCCCGCGCCCGGCGGCTGCGCGCCCCGGCGACCAGGTCCGGCCACGGCCTGCCACGGTGCCCGCTGCGGTGCCGTTCCTCACCCCACGCGCCTCTCCCGTTGCGGGAGGGGCGCGTTTGTGCGGGGTGCCGCGGGTGCCGTCCGCGGCTGTGCTTGCGGCGCGGCGGCGCCGGGGGTTTCGCCGAGCGGGTGTTTGTCGGTCGGGGGTTTCGCCGCGTGGGCGTCGGGCAGCCCCCCGGTGGGGAAAGCGCGACCCTTAGGGGAAGCCCCCACCGCGAATCAGGGACGTTTCCCCTCCGACTCCCATCGACAGATAGTTGGACGTCCTAGTAAATTTGAAGGTATGGACGCTGACGCGATCGAAGAGGGCCGCCGCCGCTGGCAGGCCCGGTACGACTCCGCCCGAAAGCGCGAGGCCGACTTCAGCACGCTCTCGGGCGACCCCGTCGAGCCGGTGTACGGGCCGCGCCCCGGCGATGCCGTCGAGGGCTTCGAGCGGATCGGATGGCCGGGGGAGTACCCCTTCACGCGCGGCCTGTACCCCACCGGCTACCGCGGCCGGACCTGGACGATCCGCCAGTTCGCCGGCTTCGGCAACGCCGAGCAGACCAACGAGCGCTACAAGATGATCCTCAAGGCCGGCGGCGGCGGCCTGTCGGTGGCGTTCGACATGCCGACGCTGATGGGGCGCGACTCCGACGACCCGCGCTCGCTCGGCGAGGTCGGGCACTGCGGTGTCGCCATCGATTCGGCGGCCGACATGGAGGTCCTGTTCAAGGACATCCCGCTGGGCGACGTCACGACGTCCATGACGATCAGCGGGCCCGCCGTACCGGTCTTCTGCATGTACCTGGTCGCCGCCGAGCGGCAGGGCGTCGACCCCGGGGTGCTCAACGGCACCCTCCAGACCGACATCTTCAAGGAGTACATCGCGCAGAAGGAGTGGCTCTTCCAGCCCGAGCCGCACCTGCGGCTGATCGGCGACCTGATGGAGCACTGCGCGCACGGCATCCCCGCCTACAAGCCGCTGTCGGTCTCCGGCTACCACATCCGGGAGGCGGGCGCGACGGCCGCCCAGGAGCTGGCGTACACGCTCGCCGACGGCTTCGGCTACGTCGAGCTGGGGCTCTCCCGCGGGCTGGACGTCGACACCTTCGCGCCCGGCCTGTCGTTCTTCTTCGACGCCCATCTGGACTTCTTCGAGGAGATCGCCAAGTTCCGCGCCGCGCGTCGGATCTGGGCCCGCTGGATGCGCGACGTCTACGGTGCCCGCAGTGAGAAGGCGCAGTGGCTGCGGTTCCACACCCAGACCGCCGGCGTCTCGCTCACCGCCCAGCAGCCGTACAACAACGTCGTCCGCACCGCGGTGGAGGCGCTGGCGGCGGTGCTCGGCGGCACCAACTCGCTGCACACCAACGCCCTGGACGAGACCCTGGCGCTGCCCAGTGAGCAGGCGGCGGAGATCGCGCTCCGCACGCAGCAGGTGTTGATGGAGGAGACCGGGGTCGCCAACGTCGCGGACCCGCTGGGCGGTTCGTGGTTCATCGAGGCGCTGACCGACCGCATCGAGGCGGACGCCGAGAAGATCTTCACGCAGATAACGGAGCGCGGGGCGCGCGCCGTGCCGGACGGGCAGCACCCGGTCGGCCCGATCACCTCCGGCATCCTGCGGGGGATCGAGGACGGCTGGTTCACCGGCGAGATCGCCGAGTCCGCGTTCCGCTACCAGCAGGCGCTGGAGAAGGGCGACAAGAAGGTCGTCGGCGTCAACTGCCACGACGGTTCGGTCACCGGCGACCTGGAGATCCTCCGGGTCAGCCACGAGGTCGAGCGGGAGCAGGTGCGGGTCCTCGCGGAGCGCAAGGCGGCCCGCGACGACGCCCGGGTGGAGGCCGCGCTGAAGGACATGCTGACCGCGGCCCGGAGCGACCGGAACATGATCGAGCCGATGCTGGCCGCCGTCCGCGCGGAGGCGACCCTCGGCGAGATCTGCGGCGTGCTCCGCGACGAATGGGGGACGTACACCGAGCCGGCCGGCTTCTGACGCGGCCCGTCGCCTGCGGCCGGCCGTCACTCCGCCCCCTCGGGACGCCGCGGGGTGACGGGCATCCGCAGTCGGAAGAGCGCGCCGCCGCCCGGGGCCCGTTCCGCGGTGAGTTCGGCGCCGTGGGCGCGGGCGATCTGCCGGGCCATCGCCAGGCCGAGGCCCGAGCCGGGGAGGGCGCGGGCGGCCTGGGCGCGGTAGAAGCGGTCGAAGACGTGCGGCAGGTCGTCGGGGGCGATGCCGGGGCCGTGGTCGCGGACGGTGAGGTGCAACGCGCCCGCCACGGTGTCGAGTTCGGTCTCGACGGGGCCGCCGGGCGGGGAGAACTTCGCGGCGTTGTCCAGGAGGTTGGACAGCAGCCGGGTCAGCCGGGCGGGGACGCCGGGGAGCGTGACGCCCGCCGCCTCGGGGGCGATCCGGGCGGTGAAGGCGACCTCCGGCCAGTGCTCGCGGGCCGCGGCCACCGCGTGCTCCAGGAGCGCGGCCGGGCGGACCTGTTCGAGCAGCGGCCGGGGTTCCTCGTCGCGGGCGAGCTCGATGAGGTCGTTGACGAGGGTGGTGACCTCGCGGAGCTGACGGGCCAGCGCCCCCGCCGCCCGGTCGCGTTGACCCTCCGTCAGGCGATCCGCGCGGGCGAGGAGTTCGGCGTTGGTGCGGAGTGCGGTGAGCGGGGTGCGCAGTTCGTGGGAGGCGTCGGCGACCAGGCGGCGCTGGGCGGTGACGGACTGCTCCAGTTCACCGAGCATGGTGTTGAAGCTGGCGGCGAGCCGGGTGATCTCGTCCTCGTGGGCCGCGGGCCCGGCCGGGAGGTCGATGCGGTGCCGGGGGTCGCGGGTGGTGGCGATCCGTTCCGCGGTGGCGGTCAGCCGGGCGACCGGGGCCAGGCCCGTACGGGAGACCCAGTAGCCGAGGCCGGCGGCCAGCAGGACGCCCGTGCCGCCGACCGCGGTCAGCGCCCAGGCGGCCTGGCGCACCCCGCGTTCGACGGTGTCGGAGCGCAGGGCGACCTGGAGTGCCTCGTCCTTGCCGTGCAGGCGGGAGGTGTACATCCGCACCGGGTACCCGGCGACGGTGAGGTTGGTGTAGTAGGGCGCGTGGCGGCCGGTGGCCACCTCGCGGGTGGCCGGGGAGACCGGCAGGGCGGTGCTGCCGCGGGCGTCCCGGGCCGGGTCGGCGGGGATGAGCTGGACGCAGGGGACGGCCTGGTAGCGGCAGGAGGTGTCGCCCGGGGTCGGGCCCCAGTTCCGCATGCGCTGGGCGAGTTGGGTGGCGGTCTGCGCCAGGTTGAGGTCGAGCTGACGGGTCATCTGCACCCGCAGGATGAGGAACGCGGCCGCGCAGACGCCCACCGCGACCAGTGCCACCGCGGCGGACGCGGCCAGCGCCAGCCGGGTGCGCAGGGGGCGGCGGCGGACCCAGCGGCCGCCCAGGCGGCGCCGGCCGGTCATGCCGCGCACCCGCTTCGCCCGCCCGCGCCCGCGCCCGCACCGGGCCGGCAGTTGCGCACGAGGCGCCCGCCGTCCCCGTTGCGCGCGTTGCGTGCGGTCCCGCTCATGTGCCCTCCGGCCGGTCCAGGCGGTAGCCGACGCCGTGCACGGTGTGGACGAGCCGGGGCTCGCCGTCGGCCTCCAACTTGCGGCGCAGATAGCCGATGTAGACGGCCAGGGAGTTGGAGTCCGGGCCGAAGTCGCGGCCCCAGACCCGCTCCAGGATCGTCTCCCGCGGCAGCACCTGGCCGGGGTGCTGGAGCAGCAGTTCCAGCAGCGCGTACTCGGTGCGGCTGAACTCCAGCGGGCGCCCGCCGCGGTAGCCGCTGCGGGTGGCGGGATCGACGACCAGGTCGGCGAAGGCCAGCCGGGAATCGGCGGTGGCGGCGGCCGCGGCCCGCCGGAGCAGGGCCCGGACCCGGGCGATCAACTCGTCCAGGGCGAACGGCTTGACGAGGTAGTCGTCGGCGCCGGCGTCCAGGCCGTCGACCCGGTCGCTGACCGAGTCCAGGGCGGTCAGCACCAGGATCGGGGTGCGGTCGTCGAGGGCGCGCAGCCGGCGGCAGACCGCCAGGCCGTCCAGTACCGGCATCATCACGTCCAGGACCAGCGCGTCCGGCTGCCAGGTGGCGACCTCGGAGAGCGCGGCCAGGCCGTCGGCGGCGCCGCGGACCGCGTAGCCCTCGACGGCGAGCCCGTCCGAAACGGCGGCGCGGACCTCCGGTTCGTCGTCGACGACCAGGATCCGGGGGGCGGGGGCCGGCGGGGTGTTCCCGGGGGCGGGTGCGGGTGCGGGGCGTGCGGTCATGGCACCAGGCTCCCAAACGGCGTCTTAGAACGTTCTTAAGGCGGCGGACGAGCGTGGCGGCCATGCGCACACCACTCTCGGTCGTGATCGGTGCGGGCGGCACCGGCGGCCACATCTATCCCGGACTCGCCCTCGCCGACGCGCTGCGTCGGGCCGTACCGGACGCGGTGATCTCCTTCGTGGGGACCGACCGCGGACTGGAGACGCGGCTGATCCCGCAGGCCGGCTATCCGCTGCACACCGTCGACATGATCCCCTTCGACCCGGCGCTGGGCGCCCGGCGCTACCTGCTGCCGGCCGCGCTGCTGCGTTCGGGCGCCCAGTGCCGGGCGATCCTGCGGGCCCAGGGCGCCCAGGTCGCCGTCGGGATGGGCGGCTACCCCAGTGCCCCGGTGATCGTCGGGGCCCGGATGGCGGGGCTGCCGAGCCTGATCCACGAATCCAACGCGGTGCCCGGCCGGGCCAACAAGTTCGCCGCCCGGCTCACCCCGCACATCGCCCTGGCCTTCGACCGCAGCCGCGCCCACCTGGTGGGCGGCGAGCGGGCCGAGACGGTGGGGATGCCGCTGTCCGGGCCGCTGGCCGCGCTCGACCGGGCCGGTCTGCGGACGGTCGCCCGCCGGGCCCTGGGGATCCCGGAGGAGGCGCGGCTGCTGCTGGTCAACGGCGGCAGCCTGGGCGCCGCCCGGCTCACCGAGGCCACCGTCGGCCTCGCGGGCCGCTACCTGACGCGGACCGGTCTGAGGCTGCTGATCAAAACCGGGCCGGCGGCGCTGGACGCCACCCGGGCCGCCCTCGAAGCCAACGGCGGGGCCGCGGTCGCCACGGCGGTGCCGTACCTGGACCGGATGGACCTGGCCTACGCGGCGGCCGACCTGGTGCTGTGCCGGGCCGGTTCGGCGACCGTCGCCGAACTGGCCACGATCGGCATGCCGGCCGTCCTGGTCCCGTACCCGCACGCGCCCGGCGACCACCAGACGCACAACGCCCGGGTGCTCTCCGACGCCGGGGCGGGCCTGCTGCTGCCCGACGCGGAGGTCACCGCCGAGCGGCTGGACGCGCTGGTCACCCCGCTGCTGGCCGATCCGGCCCGGCTGGCCGCGATGGGCGCGGCGGCCGACCCCGGGACGCACGCCCGGGCCGCCGACCTGCTGGCCGCCCGGACCCTGGCGCTGGCCGGCCACCCCCACCACCTCGTCACCACCCAGAAGGAGTCAGCATGAGCACGAGCAGCACCGCGTCCCGGTCGTGGGCCGGACGGAAGGTCCTGGTCACCGGCGCCGAGGGGTTCATCGGCTCGACCCTGGTCGACCTGCTGGTCGAGGCGGGCGCCGAGGTGCGCGCCTTCGTCCACTACAAGCCGTACGCGGAGAAGGGGAACCTGGCCCGCTATCTGGCGCCGGGCAGTCCGGTCGAGATGCTCGCCGGTGATGTCCGGGACGCCGGCCGGGTGATGGACGCCGTCGCCGGCTGCGACACCGTCTTCCACCTGGCCGCGCTGATCGGCATCCCGTACAGCTACGACTCGCCGGGCGCCTACGTGCAGACCAATGTGGTGGGCACCGAGAACGTCGCGGAGGCGTGCCGCCGGCACGGCGTGCGGCGGATGGTGCACACCTCCACCAGCGAGGTGTACGGGACCGCGCTGACCGCGCCGATCGGCGAGGACCACCCGCTCCAGCCGCAGTCGCCGTACTCCGCCTCGAAGATCGGCGCGGACATGATGGCGCTGTCGCACTGGCACGCCTTCGAACTGCCGGTGACGGTGGTGCGGCCCTTCAACACCTACGGGCCCCGGCAGTCGGCCCGCGCGGTGATCCCGACGATCCTGGCCCAACTGCACGCCGGCGCCCGGCAGATCAAGCTCGGTTCGCTCACCCCGACCCGGGACTTCACCTACGTCACCGACACCGCGGCCGGGTTCCTGGCGCTGGCCGACTGCGACCGGGCGGTGGGCCAGGTCGTCAACCTCGGCAGCGGCCAGGAGATCGCCATCGGGGCGCTGGCCCAGGCACTGATCGCGGCCTCCGGACGGGACGCGGAGGTGGTGGTGGACGCCGAGCGGCTGCGGCCCTCCGGCAGCGAGGTGGAACGGCTGCTGTCGGACAACTCCCGGGCCCGCCAGTGGGCTTCGTGGGAGCCGCAGGTCACCCTCAAGGAGGGGCTGGCGCGGACCTCGGAATGGGTGGCGGAGCATGTGCACCTGTTCCGGGCGGAGCGCTACCAGGTCTGAACGGGCGCCCGGAACCGGCTACTCCAGGCCCGGCAGGCCCGCCAGCAACAGAGTGGTGAACTGCCGGGCCCAGCCGGCGTCCACCGGCTCCGCGCTCACCAGCAGCCGGTGCACCACGGCCCCGGCGATCACGTCGAAGATCAGTCCGACGGTGCACTCGGCGGCCCGTTCGCCCTCGGGTCCGCCGGCGTCCGGCGGCAGTTCGCCGCGTTCCTGCGCCCGCGAACGGCCCAGCAGCACCAGCCGCTTCTGCCGCTCGACGATCGCCGAGCGGATCCGCTCGCGCAGTGCGTCGTCGGTGGTGGACTCGGCGACCACCGCCATCAGCGCGGTCTTGGTCTCGGGCCGGGCCAGTAGCGCGCCGAACTGGAGCACCACCCCCTCGATGTCGGACTTCAGGCAGCCCCGGTCGGGGAGTTCCAACTCGTCGAAGAGGACCGCGACGGCGTCCACGACCAGTTCGCTCTTGTTGGCCCAGCGGCGGTAGAGGGTGGTCTTGGCGACCCCGGCGCGGGTGGCGACCTCGCCCATGGTGAGTCCGCCCCAGCCCACGTCGACCAGCGCGGCGCGGGTGGCGTCGAGGATCGCGCGATCGGTCTCGACGCTGCGGGGGCGGCCCGGGCGGCCCTTCGGGGGGTGGGCGGACTGCTGCATGCCGGCGACCATACCGGCCGGTAGGGGATCGGGCCCCGGTGCGGCGGCGTGATCCGTGAGGGAGATCACCCGGCGACCGGCGGGAAGTGGTTGCCGGGTGGGGGAGGCCCCGAGTTACGCTACGACCCGTAGCGAAAGAGCGATGACCACTGGCCGTGGGTGGGGACCCACGGCCGCGCACACAAGGCCCTTCGGGGCCGCTGACGGGCACCGGAACCTCGGGGGCGCACCGCATTCCAGCGGGGTGTACCGGCGGGGCGCGGGCCCGCTTTCCGGATCGCTTTCCGGAACCGGTCGCTCAGGGGGGAGGATGGACCCATGCAGCCACGCAACATGTCCATGAGTGGAGTCGTCGACCTCGCCGCGGTGAAGGCGGCCGGGGAAGCGAAGCAGAAGGCCGAGCAGGCACGCGCCGAGGCCGCCCGTACGGGCGTGGCGCCGGCCGGCGCCACCCGCCTGGTGTTCGACGTCGACGAGGCGGGGTTCCAGGAGGACATCCTCCAGCGTTCCGCCGAGGTCCCGGTCGTCATCGACTTCTGGGCCGAGTGGTGCGAGCCGTGCAAGCAGCTCGGGCCGCTGTTGGAGAACCTCGCGGCGGAGTACGCCGGCAAGTTCGTCCTCGCCAAGATCGACGTCGACAGCAACCAGATGCTGTTCCAGCAGTTCGGGGTGCAGGGCATCCCGGCGGTCTTCGCGGTGGTCGCGGGCCAGCCGATCCCGCTCTTCCAGGGGGCGGTCCCCGAGGCGCAGCTCCGCCAGGTGCTGGACCAGCTGGTGCAGGTCGCCGAGCAGCAGTTCGGCATCGTGGGCGCGCCGGTCGACCCGACGGCGGCCGAGCCGGCCGAGGCCGAGGCGTCGCAGCCGGTCGGTCCGTACGACGCGGCGCTGACCGCGGCGGCCGACGCGCTGGACGCCGGTGACCTCGGCGGCGCCATCCGTTCCTACCAGAACGTCCTCGCCGACGATCCGACCAACCCGGAGGCCAAGCTCGGGCTGGCCCAGGCCGAACTCCTCCAGCGGGTGCAGGACCTGGACCCGCAGGCGGTCCGGCAGGAGGCCGCGGACCGTCCGACCGACGTCCCGGCGCAGATCAGGGCCGCGGACCTGGACCTGGTGGGCGGTCACGTCGAGGACGCCTTCGGTCGGCTGGTCGACACCGTGCAGCGGACGGCCGGTGCGGACCGGGAGGCCGCGCGGCTGCGGCTGCTGGAGCTGTTCGAGGTGATCGGCACGGACGACCCGCGGGTGACGAAGGCGCGCACCGCGCTGGCCCGCGTCCTGTTCTGAGGCGAGTCTCCCTCCCGCCACCCGACCTCCACCCCCAGAAGTCGGCGCTACGCGCCGACTTTCCCTCACCTCCGGCGCTTTCCCGGCAGATATCCGTCCTGCCCGGATCTGCCCCGCGGCGACTCCCGCGAGCACGTCCGGCAAACGGAACGGCGGCCACGCTTTACCGAAACTTGGTAAAGGTGGCCGCTGTTACTTGGAGTAAGTCCAAGCGACCAACTTGCCGGCTTCTGTACCGAATTACCCCTTGTTCGGTCATCGTCAGTGACGACACTGCGTGCCCGGATGATCTCCGTGTGTCGCGGCGCAGTTACCCGCCCGTTACCCGCAAGTAATGAGGGCCTTGTGCGGCGGCCGGGAATGCACGACGATCGGCCACGCTCGGTCCATTCCCGCAGCCCGGCATCCGGTTGGCGCCGCGGGGTACTTGGGTCCCCACCGAGTGGGTCGGCGGCAGTGGCGCCGGCCCTGGACAGGGGGGTCTTTGCCGTTCGGCAGAGCCTGTCCGGTGAGGTTGCGCGAGAGCGTGGCCAGTGGTTGTCGCTCGGGGGTGATCGCCGGTATTCGGAAACACACTGTGCCTCCGAGACGGGCGCTCTCCTTCCCGAGGACGTAGCACTTCTCCCATCCCAGGTGCGGCTGCCGCCAACCGAGGCGGCGCGCACCGGAGATGTACGTCCGAGAAGGAGGAATGTCATGGAGTCCCTGACTCGTGGCGGGACCAGATGGAAGCGGTTCGCCGTCGTCATGGTGCCGAGCGTCGCGGCCACCGCCGCGATCGGTGTCGCCCTTTCGCAGGGTGCCCTTGCGGCGTCGTTCAGCGTGTCCGGCCAGCAGTTCAAGGTGAGCACGGACCGGCTGGACGCCGAGGGCTTTATCCAGTACGGCTCGGTTGACGCCCAGAAGGACGGCAAGAACGTCCCGGTGGCGGTCTCGGCGTTCACCAACGCCAAGATCCACAACCTGTGCCAGTCCGTCGTCGTGCCGGTCCCGGTCTTCGGCGACGTGTCGATGAAGCTCCAGGCCGGCGGTGGCAACACGCCGGTGGAGGCCAAGAACCTCTACATCGACCTCGATCAGCTGAACGCGGACGCGACCTTCAACAACATCAACATCGGTGTTGCCGCGGGGTCCTCGTCCAAGGGCCCCGGCATCAAGAAGGGCGACAAGGCCGACCCCGGCTCCTTCGCCCAGGAAGCCGACTCGGCCACGCTGACCCACGTCAAGCAGCGTGCCTGGGCCACCACGGCCGGCACCTTCAAGCTCAGTGGCCTCAAGATGAGCGTCACCAAGGGCAAGAGCGAGTGCTACTGACGCACTGAGCGTGCGGGTGCGGGGCTTGAGCTGCACGGCGTGAGCCGTTCCCGTACCCGTACGCCGGGTAGCGCTGGAAGTACCCACAGAACCACCGATTTGCCAGTCCCGAGGAGCCGGACGACATGAGCGAGCGGAGCATGGGGGACTTCCCGGCCGGAGGCTGGGGGAACGTCATCGACAGGTACGCGCGGCGCGGATGCGGGCCCGGCGACCGTAGGGAGGCTGGCGCATGAGCGCAGCACGACCACAGCTGAACGAGACCCTCGGCCGGAAGCGGCACGCGTTCCGGGAATGGCGGGGGCAACGCCCGTTCTGGGGTGGTCTGCTGACCCTCCTGTCCGGCGTCCCGATCATGTACATCCCCTACGCGAACCTCACCATCGGTTCCCTCACGGTCCGCATGGCGACCACGGCCGGTGCCGGTTCGCTGATCATCGGCGTCCTGCTGGTGGTGCTCGGCCTGACCATGTGGTTCCAGCCGGTCTCGCGGGTCTTCGCCGGTGTCGCGGCGATCCTGCTCGCGCTGGTCTCGCTGGTCGTCTCGAACTTCGGCGCCTTCCTGGTCGGCTTCCTGCTGGGGCTGATGGGTGGTGCGCTGGGCGTCTCCTGGGCGCCGGGCAAGCCCGCGCAGAGCGCGGACGAGCCCGGTGAGCCGGACCGCATCGTCGGACCGGTGATCGCCACCAACCCCGCTCCGGCGGTCGGTGGTCCCGGGTTGGGCAACGGACTGGACAACTTGTCAGGAACGAGCCCGACCAACGGAAGGAACGGGAGGCACCGTGCCGGGTGACGAGCTGCCGGAAGAGACCGCAGCCGCCGGGGCGAGAAACGGGCCGAGGCACGCAGCGCCCAGAAAGCCGCTGTTGACCCGCCTGCACGTGCCCGCGGGCAAGGCGATCGCCATCGCGGCGATGCCGTCCGCCGTCCTCATGGGCATGGGGCTGACGCCCCAGATGGCGATCGCCAAGCCGGCGCCGCCGGAGAGCCCCTTCAGGAACGGCCCCTGCGTCACCGTCCCGGACACGTCCGGCCAGGACGGCAAGGCCAAGGACAACAAGGACGCCAAGGCCAAGGACAGCAAGGACGCCGGCAAGGCCGCAGGCCAGGGCGCAGCCAAGGACGCCAAGCCGTCCGCGGATCCGTCCGCCTCGCCGTCGCCCTCGGCCGGCAAGGACGCGAGCACCGCCACGCCGTCCGCGGATCCGTCCGCCTCCGCGACCCCGTCGCCCTCCGCCTCGCCGGAGAAGAAGGACGACGGCGGACTGCTGGGCGGTATCGGCGATGCGCTCGGCGGCCTCTTCGGCGTACACAAGAAGTCCGAGGAGCCGACGGCCTCGCCGAGCCCCTCGCCGTCCGCGTCCGCCACCAAGACGCCGTCGCCGGACCCGTCGACCAAGGGCTCGTCCTCACAGGGCTCCGGGCCCGGCCTGGACGAGGTCACCAAGCCGGTCGGCGATGCGCTCAAGAACCCGTCGAAGGCGGTCAACGACACCGTGCACGGCGCCGTCGGCACGGTCGACAACGCCCTGCCCGGCGGCGGCCTGGACGGCAAGGACGCCAGCGGCAAGCCGGGGTACCCCTGCGTCGTCGAGAACAAGCAGGCGGGCAAGAACGAGCAGACACCCGCCACCCTGCCGGATCTCCCGTGGCACCTGGAGTCCACCGGGCTGACCCTGCGCGGCCTGAACTACGAGGGCGTCGTCAACGTCACGACGCAGAGCGGCCACACCAAGCAGGTCCTGAAGTTCACCGCGGACAGCATCGACATCGGCGACCTGCACCAGATCGTCGACGATGCGGCGACCGGCAAGCACTACCACGTGCGGTCGACCCCGGGCTCCACGTCCACCATCCGCGGCGGCAAGGTGACGCTGTACACCGAGCGGCTCCAGGGCAACCTCTTCGGGCTGATCCCGATCGTCTTCGACCCGGAGCACCCGCCGCCGATCAACGTCCCGTACGCCTACTTCAGCAAGGTGAAGCTGGACCAGGCGGGCCAGTTCGGCGGAAACCTCCACGTCCCGGGCATGAACGTGTCCATCGAGAACTGAGCCGGCCGGCGCCGGCCCGAGCTCTCCGGGAGCCGCGGAAACGGCGGTGGGCCGCCCCCTCATCAGGGGGCGGCCCACCGCCGTTCGTGCGTGACGGGGCGGCGCGTCAGGCGCGTGCGCCGCCGAGGTGGTGCACCCGGACCATGTTGGTGGTGCCGGGGACGCCGGGGGGCGAACCGGCGGTGATGATCATGGTGTCGGCCGGGTTGTACCGCTTGAGCTTGAGCAGCTCGGCGTCGACCAGGTCCACCATCGCGTCGGTGTTGTCGACGTGCGGCACGACGAAGGAGTCCACGCCCCAGCTCAGGGTGAGCTGGTTGCGGGTGGCGACGTCGGTGGTGAAGGCCAGGATCGGCTGGGCGGCGCGATAACGGGAGAGCCGGCGGGCGGTGTCACCGGACTTGGTGAACGCCACCAGCGCCTTGCCGTCGAGGAAGTCGGCCATCTCGCAGGCCGCGCGGGCCACCGCACCGCCCTGCGTCCGCGGCTTCTTGCCGGGGACCAGCGGCTGGAGGCCCTTGGAGAGCAGCTCCTCCTCGGCCGCCTCGACGATCTTCGACATGGTCTTGACGGTCTCGATCGGGTACTGGCCGACCGAGGACTCCGCGGAGAGCATCACCGCGTCGGCACCGTCGAGGATCGCGTTGGCGACGTCGGACGCCTCGGCGCGGGTCGGCCGGGAGTTGGTGATCATCGACTCCATCATCTGGGTCGCGACGATCACCGGCTTGGCGTTCCGGCGGCACATCTCCACCAGGCGCTTCTGCACCATCGGGACCTTCTCCAGCGGGTACTCCACCGCCAGGTCGCCACGGGCCACCATCACCGCGTCGAAGGCCATCACGACCTCCTGCATGTTGGCGACCGCCTGCGGCTTCTCGACCTTGGCGATGACCGGGACCCGGCGGCCCACCTCGTCCATGACGCGGTGCACGTCCTGGACGTCCTTGGCGTCCCGCACGAAGGACAGCGCGACCATGTCGCAGCCCATGTGCAGGGCGAACTTGAGGTCCTCGATGTCCTTCTCGGACAGCGCCGGGACGTTGACCGCGGCGCCGGGCAGGTTGATGCCCTTGTGGTCGGAGATGACCCCGCCCTCGATGACGATGGTGCGCACCCGCGGGCCGTCGATCTCGACGACCTGGAGGGCGACGTTGCCGTCGTTGATCAGGATCGGGTCGCCCTTGGAGACGTCGCCGGGCAGGCCCTTGTAGGTGGTGCCGCAGATGTGCTTGTCGCCGGGGACATCCTCGGCGGTGATGACGAACTCGTCACCGCGCACCAGCTCGACCGGGCCCTCGGCGAAGGTCTCCAGACGGATCTTGGGGCCCTGGAGGTCGGCCAGCACGCCGACGGCGCGGCCGGTCTCCTCGGCGGCCTTGCGGAGACGGTGGTACCGCTCCTCGTGCTCCGAGTGGGTCCCGTGGCTCATGTTGAAACGGGCCACGTTCATACCGGCCTCGATCAGCGTCTTCAGCTTCTCGTAGGAGTCGACGGCGGGGCCCAGGGTGCAGACGATTTTGGAACGGCGCATGTCTCGATCCTATCGGTTTGTTTCGGAGCGGAATATTTCGCTCTGCTTCAAAGGCCCTTTAGACGAGGCGAGGCGACGCGAGCGGAGCGAGCGGATCCCCTTACGGGACTCGCGGGCCAGCGCCTGTCTAGGCGGTGACCAGGGCGTATGTCTGCTGGGCGATCTCCAGTTCCTCGTCGGTGGGGACCACGGCGACCGCGACCCGGGCGTACTCGGGCGAGATCAGCCGCGGCTCGTCGGACCGTACGGCGTTGAGCGAGGCGTCCACCGCCATGCCCAGCTCCTCCAGGCCGGCGATGGCGGCGGCACGGACCGGGGCGGCGTTCTCGCCGACGCCCGCGGTGAAGGCCACCGCGTCGACCTTGCCGAGGACGGCGGTGTAGGCGCCGATGTACTTCTTCAGCCGGTGGACGTAGATGTCGAAGGCGAGCGCGGCGCGCTCGTCCCCCTCGTCGATCCGGCGGCGGATCTCCCGCATGTCGTTGTCGCCGCACAGCCCGATCAGGCCGCTCTTCTTGTTGAGCAGCTCGTCGATCTCGTCCGCGGACATCCCGGCCACCCGCTTGAGGTGGAAGGTCACCGCGGCGTCGATGTCACCGGAGCGGGTGCCCATGACCAGGCCCTCCAGCGGCGTCAGGCCCATGGACGTGTCCACGCACCGGCCGCCCCGGACGGCGGACGCGGAGGCGCCGTTGCCCAGGTGCAGCACGATCACATTGACCTCTTCCGGCGCCTTGCCGAGCAGCTCCGCGGTGCGGCGGGAGACGTAGGCGTGCGAGGTGCCGTGGAAGCCGTAGCGGCGGATGCGGTGCGCGTCGGCGGTCGCCACGTCGATGGCGTAGCGGGCCGCGGACTCCGGCATCGTGGTGTGGAAGGCGGTGTCGAAGACCGCGACCTGCGGGAGGTCGGGGCGGAGCGCCTGCGCGGTGCGGATGCCGGTGATGTTCGCCGGGTTGTGCAGCGGGGCGACCGGTACCAGCCGCTCGATCTCCTTGAGCACCACCTCGTCGATGACGGTCGGCACGGTGAACTTCAGACCGCCGTGCACCACCCGGTGCCCGATCGCGGCCAGCTCCGGGGAGTCCAGCCCGAGCCCGTCGGCGGCCAGCTCCTCGGCCACCGCCTTCAGCGCGGCCTGGTGGTCGACTATCGGGCCGGTGGTCTCGCGGGTGGTGCCGCCGGTGGCCAGCGGGGTGTGAGCCAGGCGCGAGGTCGCCTCACCGATCCGCTCCACCAGGCCGACGGCAAGCCGGCGCGCGCCGGAGCCGTGGTCCGAGCGGGCGTCGCCCATGTCGAGGAGCTGGTACTTCAGCGACGAGGAGCCGGAGTTGAGGACGAGGACGCGGGTGGCGTTGGCAGTCATGAAGGGGCTTTCCGGTGGGGGGAGGGGTCAGGCGGTGGGTCCGGCGCCGGGCTGGGCGCCCTGGGCCTGGATCGCGGTGATGGCGACGGTGTTGACGATGTCCTGCACGAGGGCGCCGCGCGAGAGGTCGTTGACCGGCTTGCGCAGACCCTGGAGGACCGGGCCGACCGCCACCGCGCCGGCGGAGCGCTGGACGGCCTTGTAGGTGTTGTTGCCGGTGTTGAGGTCCGGGAAGATCAGCACGGTGGCCCGGCCGGCGACCTCGGACTCCGGCAGCTTGGTCGCGGCGACCGCCGTGTCCACCGCCGCGTCGTACTGGATCGGGCCCTCCACCAGCAGGTCCGGGCGCCGCTCGCGGACCAGCTCGGTGGCCTTGCGCACCTTGTCGACGTCGACGCCGGAGCCGGAGGTTCCGGTGGAGTACGACAGCATCGCGATCCGCGGCTCCACGCCGAACCGGGCGGCGGTGGTGGCGGACTGGATGGCGATGTCGGCCAGCTGCTCGGCGTTCGGGTCCGGGTTGACCGCGCAGTCGCCGTAGACCAGCACCCGGTCGGCCAGGCACATGAAGAACACCGACGAGACGATCTGGGCGCCCGGCTTGGTCTTGATGATCTCGAAGGCCGGTCGGATGGTGGCGGCGGTGGAGTGCACCGCACCGGAGACCATGCCGTCGGCCAGGCCCTCCTGCACCATCAGCGTGCCGAAGTAGGAGACGTCGGCGACCACGTCGTAGGCCAGCTCGTAGCTGACGCCCTTGTGGGAGCGGAGTGTGGCGTACAGCTCGGCGAACCGCTCGCGCAGCGCGGAGGTCTGCGGGTCGATGATCTGGGCGTCCGCCAGGTCGATCGCGAGGTCGGCGGCGCGCTTGCGGATCGCCTCCTCCTCGCCCAGCAGCGTCAGGTCGCAGACGTCGCGGCGCAGCAGCACGTCGGCGGCGCGCAGCACCCGCTCCTCGGTGCCCTCGGGGAGGACGACCCGGCGGCGACCGGTGCGGGACCGCTCGATCAGCTCGTGCTCGAACATCATCGGGGTGACCCGGCCGGAGCGGGCGACCGAGATCCGGTCGGTCAGTTCGGAGGTGTTCACATGCCGCTCGAAGAGGCCGAGCGCGGTCTCCGCCTTGCGCGGCGAGGCGGCGTTCAGCTTGCCCTCGACGGCGAACAGTTCGGCGGCGGTCGGGAAGGAGCCGCCGGGGACCGAGACGACCGGGGTGCCGGGCGCCAGGCGGGCGGCCAGCGCCATGATGTCGGGGCCGGGCCGCTCGTCGAGGGTGAGGACCACACCGGCGATCGGCGGGGCGCCGGCGCTGTGCGCGGCGAGCGAGCCGATCACCAGGTCGGCGCGGTCCCCGGGGGTGATCACCATGCAGCCGGGGGTGAGCGCCTTGAGGAAGGTCGGCAGCATCGCGCCGCCGAAGACGAAGTCCCGGGCGTCCCGGGCGAGCCCGGAATCGTCGCCGAGCAGGATCTCGGCGCCCAGCGCCTGCACGATCTGGCCGACGGTCGGCGCGGAGAGCGCGCCGTCCTCGGGGAGCGCGTAGCAGGGCACCGGCAGGCGGGCGGCGAGCCGCTCCACGACGGCCGTGCGCTGCTCGGGCGCGACGCGGTTGACGACCAGCGCGACGACGTCGCAGCCCAGCGAGGTGTAGGCGCGGTAGGCGTTGCGGGCCTCGGCGCGGACCGACTCGGCCTCCTGGCCCTGGCCGCCGACGACGGGTATCACCGCGGCGCCGAACTCGTTGGCCAGCCGGGCGTTGAGCGCCAGCTCGTCCGGGAGGCTGGTGTCGGCGTAGTCCGAGCCGAGGACGAGGACGTACTCGTACTGCCGGGCCACCTCGTGGAAGCGGTCGACGAGGCGGGAGACCAGCTCGTCGGTGCCGCGCTCGGCCTGGAGGGCGGCGGCCTCCGCGTAGCCGATGCCGTAGACGGAGTCGGCGGGCTGGGTGAGGCGGTAGCGGGCCCGCAGCAACTCGAACAGCCGGTCGGGCCCGTCGTGGACCAGTGGGCGGAAGACCCCCACCCGGTCGACGTGGCGGGTCAGGAGCTCCATGACTCCCAGCTCGATGACCTGGCGTCCGTCGCCGCGGTCGATACCGGTCACGTACACGCTGCGCGTCACGCGTGCTCTCCGTCCATGTCGATGGCCGCGAGGGTCCGTGCTCGCGGGTTTTCCCTGCTCACAAGGTCAAAATTACCCGTTATTGTGGGCTTGCCCCTCTTGACAATACCTGCGCGGATCGATAAGCCGCTCTCCCAGTTTCCCTGTGGCGTCGAGGGCGGGGACAGTGGGGGTGGCCCCGTGTGTGCGGCCGGGCCCGGGGGTGGACCGCGGAACACGTGAAACAATCGGACCGGCTCACAAGAACCGACAGCGAGCACAGGAGACACAGCACGATGCGTATCGGAGTCCTCACCGCAGGCGGCGACTGTCCCGGCCTGAATGCTGTGATCCGGTCCGTCGTCCACCGCGCCCTCACCGGCCACGGAGACGAGGTCATCGGCTTCGAGGACGGCTTCAAGGGTCTGCTCGACGGCCGCTTCCGCAAACTCGACCTGGACGCGGTCAGCGGCATCCTCGCCCGCGGCGGCACCATCCTCGGCTCCGCCCGCCTGGAGCGCGCCCGGCTGCGCGAGGCGTGCGAGAGCGCCAAGGACTTCTCCCGCGAGTACGGGATAGACGTCCTGATCCCGATCGGTGGCGAGGGCACGCTGACCGCGGCGCGGATGCTCGCCGACGCCGGTATGCCGGTCGTCGGCGTCCCCAAGACCATCGACAACGACATCTCCTCCACCGACCGCACCTTCGGCTTCGACACCGCCGTCGGCGTGGCCACCGAGGCCATCGACCGCCTCAAGACCACCGCCGAATCGCACCAGCGGGTGATGGTCGTCGAGGTCATGGGCCGGCACGCGGGCTGGATCGCGCTGGAGTCCGGGATGGCCGGCGGCGCCCACGGCATCTGCCTGCCGGAGCGCGAGTTCGACGTCAACGACCTGGTGAAGATGGTCGAGGAGCGGTTCGCCCGGGGCAAGAAGTTCGCCGTGGTCTGCGTCGCCGAGGGGGCCCATCCACTCGCCGGCACCATGGACTACAAGAAGGGCGCCATCGACCAGTTCGGCCACGAGCGGTTCTCCGGCATCGGCACCGCACTCGCCCGCGAACTGGAGCGGCGCCTGGGCAAGGAGGCCCGCCCGGTCATCCTCGGCCACGTCCAGCGCGGCGGCACCCCCACCGCCTACGACCGGGTGCTGGCCACCCGCTTCGGCTGGCACGCCGTCGAGGCCGCCCACCGCGGCGAGTACGGCAGGATGACCGCGCTGCGCGGCACGGACATCGTCATGACCCCGCTGGCCGACGCGATCACCGAGCTCAAGCGGGTCCCGGAGGACCGCATGGACGAGGCCGAGTCGGTCTTCTGACACCGGGCGACAAGCCGCCGGGGCCGCGCCGGTGGGTGGGGCGCCGGGGGGGTTTTGGTGGGGGCGCCCTGGGGGGCCGTGGGCGCCAGCCAGTTGAGCCGGGGCGGCCCCCGGGGCGGCCCCCGGGCGGGCCGCCCCCCCGCGC